>CAZXLQ010000015.1:21844-23514 GCA_964641945.1 uncultured Clostridia bacterium
GCCCGAGCCACGGCCACGTCAGAGCCATCCCCAGCGCCCACACCGGAAACACCAACGGCGCCGAGTGCCTGCCAAACCGGAATCCCACGGCATCGAGAACCCCCAGCGCCACCAGCACGAATGGCGCAAGCGTCCCTGTCCGCTCGTGCGCGACGACCCGCCAGCCGGCCCGCTCGGCGACTGCTCGCAATGTCTCCACCGTGAACACCGATGCATGGCGCGGCGTGTGCCAACCCGGCCAGCGTTTGCCCATCCATCTCGCGGTTGCACCCTCGAGGTCCGGGACTTCGATAACCGCCAGTCCCCCCAGCCGCATCCGATTCCGCAGCCAGGTGAGCGTCGTCACCGGGTGAGGGTCGTGCTCGAGCGCGTGCCACATGGTGACGACTGAAAACGGAGCGGCCTCGACGACCTCCTGCGGCCAGTCGGGCGGCACGCCCCGCGCCGTCACGATCCCGGCTACCGCCGCATCCGGAGGCAAAGAAACCGCATCGAGTCCGATTGCGCGACAACCCGTCCGGTCGCGAAGTGCCTCGAGAAACGTGGGGCGGCCGCAACCGACGTCGAGCACGACATCGTCCGGCCCGAGCGTCGATTGCGATAGTACGCGTGCGACCCTCGCCGCATCGACTCGGGCGTTGTCGTCCGCGACGAGGCGGGCGAACGGTCCCCAGAGCGCCGGACCGCGATGCAGCGGATAGTCCGCGTCGTAGAGCGCCCCGATCGCGGCGTCGTCGACGCGATCGACGAGGTAGACGAGATTGCACTGGCGGCACGTCGCGAAGCGGAACCGCTGGTCGAGGTCGATGAGCTGCGCGGGGGCTTCGAAGAGGGTCTCGCCGTCATCGGCACCGCAGGAAGGACACGCCGCGTATGTGACAGGAAGTCGCCGCCCGTCCATCACAGCAGCCCCTCGAGCGGGTCGATTCCGTCCCACGTACCCTCGGACGCGATGGGACGAAAGCGCGCGAAGAGTTCCTCCGCGTACCAGCCCTCGTCGCGCGTACGGCGCACGACTTCGCGATGCGGCGACGAAGTGTAGGCGAACGCGCGCACATCGGCTTCCGAGCGCCAGAAACTGAGCGTTGCCTGCCGGATGAAAGGCGCCTCGCCGACTCCGATCGAACGGATCAGGCCGCCGGCCGAGCTCAGTGCTTCGCTCGTGGCGGGCACTGCGCCCCAGAATGCACGCGCGCGCGAGAGTCGCAGCGTGGCCCGGGTCAGGACGGCAACCGGCGCGTCACTCGTTGACTCGTCCGTTGCAGCCGGCGGAGTGAACGGGTTCGTGCCGGACCACAGTCCGTGCGCACTCGTCGGCGCGAGCCGAACCGTCCAGGTCTCGGATGCGTGATTGCGGTAGTCGAGGAACACCGCGGAGCCAGCGAGGAATGCGTCGGCCGCGTCGGCCGTCTCCCACACGGCGAGCAGACCGTACCGCTTCCAGTTCGGTCGCAGGCTGAATCCGCCTCCGTGCCCGCTGCCGAGCAGCTTCCAGAACCGCAGGCCGCGGGCAAGCGCGATCGGACGGCGGGCAAAACCCATCTGCGCGAAAGCCCAGAGGCGTTCCGACTTCTCGAACCCGAAGAGGGAAACGGTGACTATTGGCGACGGCACGTTGGCGAGTCTATCGGCTCGCGGTGTCTCACGGCGAGACGGCGCTTCGCGCAATG
>CAZXLQ010000015.1:23614-26380 GCA_964641945.1 uncultured Clostridia bacterium
TCACAGGGCCGGCGATACGCGCGAGGTCCGAGCCCCCGCTCGCGTTGCGTACCTGGATCGTGGCAAAGCCGAGTCGCGCGGCAACGTCCGACAAGGCCTCTCCCGTGATCACGGGATTCTTCTGGATGACCCGCGTCCCGTCGTCCTTGACCTTGGCGCGCTTCACGAACGGAAGCCCGCTCGCGAAAACCACGACGCCGCCCGCAAATCCCGTTCCGGTGATGACGACTTTCTGTCCCTTGCGCACCGCGGACGTAATGACCGGAGGCACGCCGCCAGGTATCGCATCGGTAGGCGCGCTCTCGCCCGTGTCGTAACACGCCGTGATCCGGAAGAACGCACCCGTGCCGAGCACGAACGTCGGAAGCATCGTCGAGGGCGGCAATGACTGGAAGAGGTTCGCCGGCGAAATCGCGAAGTCCGGAGTCGTCCCCCGATACACCTTGTAACCCGTCAGCGCCCGAGGTGACGCGCCCGACACGACTCCGGGGCTTGCCTCGCCGTCCTGCTGGACCCGGACCGACGGATTTCGGGGCGGTGGATTGGTCCCTCCGTTTGGATCGGGCGCCTCCCACAACACGTCGAGCGCGAGACTGATCGAGAACTCCGACGTGTCGCCGGACGCATCGGTCGCCGTGGCGACAACGGACTCTCCACGAAGCCGTTCGAATGGAATGGTGATCGCGAGCCCGCCGTTGCCGTCCGAGTCCGTGGCCACGTTCACGGTCCCGACCAGCACGCCTCCGCCGCCGTAACCGGCCTGGGTTCGCGACGAGCCGCTGAAAAGCTCGATGCGAAAGGCTTCGTTCGGCGCGCTCGACAGCCGTCCCGTGACCATGGCCTGATCACCCACGATCTCGAGCGATTCGAGAACCGGCGCATTCTGCTGGTCGTTCGAGCCGACGTCGGTATCGTCGTCATCGAGCATCGAGATCTGGTCCATTCCGAGGTCGATGCCGATCTCGCGGGACTGGTCGATCTCGTTGCAGAGAATCCGGTTCTCGGTCGCGTCGACGATTGGCTCGGTTCCAACCACCACACCGAGCCTGTTCCCCACGATGCGGTTCGCAGCCCCTGTCGCGGTGCCTCCCACGAGATTGGCCTTCGCACCGTTTTCAGCGCCGCCGCAGATGTCCACGCCGACGTAGTTGTCCATGCCGGTGCGGCCATCTGGCGTAATGCCGACCCAGTTGCCCTGGACCAGATTCTCGGCCGAGTTCACCGAGATCACGTCGATGCCGTAGGTGTAGCAGTTGACGACGACGTTGCCTTCGCCGGGCAGGACGCCGCCAATCAGGTTGCGGGGATTGTCTTCGACGAGCACGCCGAGCGAGCACTGGGCGAATCCGTCCATCGAGGCATTCGTTCCGAAGACGTTGTTCTGGACGACACTGTCTCCGGACCCTTCACCAATGAGCACTACACCGAGGATGCACCAGCCGAACACGTTGCGTGCTCCGTCGAAGGCGCCACCCACCGTGTTCGAGCTCGAGCCCTCGAATGCGACGCCGGTGCCGCACGGCAGCTCGTCGCCCGCTTCGTTCGTGCCGAAGACGCACCCCTCGACCCGGTTCGAGCCTCCGCCGGCAAACGTCACGGCTCCGTTTCGACCCTGCTCGTCCGACCGAAAGCTCGTGACCGAAATGGCGCGCAGGACCGACTGCCCGGCCGTGATGCGAACCATCCTCAGCTGTGTGTCGTCGCCGCTCACGTTGATGAGCGGCCGACCGGCGAATCCGGGCTGCGACGTGCCGTCGATCGTCACGGGATCGGTGACGTCGGGCAGCATCGATTCGAGGACGATCGACTGCGCACCCGTCCCGATCGCAAAGTCGATTTCGTCCGGTCCTTCGCTCGCGTTGGCCATCTCGATCGCGTCGCGCAGCGTGCCGGGTCCCGAATCGAGCGCGGACGTCACCGTAAACGTCGCCGCTGGCGAAGACAGGCGCACCTGTGGCTCCGAGGCGCCGGCGACGAGTCGAACGTCGTCATCGATCGCGTCGCCGTTGAGCCGCATTCGCGTGGCCGCCGGGTCGGCCGGACGTGCCGATACCGCCGACGAGGCGACGCGCACGGTGGCAGGCTCTGTCGGACGCGGTCTCGGGCCCGCAAGGACGAGACGGTTACGTCCTACAACGACGAGTGTGGTCGACTCGAGTTCGACTTCGACGTCGCCATACATAGCGCCGTCGATCGCGCCAATCCGGACACGACGTGCCGGTGCCGGGAGGTCGATAGTTTCGGGCTCGGCGCGAAGCGTGCCGTCGGGGCCTTCGAAAACGAGCAGTCGTGCCCCCGCATCGTCCGACAGTGCGACGACGAGATCCGCGAGACCGTCCGCCAGATTGACGTCGCCTGACGCCATCGCGGTCACGCGACCGGGCACTGCCAGTGTGCGTGTCGCGTTCAGAACGCCGCGCCCGTTCCCGGTCAGAACGTCGATCGCCTGTGTGCCGTGAGCCGCGATGGCGAGATCGCGGTGGCCATCGTTGTCGAAGTCTCCGGTCGCGACGAGGTCGGGAGTCTCGGCGGTGGTCGTGACCGAGCAAGGTGAAGAGAGCGGCTCGCGCTCCTCCCTGGAGCACGCGACGAGCGCGTCGGGTCGACCTGGCCAGACCACCACGAGGCCGGTGCCGTCGGGCCGCCGGTATGCGCCTACGAGGTCGGGCGCTCCGTCTTCCGTGAACTCGTCGACCGCAACGGCGAGCGGGAGGCTTGCGGCTATGGCCGCAGGAAACGACAAGACGCAGGGATCGGCGCGGGTCG
>CAZXLQ010000015.1:26480-30992 GCA_964641945.1 uncultured Clostridia bacterium
ACAAGGAATCAGGAGGAACACGTCGCGTGCGACGCAACATCATCCGGGACTGCCGGGCGCTATTCGAAGCAGTTGGCTCTCCGTCGCTCTCGGAGAGCGCCTACCGCAAGCTCGTTCCACCGAACTGGATGAGACAGGAAGACCCGCTCTGGACGATCATCGTCGAGCAGGAGCACCTGTTTTCGGGATCCACGGTGGTATGGGGCTCGATCGCCGGCGCAAACGACCTGCTGTTCGATCCGGGTCCCGAGGACTCGCCGGCGTCCGTCGTCTACTGCGCCGCCACGGATTTCGATGAATCTCCGGAGGTTCTTCGCGAGACCGTAGACGCGATCCGACAGCTCACCCCGGAATCGGAAGATCCGCAGGTGCGCGCCTTTGCCGAATACGTGGCCGACGACAAGGCCCGCGCCCTCAAGGTCTCGGTGCCATTCTCGATAGGTGCAAACGACCGGATGTACCACGCCACATTCGTCGTCGCACGAAAGCATCTGCCGGACGGAGTACTCTCGCAGAACCTCGTGCCGTTGCTCGTCAATCCGTCGCGTACGGCGTGCGTCACCATCCTGCCTTCGCGTTACTGGAGCCCGGAGATGCTCGACTACTGGACCGACTATTGAGACTCGACGGCCCTGTCGCGTGCGGCCTTGAATCGGGCGGAAGCGATCGCCGCTCGACGTTCGAGAGCCGCTCGCGTCGGCAGCCACGAGGTGTTCTTCCCCCACGGCTTGAAGCGCGATAGCGCCTCGAGCTTGATGCGCCTGGAAATCGAAGGCGCGGCCATCTTCACGACGTGCTGACGATTCAGGCTGTTCCCCCAGACGAAGAGCATCGATTCGAGTGTCTCTCGCTCGAGGGCGTCAGCTGGGTTTTCGGTGATCTCCGCAAAGCGGTCCATTGCGGCGCGCTCCCACGCCCAGAGTAGCGGTTTTCCGACAGCCATCGCCGTTTCGACGGCTACGACCGAGAACCGCGGCGCCGTCGACGGGGCGTCGAATCGCAACGCCGCCGTCACCGAATCGAACGCCTTGAGAGTGAATCCTCCGAGGTCCACTACGGCTACCACGGCTGCGCCATCAGACGGGTCCGCGTCGAGCACGGCGCGATAGGCATCGGCTGCCTCGCGCACTCGACCTAGACCATTCAGGACCCTCGCAATCGGGCCGAGCGCACGACCGTCGCCCGTCCGAGAGTGGGCCGCGCGAAGCACTCCGAGGGCTTCCTCCGGGTTCGTTTCGATCAGGACGTAACCGAGGCGGAGCGCCGCCACGGCGTTGTACGGCTCGAGCTCGACGCAGGTCCTCGATGCCCGCACGGCATCCGTCCAGCGTCCCGCATCCTCGTAGAGCCCCGAGAGCACGCTGTGCACGTAGGCGAAAGTCGGGTCGGTTACTGCGAGCCGCTCGAACACTTCTAGCTGCACCCGCGCGTGCTTCGGGTCCGCCAGTGCGTCTCCGAATCCGCGTATGGCGTTCCGACGCGCAGCCGCATTGAGATCGGAACCGGCCAGCGTCTGCAGCACGATGGCGGCGAGCTCGTTCGGCGGCGCGTGCTCGACGATTCGCGCCGAGGCAAGGCCCGGTCGAACTGCAAGCATCCGCTCGTAGATGCGCCTGGCGGCATCGGGATCACGATTCACGAGAGAGCAGGCGTGAAGGTCGTCGAAGAGGGGGTCGTCCGGGAACAGCTCGCGAGCCCGGTCGAGCACGGCGGCGGAGGCCTCGGTCCGTCCAAGCCGGTCAAGCGCCCGATACTCGAAGGTCAGCGCGGCGCGGGGGCTCGCCGCGCGGTATTCGTCGTCGATGTTCGCAAGTACCTGCGACCAGTTATTCGACATGCCGAGAAACTCGAGCTGCCACCAACGGACGAAGTCTGCCGTGTATCGATGGCCCGAGGCGTCGAGCCACTCACGGCCTTCGTCGATGCCCTGCATCTGCACGAGCAGTTCGATGTACTGTCCGGCGAATTCTTCGTCGTATGGCGTGATGTCGATTCGATGGGAGAGTCCTTCGAGCATGTGCCGCGGGGAATCCGCAGCGCGACCAAGGTCGCACATCAGGCCCCATGCATCCTCGTATCCGGGCGTAAGCTCGACACACGCCCGAACGTCGCGAATCGCGTCGTTGAAGTCGCCGCGCCGGTACGCAATGACCGCGGCCCGATGGTACGCCTCGTCGATGCGGTCGCGTTCGGCAATCTCCAGATATGTCGTTCGCGCGGCGACGGCCAATCCTGCGATTTCGTCGAGGTAGGTGCGCGCGAGTCGTCCCTCTGGCGAGAGATCGGAGGGCGCCACGAGGGCGTCGGCCCACTTTGCGAGATGCTCTGCGATCGGCGGCGTCGTCCAGCGGTGATCGATTCGGCCGATGAAGTGCTCGAGCGATCGCCGCAGTGGAAACGGAAACCGAGCCGGCAGGACCGCCGCGAGGTCCGGCATCGTCCCGGATTCGTTTGACTTCAGCAGCAGGAAGTTGAGCTCGAGTTGCCGGACCTCCACGTCTTCGTCGAGCGCGAGCAACCGCGCCTCGCGCCGGGCACTGAGGGCATCGGTCGCCGGGCCGCGCTCGCCGGCACCGTATTCGTCCCATGCCCGACGGATGAGCGACCGGAATTCGCCTGCCGGTTCGGCAGTTTCCGCCTCGCGGCCGGGTGTGGCGTCGGGTGCTTCGACTGCGGCAGCGAGATCCGGCCGGTTCTGGCGCAGGTACCACTGCGTGAGCTCGCCCCTTGCCGCCTCGGAGTACGGGGCAAGCGCGAGGTATTCCTTCCACGTCTGCTCAGCGGCCTTTCCGTTTCCCAGCGCGGACTCGAGGCTCGCGAGCATCGAGCGCGCTCCACCGGCCCTGGGGTGGCGAGCGACGATGGCTCGCGCGTCGACGGCGAGTTCCACTAGCGTGCGATGCCGTCGGTCAATTCGCATCTTCTCGAGATTCGCGCCAAGGTGCACCGGCGACATCTCGAGGCACGTCGACAGCGCCCGGTCCGCGTCGTCGTCGCGCCCACTCGCCCGCAGAACGGATGAGTACGTGTGCCAGATGTCCTCCGCGTGCGGCATGCGTTCGATGAGGGCTTCGAACCGCTTGCCGGCCCGCCGCAGGTCGCCCCGCCAGAAACTCGAGAGAGCTCGGCGGTAGCGCTGCAAGGCTCCCGGAATTGGCGTGTCGAACTCGCGCAGCACCTGCTCCGCGTCGTCTTCCGCGCCCATTGAGAACAACGAGAGCGCCATGTTGAAACGAGTTGTCGGATCTACGTCGACATCGGTTGCCAGCGCGTGCACCGTCTCGCGAAGTGCCGCCAACGGAGCAAAGGACTCGCCGGCCTCGAGTGTCAGAAACCTCCGGTGCCGGCTGCCCGGCGGCAGATCTCCCAGACTCGCGCGCGCCTCGGCTACCGCGCCGTCGTGCAGCAGCCGGCGGGCCCGGCGCACGATGGACGCGTTCGGGTCCACCCACTCGCGATCGATCTTCTGCATCACCGATGCATCGTCGTCGGGAAGGAGCGCCACGAGTGCGTCGGCGGCCTTCGTGTAGAGAGCGGCGATGAAGTCGTACGGTATGAAGTGTGGCAGTCCCTCGTCCGGGTCCGTCACCTCGATCTCCTCGAGGGCGTCGTCATATCCGACGATGACCTCCATGTGGTTCATGAGAACGCCCTGACGGCAGGCGAGCAGCGGGAAGCCCTCGTCGAGCGCGCCCCGAATCGCGTCCAGGTCACAGCGGATGTCGATTGCCCGCAGGCCGCGTGTCGCGCACCAGCGATCGAGTTGCCAGGAACTGACGCCTTCCTCGGCGCCCATCTCGGCGTTGAGCCTGGCGGGGTCCGCGTCGCGGCCTTCGCCATATAACCGCAGGACCATCGCCACCGATGTCGCGACGCACAGGTAGCGGTCCTGAACGAGCGACGGAACTGGCAGCCGAAACCGGCGGAAGTAGCCGGCCGCGCGGAGCTTGTCGAGACGAGCGGCCAGGTCGTCGTCGAAGGTCTTCGCGACGTCGACAGCAGCCGAAGCGTCGTAGCTGCGCCAGCGGGCACGCACGAGAAGAGCCTTGAGTGGAGTCAGGTCCTCCACGAACGGTGACCAGTCACCCAGCCGTTCATCGAGCACGTCTCCGAGTTGCGACCAGCGGTTGCGCGCCACGTGGTCTTCGACGAGCGTCAGGAAGACTCGCCAGTCCTGTGGAAACCGCGTCGAGGCGGCCGAGATGATGTTCGAGGCATCGTCGGACCGGCCGAGCGACGCGAGGCAGCGGTGCGCGAGTACCCAGGGTCTCGGCCAGTGCGGGCAGTCGACCGAGATTGCCGTGAAGAGATCGAGCGCGGACTGCCACTGCCGCAGTCGAAAGGAGGCAAACGCGAGGCTGTACATCACCCACGGGTGCGAGGCGGCCGGGCTCGACCTTGCGGCGTCTCCCGCCGCGGCCGCCGATTCGGCCATGTGCAGCCCGGCAAACTCCGAGGCCCGTTCTGCCTCGATGAGGGTCCGAAACAGGTCGCTGCTGCCGGACTGTTCCT
>CAZXLQ010000016.1:0-25656 GCA_964641945.1 uncultured Clostridia bacterium
CGGAGCGGTCGCATTGATTCCTGAATTGCAAGCAACACGATGGGCGCGGCATCGCTGCGACACACGTTGTCTCTGAGACTGACGATGCGACCGCTCCGCGGTCGGAGCGAGGTTGGCGTCAGTACCGCGGGTCGCGTGTGCTCGTTGCACTCGCCCCCGCGACCCACGGCTATTTCCTTCGACCGCTCCGCGGTCGACTCGGTATGCCAAACTCCAGAGCCCACGGCGTAAGCCGTGGGAATATCGACCAAAGACGCGAGAGCCCAGGCAGGGGCGATACAACGTGGTCGAGCGCGCCTGCAGACCATGTTTCGCCCCTGTCGGGGCTCTGCCGATTGTCCGTTGATGACCCACGGCTTGCGCCGTGGGCTCTGGTTCTTTCGCGCCTGCGGCGCTCTTCGGAGGCACCATCAATGCGGCGCTTTTCGGAGGCTCCAATACAGCAGCGTTGGGGTGCTCTGCCTGCAACTCGACCCGCTCGCCACCGCTCGCGGTATTGATCATGCCTGGTGACCAGGCAGATTACCGTGAGGTGCCTGGTGACGAGGCAGACGCGACCGGAGATGCACCGCCGGCAGTGGGAAGATCAGTACCGCGAGCGATAGCGAGCGGGTCGCACTCCAGGCCGACGCAACTGGAGATGCACCGCCGGCAGACGCTAGAGCAGTACCGCGAGGGATAGCGAGCGGGTCGCACACCAAGGCAGACACAACTCAAAACCAAACCGCTGCGCGGCAACGACCGGCGCATCACGCGGAGAGGACCTGTCGCCGTCAGATCATCATTCCGTTGTTCTGCGCATCGGGATATCGCGACGAAATGACGTTCTTTGCGATACGTGCCATCAGCCGCTGCTCTATAGGGAAGCCGAAATAGCCGCGCCGGTAACGCGCACGAGTGATGGCGGAATAGGCATACAACAGCGCTCCCCGGAGCTTCTTGCGTCGAAAACGCGCCCGGTCACGATGGCGTCCACGCAGCGCCTTCTGGGCGATCTTCGAGGTGATGACGAAAGTCTCCTGGTCCGGGAGCATCCACGGCACCTGATTCGAGGCGTGGACAAAGTGCTTCCAGCCTTCCAGATCCGGCGGCGGCACGAGCCCGTTCTCCAGACCCAGCGTATAGGCGGTACTCCCGGGATACGGGGTGTACATCAGGAGGTGGATGGTGGCCTTCGGGTTGACTTCGTAGATTCGAAGTACCGTCTCGGACGCCAGCTTGAGATCCTCGAGTCCGATCTCGGCAAGCGTACGGTCCTCGGTCTTCACCGGAATGCCCTGAATGAACGAGCCCGTCATTGTCACGTCCCGATCGTGCAGAATTCGGGCCACCTCGACGATGTCGTCTGCCGTGTATTTCTTTCCGATCGCCTTCAGAACGGTCGGGGACGCCGATTCGATGCCGATGAAGACCTGCACGAATCCGCTTCTCTTGAGGACGTCCCACGTTTCATCGTCGAGGCGCTTGATGGCTTCGAGCCTGCTCGTCGCGGCCCACTCGATGTTGAGATTGCGCTCGATCATAAGCTCCGCAATTCGGCGGACCCTCTTCACATCGATGAAATAGATCGGATCCTCGAAAACCACCACTTCAACCCCGTATTTGTCATGCAGGAGCTCCAGTTCCCGGATCACCCGCTCGGGGCTCTTCGCGTACCAGCGCCGGTTGGAAGTCACGGGCTCCGAGCAGAAGCTGCAGCTGAACGGGCAGCCGTAGCTGCTGTAGTACGTTACGGCGCGCTTTCCCGATGTCCGTACCTCCATCGCCTGCGAATGCAGCAGGATGAACCGCTCCATGTCGAGAAGATCGAACGGCATCGGTGGCAGACCGTCGATATCGACGGTCGGACGGCAGCCGGTGGATACGACCTTGCCATCCTTCTTGAAGTAGATTCCGGCGACCGTATCGTACGAACGGCCGGTTTCGATCGCCTCGATGAGATCCATGAAGGTCGCTTCGCCCTGTCCGGCCACAACGACGTCGACGAGCGGGTGTTCGGCCGTCTGCTCGGGCGCAACCGACGCGTGCGTGCCGCCCCAGACGATGGGAAGCGACGGGAAGTGTTCGCGCACCGTGGCGCACATCTTCAGACCCTCGCCGATCATGGAACCGGTCAGAGACGAAACCCCGAAGACGATCGCATCCTTGCATGCCTCGAGGACCTGCGCTTCGGCATCGTCGTCGACATCCTGCACGATGATCGAGACAGGATAGCCGCGATCGTGCGGAATCGCCGCAACTGCGAGGAGCGGAAGCGGAAGACCGTAGTAGTTCGTTTCGAACCACGGACTCGGGTTGAAGAGAACCACTCGTCCATGCGCGTCGGTCGGCTCTGGGCCTGCGGTTTGGTTGTTCATCGCGCCCATTTTCTACCGTGTATGGGCACCGATCGCAACATCGGCGGCTGAGATACCGGGAGAAAGTACCCGCCCGATTCGATCGGTGGCTCCAAATATTTGCACTTATTGGCTTTGTGGGTTATCCGGGAACGGTGCTACACTGCATTTTTCGAGGTATGACCGAGGTCGAACACCGACAACCGAAGAGCGAATTCCTTCGGCTCTTCGCTTACGTCAGGCCGCACGCACCCGTCTTCGTGCTCGCCGTCCTGCTCACGGCTCTCGTCGGTGGCCTGGAGACTGTCGTGACGGCGCTCGTGATTCCGCTAGTGGACGGACTGAAGAGCGCTGCGTCCGATCCGCTCACGCTCGGCCCCGCAGGGTCTACGGGGCTCACGGGGTTCATTCGCGGCCTCTTTCCGGCTGGAGCGGCCTACTGGCCGATGCTCGCCGGGTCGCTGGTCGCGATTACGCTCGTCAAGGGACTCTCCGAATACGCGTCCAACATGCTCATGACGAGCACCGGACTCAAGGTCGTCACGCGCCTTCGACGGCAGCTCTACGAGCACATCCTCCGTCAGTCGCCGGTCTTCTTCCACAAGTACCCGTCGAGCTCGCTGCTGGCGCACCTGGCAAACGACACCGAGAAGGTCCAGCTTGGCGTGTCGTATCTCGTTGCGGATCTGCTCCGTGAGGGCTTCACGTTCCTCGGCATTCTCGCCTTCGTCTTCATTCTGAACTGGAAACTGACGCTCGTCTTCCTGGCGCTCGGGCCCATCGTCTATTTCGTCACCGTGCGGCTCGGCAGGCGGTTGCGACACCGCAGCAACGCCGCGCTCCGCGACACGGAGGACCTCTACGGCACGGCCCAGGAAGCCATTACCGGTATCGCCATCGTCAAGGCATTTGGCGCCGAGGGGTTCGAGAGTCGACGTTTCAGCAGGGCTGCCGAACAACTTGCCCGGAGTCAGTACCGTGCGGCCGTCGTCAACTTCCTGTCGTCACCTCTGCTCGAACTGATCGGGATGATCGCGATCGCGCTCTTCCTTCTATATGCCCAGTCGATCGTCGCGAGCAGCGAAATGTCGGCCGGGGCGCTCGTTGGCTGGGTGGTGGCGGTTTTCCGGCTTTATGACCCGGTTCGTCGCCTGTCGCGAGTGCAGAACCAGTATCAGCAGGCGTTTGCCGCAAGTGCCAGGATTTTCTCAATCCTCGACACGCACACCGAACAGACGGATCCGCCCGGCGCTCAGGATCTGAAGCCGTTCGCGAGCCGGATCGAGTTCCGCGACGTGACGTTTCGCTACCCGGATGGCGATCGCGACGTCCTGCACCGCGTGAACCTCACCATCGACCGGGGTGAGGTCGTCGCGCTCGTCGGTCACTCGGGCGCGGGAAAGTCCACGATGGCAAACCTGATGCTGCGACTTCACGACGCGACAGGTGGTCAGTTGCTCGTCGATGGGGTCGACGTCCGGACGGCGACGCTCGAGAGTCTGCGACGGCAGGTGGCGCTCGTGTCGCAGGAGACCATCCTCTTCAACGACTCGGTACTCGCCAACATCGCGTACGGCGCGCACGAGCCCGACGCGGAGGCCGTACGTCGTGCGGCGGTGGTGGCCTATGCGGATGGATTCATCGAGGAGCGCCCGGATGGATATTCGACGACGATCGGCGAGCGGGGCATGCGGCTTTCCGGGGGTCAACGACAGCGTCTGGCCATTGCCCGTGCCGTCCTGAAGAACGCCCCGATCCTCGTCCTCGACGAAGCCACGTCCGCCCTGGACACCCATTCCGAGCGGGAAGTGCAACAGGCGCTCGCGAACCTCATGGAGGGTCGCACGAGCCTAGTGATTGCCCATCGCTTGTCCACCGTCCAACGCGCCGATAAGATTGTGGTCCTCGATGGCGGACGCGTCGTTGAACAAGGCCGCCACGAGGACCTGCTCGAGCGCAACGGTCTCTACCGCGCGCTCTACGAAATGCAGTTCGACGACACACCGTCGGTCAGAGATCCGGTTCCCGCGGTCAATGACCCCTAGCACGCGACCACGCGAAGCACACTCGAACCCAAAATGATCAAGAGCATGACTGGCTTTGGCCGCGGCAGCGCCGACGGCGAACACGTAAAGGCAACCGTGGAAATCCGTGCCGTCAACAATCGCCACCTCGACGTCCACGTGCGGCTGCCGCAGGAGCTCGCGTCGATGGAGATCGCGATCAAGAAGCAGGTCGCCGCGGCGCTCAAGCGAGGTCGCGTGGATGCGACGATCGGTCTCGAGCGCGGCACGACGTCGACGTATTCAGTAAATCGTGACGCGGTCCGCAGCTACCTCGATGCAATCCAGGTGCTGAAGGACGAATTCAGGTTGACTGGCGACGTGCCCGTCGAATCGGTCCTCAGATTGCCCGGCGTGCTTCAGTCGGGGTCCGAGTCGTCTGGCACCGAGGCAGACGTCGCCCTCGTCGTGACGGAGGCCCTGACCGCGGCGCTGGCCGAGCTCGTTGCGATGCGCGCTGTCGAAGGTGCCGAGCTCGCAGCAGAGATGTCGAGCCGGCTCGACCGGATCGAATCGCTGGTGCCCGAGATCGAAGCGCGCGCGGTGGACCTTCCGTCGCAGTACCGTGACCGTCTCGACAAGCGACTCGCGGAGCTCGTGCGCGGCAAGCCGCTGGACGAGACTCGGCTCGCGCAGGAGGTCGCGTATCTCGCCGAGCGGACCGACATCGCCGAGGAGCTCGCGCGGCTCAAGAGCCATCTCACGCAGTTCCGCCAGGCCATGAACGGCGAGACCGGAGAGACGGGTAAGCGCCTGGACTTCCTGCTGCAGGAGATGAACCGCGAAGCGAACACGACACTTTCGAAATCGGGTGACGTCGACATCAGCGAGTCGGCCATCACGATCAAGACCGAGGTCGAGAAACTGCGCGAGCAAGTACAGAATGTCGAGTGATCGTGGCCAGCTCTTCGTCGTCTCGGCGGCGTCCGGCTCGGGAAAGTCGACGCTCGTCGACCGGGTCACGGCGCGCCTCGAAAACACGGGCCGGGTCATCACGTGCACGACGAGGGCGCCGCGAGGGCAGGAGCGGGACGGAGTGGACTACCACTTCCTCAGCAGGGACGAGTTCGAACACCGCATATCTACAGGTGACTTCCTCGAATATGCACGGATACACGGCGGGAACCTGTACGGAACGTCCCGCACGTTGCTCGAGCAATCGCTTTCGAGCGGCCGTGACATGTTCCTCGTCGTCGACATACAGGGTGCAACGGCCGTGAGGGCCGCAATGCCGGAGGCTGTCTTCGTCTTCATTCTCCCGCCCTCGTACCGGGTGCTCGAGGAGCGCCTGCGGTCGAGGGCTATCGAGGACGGCGTCGCCGACTCGGAGGACCTCGCGGAGCGGCTCGAGACAGCGCGTCAGGAAGTGCAATGCGTGTTCGAATACTCTTTTGTGGTCGTGAACGACGAGCTCGAGCGGGCGTCGACGGTTCTCGAGAGCCTCGTCATTGCGCACCGCAGCAGGCTTGCGCAGCAACGTGAACGCATCGACTCGATCCTCGGGACGTTCGGCCGTGAGAATGCTCATGCCTGATATGCCACGAGTGGCCCTTGCCGTCACCGGCTGTATCGGCGCCTACAAGGCAGCCGAGATCCTGCGATTGCTGCAGCAGGACGGCGTGGACGTCCGCGTAGCGATGACGGAATCGGCGCAGCAGTTCGTCGGTCCCGTCACGTTCGAAGGACTCTCTGGTCATCCCGTCATCACGTCGATGTGGGAGCCGAGTGCCACTGGAGCGATTCGTCACATCGAGCTGGCCCAATCCATCGATCTGCTCGTCGTCGCGCCGGCGACAGCCAACATCCTCGCCAAGTTCGCCAACGGCATCTGCGACGATTTCGTGACGACGCTTTATGTCTCGACGACCGTGCCCGTGCTAGTGGCGCCGGCAATGAACGTCGAGATGCTCCACCACCCGGCGACGCGCGAGAACATCGCCAGGCTGGCCGCACGCGGCGTGCACATCGTCGAGTCGGGGAGCGGGTATCTGGCGTGCGGAATGGTTGGTGAAGGCCGTCTGGCGGAACCGCGCGATATCGCGGACCGGGCGCTCGAGCTGCTGCGTTCGAGCTCGGGACGGCGCGACCTCGAGGGCCAGCGCGTGCTCGTTACGGCGGGCCCGACGCGGGAGCCGATCGACCCGGTCCGTTTCGTGACGAACCGGTCGTCGGGCCGTATGGGCTACGCCGTCGCCGAAGCCGCGGCAGCGCGGGGCGCCGAGGTCGTGCTCGTTTCGGGACCGGTGGCGATCGATGTCCCGAGCGGCGTGAACGTCGTCCGCGTCGAGACCGCCGCCGAAATGGCAGAGGCGACGCTGGAGCGCGTCGAATGGGCGACGATGATCGTGAAGTCTGCCGCGGTGGCCGACTACCGTCCGACTGCGGTTGCGGACCGCAAGATCAAGAAGTCCGGCGACACGATGACGATCGAGCTCGAGAAGACGCAGGATATTCTTGCGGCCGTCGGCGCGGTCAAGGGTGACCGGATGCTCGTGGGATTCGCCGCAGAGACGAACGATCTCGTCGCGAACGCGCGAAAGAAGCTCGAGTCGAAGAACGCCGACCTCATCGTCGCGAACGACGTGACGGTGGACGGCGCCGGCTTCGACGGCGACACGAACATCGCCGTGCTCGTCGGCCGCGACGGGCAAGCCGAGGAGCTGCCGATGATGTCGAAGCGGAAGCTCGCGGATCGGATTCTCGATGCGGCGCTTGCCGCGGCGGCGTCTCGAGTCCCGCGATGAGCGACGTCGAGGATCGCGAAGAGCTTGCCGAGCTCGCCCGGGAGGTCGCGGCGCTCGCGCGGTACGCGCGTGACATCGGTGACGGCTATGTCAGCGCGGGTCCGACGGCCGCTTCCGTGCCGGTTTCCGGTTTGGAGGCGTCACGGGCTGCAGTTCTGGAAAAGTCGGAAGAAAGGGAGCCAATGCCAGTCAAGAAGGTGTCCGCGCCGGTTGTCACGTCGGGATCGGCGGGCGAGTCGCTCGAGGACATTCGCGCGGATCTCGGTGACTGCACGCGCTGCAAGCTTCATCCCGGACGAACGAACATCGTATTTGGCGAAGGGAATCCTGATGCGTCGCTGATGTTCGCCGGTGAAGGTCCGGGAGCCGACGAAGACGCAAGTGGACGCCCTTTCGTCGGTGCAGCGGGGCAGTTGCTCGACCGCATCATCGAGTCGATTGGACTGCGGCGCGAAGACGTCTACATCGCGAACGTCGTCAAGTGCAGGCCCCCGGGAAACCGGGCACCCGAGAAGGACGAGTCGTCGATGTGCGAGCCATTCCTGCACCGGCAGATCATCGCCGTCGCCCCGAAGATCATCGTCGCGCTCGGAAACACGCCGGTCCAGTCCCTGCTCGGTTTCAAGGGCGGGATTACGAAGCTCCGGGGGCATTTCTTCGAGTTCCGTGGAATCCCGGTCATGCCGACTTTTCATCCGGCGTACCTGCTCAGAGACCCCTCGAAGAAACGCGACGTCTGGGAAGACGTCAAGATGGTCAAGGCCCGGCTCGATCAAGGATGAATGGCACCGCCAGAGGGGCCCAGAACCGCGAGCGTAGCGAGCGGCCGGCCGTGGTTACCACTTCCGTGGAGTTCACGGCTGGCCGTGGCAAGAACTACCCTGGAACTCACGGCCGGTCGCTCGTTACGCTCGCGGTTCTGGTCCCGCGGCTTTCCCTCGAGCGCGAGCTGCCAGTGGGCCCGGTTGACAATGTGCGAAAGGCTCCGGTAGAAATGCCGGCGTCGCTTTCCGGAGACGTGGCCGAGTGGCTTAAGGCGGCGGTTTGCTAAATCGTTGTGCCCGAAAGGGTACCGCAGGTTCGAATCCTGCCGTCTCCGCTTTAATTCTGGACAGGACAAAGAGGCAAGCGAACGCTTGCCTCTTTGCATTGAAGGGACCTCACGATGGCCAATCCAATTCGGGTGCGGTTTGCACCGTCGCCCACCGGTTACCTCCACATAGGCAGCGCGCGGACGGCGCTCTTCAACTGGCTCTTCGTCCGCAAGCACGGCGGGACGATGATCCTGCGGATCGAGGATACGGACAAACAGCGGTCGACCGACGAATCGACGCGCTCGATTCTCGAGGGACTGGAGTGGATCGGTATCGACTGGGACGAGGGCCCGTATTATCAGTCGGCGTACGTCGATCGCCATAGAAGCGCCGTAGGGCAGCTGGTGGCCGATGGAAAGGCATACCGCGACTTCACGCCCAAACAGGCGACCGACGACAAGACGGTCAAGGCAGACATCGCCGATCGCGCTCGCGCCAACGCCGGCGAGAAGGTGCGCAATCCATACCGCGACCTCGACTCCGCAGAATCGGACCGTCGCGCCGCAGATGGCGAGCCGTTCGCCGTACGCCTCAAAGTTCCAGACGAGGGCGTGTCGACGTTCGTCGACGCGGTCTACGGAGATCAGACCGTCGACATGAAGTCGATCGAAGACCTCGTGCTGCTGAAGTCGGACGGATCGCCACTCTACAACCTGTCGGTCGTCGTCGACGACATCGACATGCGCATCACCCACGTGATTCGCGGACGCGATCACGTATCTAACACGCACAAGCAGATTCTCATCTACAAGGCACTCGAGGCTGAGCCGCCGACGTTCGCCCACCTGCCGCTCATCTTCGCGCCCGATCGCTCGAAACTCTCGAAGCGAAAGCACGGGCCGGTCGTTTCTCTGACCACCTATCGCGACCGCGGGTTCGTTCCCGAGGCGTTCCGGAATTTCATCGCCCTGCTGGGGTGGTCGCCTGGAACCGACGAAGAGGTGATGTCGGTCGACGAGCTCATCGCCAAGTTCTCGCTCGAAGGCATCAACCGGGCCGATGCGATCTTCAACTTCAGCGATTCCGATGACCGGTCCTGGACGGACGCGAAGGGTCTCTGGATGAATGCCGAGTACCTCTCGAAGGCGTTGCCCGAGGAGCGCATCCTGGATCTCGTCGAGGGCGAGCTTCGATCGAAGGGACTCTGGTCGGAGGATTACGCCGCCGACGGTTGCCGTCGTGACTGGTACCGCTCGACGGTCGAGTTGCTACGCGCACGTGCACGCACGGTTGATGACTTTTCGGTAAGCAACCGGGCGTTCTGGGCCGACGATTACCCGATCGATCCGAAGGCGAAGGCGAAGAACCTGGGCGACCCGAAGACGCTGGAACTGCTGGTGGAGCTCGGTCGCAGATACGAGTCCCTCGAGCCATTCACACTCGAGACGGCCGAGTCGGTGCTCAGGGCTTATGCCGACGAGGCTGGCGTGAAGGCTGGTGTGTTGATCAACGGCTCGCGCACGGTGCTCACTGGGTCTCCTGTCGGGCCGGGAATATTCGACGTGATGATGGCGCTCGGAAAGTCACGAACGGCCGAGCGTCTGAAGGGCGCAGCGCGGTTCACAGCGAGTCGAGAGTCCGTCTGAGTTTCACATCGTCCGCAGGCCTGCTCGCTACCGCTCGCGGTTCTGAAACTCGCGGCCGTTGATGCGCATCCACGGCCGTACGCATCAGAACCGCGAGCGGTAGCGCGCAGGCCGGCGGACAGTCGTAGGCACCAGAACCGCGAGCGGTAGCGAGCAGGTCTGCGGACAGTACCAGGCTAGACAGAGCCGGGAGCCATCGCCCCCGGCTCTGAATTTCGACTAGCGCGCGGCGGCCGCGGCAGCCACGACCTGATCCTCGCCGTTGTTGTGCTTCGAGCAGGCCTTCGTCAACGCCTCGTCGACGACAATCTCGATCGTGGCGATCGGCTTTCGGCCAACCATCGCGATTTCGCTGACCACAAGGAACCGTGCGCGCTCGAGAAGCCGTTTCTCACGGAACGAAAGCGGCTTCCGAAGGCTGAGGTACGTCAGGGTCTTCAGTACCTCTGCAACGGTGAAGATGTCGCCCGTTCGCATCTTCTCGAGGAATTCCTTGTAGCGGTCCTTCCAATCCGATGGAGGTGCGGCGAAGTTTTCGCCAAGCAGCTTCATGAGCCGTTCGCATTCCTTCGACTTGATCGGCGGCCTGAGTCCAACTTCGTCGGCCTTCGCGACCGGGACCTGAACGTGCGAGTCACCGCCTTCCATGAGGACGAGCTTGTAGAACTCGACACTCTCGCGAACGGTGATCTCCTGGATGACGCCGATACCATGGTTCGGATACACGACCTTCTCGCCCACTTTGAAACCCACAAACACCTCCTACCGAGTTACGGAGCTACGAGCGGATTGACTGAAAGACGGGGTACAACGACTGGAGGGCACACGGAACGGGGCCACGATGAAGAGAGAGGACGCATGCTGTTCGTACCGGTGTCCACTCGCAGGATACCACCGTGGCCCCGACCCGTTCAAGCGGAGGCCAATCGATCGAGGTCGGCAAGCACCTGATCCGGGTGTCCGGTCGGGTCGACCTTGTCGTACGAGACGAGGATCTCACCCTCTGGACCAATCAGATAGGAGATTCGTTTCGGGTACCCGGCATCTGCCGAGTCGGCGGCACCGTAGGCGAGCCCCATCGCGCGTGTAGTGTCGCAGAGGAGAGGGAAGGGAAAGGTGAACTTGCAGGCGAAGGCGTTGTTTTCTTCCTTCGTATCGAAACTGACGCCGAAGACCTGGCACTGACGATCGTCGAATTGTTGGATTCGATCACGGAATCCGTTGCCTTCGATCGTTCAGCCAGGTGTGTCGGCCTTTGGATAGAACCAGAGGAGCACGTTCCTGCCTGCGTAGTCCGCAAGCGAGACCGTATTGCCCTCGTGCGTCTCGACCGTAAAGGCCGGTGCGCGCTGTCCTGGACTGAGCATGGTGGTTTACCTCGAAAGGTTGCAGCGTTGCGAGGGTGCGCGAAAGAGTCGGCGTGGTCTTCGCGCCGCATTCAGGCGTCGAGTATAACACGCAGACGAGGGCCTGAATTGCGCGCCATGCGGACCGGCAAGTACAATGCCGCGAGCGGCTTCGGTCGCTGGAATCCGGAGCGGCCCCACCGGCCATCCACCGCCCCCCACCCGTGGAGCAGACCGATGGACGATCTATACAAGCGGCTCGGCGTGCCGCCCAATGCGTCCACGAAGGACATCCGGTCGGCATACCGCCGACTCGTGCGTACCGTCCATCCCGACACGAGCCGATCGCCGGAAACCGCCGCCGAATTCGCCAAGGTCACCGAAGCGTATCGGATCCTCATCGATCCTGATAAACGCGCTCAATACGATCGTGGAGAGACCGTGCAGGTCACTCCGATCACGTTCTACGCGTCGCATCGCCAGCAGGTGGTCGCCTATCAGCGGAAGATCAACCGTATCGTCGACGAGATGATCGAAGAAGACCGCCGCGAGACTCACACGCGCGGTCAGATCGTGACGGTGCTCGTCACGCTCTTCCTGTCGACATTCATCTTCGCACTCGTCAAGCCGCTGCGGTTCGCGCCGTCGGAGTGGCCAGTGGCCGTCGGTGCCGGCGTCTTCTCGCTCATCGGGATCTTCTATCTTCTTACGGTGATACGGCGCGCGCTCGAGCACTACACGTATCGGCCGCCTGCGCCGAGTGTCACGACGCTCGAGGAACCGCCATCGAAGCCATTCGCCCGAGCCACGGCTCTCACGTTTCTCGGAGTCGGTTACGGCGGCTCGCTTGCGGCCGGAGTGCTGCTCGACATGGCGTCCGGCGGCGCGTTCTCAGGCGGGGGCTTCCCGAAGGACGCAATGATGGGAGCAGTTCTGTTACCACCCATTCTCGTGCTCGTCATCGCGACGCTCAGGCGTGTGGGCGAGAAGATGGAGGGGTTGTAGGCAACGGCAACCGCGCGTTCATGGCGCGAAGCGCTGAGCATTTCCTATCCGGGCGTACTTTTTCAGCGCCGCAGGTATCTGGCGTCGACGCGCCGCGCGAGCAGGCCATCGATGTAGCCCCGCAGCTTCGCGACGACGGCTGCGCCGTTGCCCCGGGGCACCTCGCGAACCAGCGCCGCGAGCAGTCCAAGCGGCGCCGCGATGGCGAACCCGAGTCGCTGGTCAAGGGCGCCGCGCTTTCGAACGAAGAGGGCGGTCCCGCGCCCGAGCAGATAGCTCCGCAGCGGCGTGTATCCTCCACCCGAAGCGCCTGAGACACGATGTCGAACGCGTGCCGTCGGTACGACGTCGAGCCGCCAGCCGGCCTCCCGCACCCGAACCGAATAATCTATGTCTTCGAGATAGGCGAAGTAATCGTTGTCGAGTTGACCGACGCGCTCGATGACCTCGGCCCGCACCACGATCGCGCAGCCGATGAGCGCATAACTCGAGAACGGCATCGACGGCGCTTCCGCGACCGGCCGCCTCGCAAGCCCGAGTCGACAGACGACCTCGCGTCGCGCCCGGACACCGCCGGCAGCCCAGATCCGGTCACCGGATTCGTCGAGAATGAGCGGCGAGACGAGACCCGCCTCCGGGCTTGCAGCGAGGTAGTCGAGGAGCGTGGCAAACGCACCCCGCTCGACGCGCGCGTCGTTGTTGAGCAGCATCACGGCGCCCGCACCGCGCTCGACCGCGATCGTGATCCCGATGTTGGAGCCCCCGGTAAAGCCGAGGTTCTCCGGATTGCGTACGAGCGTCACCCATCTCCTGGAGAGCGTCGCCTGAACCAGTCGCAGCACATCCTCGTCGTCCGAGCCGTTATCGACGACGATGACCTCGACGTCCTCCGGGCGGGAACTCTCGATGCTGTCGAGACAAGCAATCGTGTCGTCCGCTCCGTTCCAGTTGAGCGTGACGACGACGAGTCGAGGTGCGGCCGCCGTGCGATCGGTCATTTCAGGACGTCACGATACACCGCGACGGTTTCGTCCGCGCAACGGTTCCACGAGAATCGCCGCGCTCGCTGCAGTCCCAGTTCGACCATCTCCTGCCTGAGCGAACGATTCGTCAGGAGCCGGTGTGTGACCGAAATCAGCGATTCGACGTTGTACGGATCCACGAGCAGAGCGGCGTCGCCCGCAATCTCCGGCATCGAGAACGCCGTTGAGGTAACGACCGGACAGCCGGATGCCATTGCCTCGACAATGGGAATGCCAAAGCCCTCGTGAAAGGACGGGAACAGCAACGCATCGGCAGAGTGGTAATAGGCGGCGAGCTCATCCTTCGAAACATACCCCTTGAACTCGACGTCTCCGCGAAGGTTGAAGCGGCGGACCTCGGCCTCCACCGCTTCCTGCGCCGGCCCGGGCGGGCCGATGTGTACGAGTCGATGCGGAAGTCCGCGCTCCTTGAGAGCGGCAAGCGCCAGGACGATCGCGCGGACATTCTTTTTTGCCAGCAATGCGCAAACCGACAGCAGGTACGGACGATCGCCAGTGTCGATTGTCGGAAGTTCGGCGGCGTCGAGGTTGAAAACCTCGTCGATGCCGTTGTAGACGACCGTGATCTTGTCGGAAGGAATCCCATAGACCTCGATGATGTCGCGCTTCGAGCTCTCTGAGACGGTCACGATGTGATCGGTTCCCTCGAGCAGGTGGCGGTACTTCAATTGCGCGCGGCGAGGAAGCTTCTCGTGGAGCTCGGCCGGCAGTCGAATCGACGCGAGGCCGTGAATCGTCACGACTGTCTTCGCGCGGCCCGAACGCAGCAGGTACAGATCGGGCTCGGAAGGAAAATGGAGAAGGTCGAATCCCTTCCAGGCCATGTAGAACGGTGCCGCTATACGGCGAATCGCCCCGAGGCGCATGGATCGCGGCAGCACGAGCGTTCCGGAGAGAAACTCGGGCGAATCGTCCTTCTCGTCGCGGACACAGACGAAGTCGGCGATGCGTCCGGGAAGGCGCATGGCGAGTTGCCGGGTGTAGGTTCCGATGCCGGTAGGGTCGTCGAACGTACCCGTTGCCACCAGTCCGAGATGGGCGCCGAGAATGTGCTCGGAATCTGTCACGCGTGCCTCACTGCGTTCTGCATGAGCCAATCGTAGGCTTCGAGGTGGTCGCGAACGACGCGATCCGGATGGAATCGCGATTCGTAAACCCTGCGCGACTCGGATCCCATTGCGGCGAGATCGGCCGCCGAGAGTCTGTCGAGTGCGTCGATCAGGCCGGCCGCGGTCGGTGCGAAAAGCACGCCGTTCCCGCCGTCGGTCACCGCGTCCAGCGGTCCGCCGTGCGCCGTCGCCGCGAGCGCGCGCCCTCGCGCCATTGCCTCGACCATGCCGCGACTGAGTGGTTCGGGTCGAAGGAATGGAAGCAGCACAACGTCCACTGAATCGTAGACCGCCGGCATCTCGGCGTTTGCGATCCAGCCGAGGAAACGCACGTTCGACAGACCCCGCTCGTCGGTGCGTCGATGGAGGACTGCAGGATAGTCGCCGCGCGTTTCGTCGCCGGCGATGAGGAATCGCCACTCGGGCCGTTCGGCTGCCGCGTCGAGCACGAGATCGAGCCCCTTGTTCGGCGCAAGCCGGCCTGCGTAGAGCGCAATTCGCTCTCCTGGGGCACGATCCGACGTCGCGCTGCGGACGGCTTCCGGCACGGATCCGTTCGACGCCGCAACGTCGGCAACGAAATCCGGGATGACGCGCGCGGGGCGGCCATAACGCGTCGCCTCGTTCGCCATCATTGTGCTGATCGGCAGCATTAGATCGATTTGGCGCGCCAGACGGTCCTGGAATCTCATCCACGCCTTCATCGAAGCAAGTTTCGGAATCACGGTCGGCGGCGTAACGGCGCTCGTCGCGGAAAGGCACGGGATCTGGTTTTCAGTGATGCACCCCGAACAGGGACTGCCGTCCGGCAGGGCCTTGCCGAGCACGAAACACCAGAGTCCGTGGCCGCGCAAGGTCGCCGCCAGAGGCAGCCCGATCTGCGATCGCAATGAAGCGGCAGCCAGCGCGGTCGTGTGATTCTGTGCGTGTAAGAGATCGAACGGTTCCGATTCGACGAGCTGGAGCAAGGCCCGCCGGTACGAGCGGTGATTGAAGGCCTTTGCGACGAGGTGGCCATAGAAGTCCGGCATTCCCTTCGCCCGATAGTCGAAGCGATCCCGATATTCGGTCTCGACTACCTTGAGTCCGGCCCACGCGTCAGGGTCCGGCCGCGACTCAGCACGGGCCTTGAGGATCGTGACGTCGACTCCCTCGTCCGCGAGTGCGAGCGCGAGCGCGTGGACGGTGAGCGCGCCTCCGCCTTCGGCCTCGGGGGGCAGGTACTTGCAGGTCAGCAGGACTCGAAGCGGCATTGATCCAGAGTATGGTCCACAGAAGAGCACGGATGGAACACGGATCGGATCCGGGCTCACACTTACCGGAAGAGCAACTCGCGATAGACGTCGGCAGTCCTGCGCGCGGCCTCCGTCCAGGTGAACCTCGCCGCGCGCTCGAGGCCACGTTCGACGAGCACGGCCCGCGTCGACGGATCGAACAGCGCGCGTTCCGACGAGGCGACGATGTCATCGAGATTCGACGGATCGAACGTGAGGATCGCATCGCCTCCTACCTCGGGAATGGAACAGACGTTCGATGCGACGACCGGCACTCCGCTCGCCATCCCTTCGACGACAGGCAGGCCGAATCCCTCGTGCAGACTTGGAAACAGTACGAGATCGGCGCCGGCGTAGAGTGCGGGGATGTCCGAGCTCTCGGTCCAGCCGGTCGTGATGACGTGATCCGACAACCCGAGCGCACGGATCTCGTCGGCGACCTCGGTGTAACCGGGCATCGTGTATCCGACCAGCGCAAGCTGATGCGGCATGTCAGGATGCTTCTCGCGCAGCCGCGCAAAGGCGCGCACGGAGCCAATGACGTTCTTCTTCGGCTTGATCGTCGAGATGGTCAGGATGTATGGACGGCGCAGGCCGTATTTCTCGAGCACAAGGTCGCTAGAGGCGCCTGGCCGAAACGAATCACCTACACCGTTGTATACAACCGTCACGCGATCCTGGGGCACGCGATAGTGCTCGACGACTTCGCGCTTCGCCGACTCCGAAACCGTGAGCACACGATCGAAGGCGCCGAGCCGTCTTCGCGTTCGCGCCAGCTCCGCCTCGGAGAACTTCGAGACCAGGTCGTCGTCGAGCGCGGCCCGTGAGGCGCCGTGGATCGTCACGACGCGGCGGAGCGACGTTCCCACCCACGTCGCCGGCGCGAAGAGGAACGGGAAGTGGACGAGCGACACGCCGTGACGGGCCAGCCAGAGGGGAACGAGCCGTGCGTAAGCCGAAGTCCGCGAGAGCGCCGCCGGAACGAAGATCTCGCGGACGTCTTCGACGAGGATGTCCGTTCGCCGTCGATCGCGAACGAGAACGATGTCGAGGTCCATCGCCTCCGTGCGAAGTGAACGGACCAGATGCTCGAGCAGCAGGCCGAACGTGTGCCGCCGGCGGTCGAGTCGGTCGACGGCGATCGCGACAACCGGGCGTTCGGCTCGACGCCTCCGACTCGCCGGCGAGCGTACGTCGCTTCCGCTCACTCCACGTACCCGATCCCGCGAAGCCGCTCCATGATCTCGGCCTGGTCGTCGTCCGAATCCCAGGCGCCGGCGCCGGTCGAGGCCGTGTATTTGTCTCCGGAAATCTGCACCGGACGCGACGCGAGAAACTCCGGACCGAAGGCCTCGACGATCACGCGGCCGTCCATCGCACCCGGAACGGGCAGTCCGAGCAGGTGGAGGATCGTCGGAGCGCAGTCCTCGATGCGAAGCGGCGTGGCGGGATCGCCTTTCGAAACTCCGTCGCCGGCCACCAGGAAAATTCCGTCGGACCGGTGCGTGCCCGAGTTCGGCGGGTCCCATTTGTAGATGAGCGCCTGTTCGTGAGGCGTCGGATCGAGGCCGTATCGGTCGTCGAGAAAGAAGATGACGTCCGGCGCGCTCGATACCCGCTCGCCCGTGAAGACCATCTCGCGCGGCAGGGCACCCGAGACGATGGGCGTACCGGTCCCCTGGTTTATGAGGGACCGGAGCCGCTCGATGATGCTGTCGCGGAACTTCGGCACTTCGTCGTCGGGAACCGGACCTCCACGCGATGCTGCGTGAATCCAGACTCCGCCGATGTAGTCGTGCAGCTTCACCAGCTTGCCCATCACGTCACGCAGTGCACGGTCGCGCGCCATTCGCTCGGCGTTTCGCAGCCGCCCATCTGGAACGAGAAAGCCGAGGTACTTGTAGAGTCGCTTCTTGGTAATCCCGAACTTCGCGAGTCTCGAGGAAGCCGGAGGCTTGCCGCCCAGCCCGATGGCACCGGCCAGGACGGGCATGTTGATGCGGCGGAACGCGGCGGAACCGAATCCATGGTCGGACGCGAGCACGATGCGGTAGCGATCGCCGGCCGCATCGATCAGGCGCCCGAGGTGGCCGTCCAACCGCTCGTAGAGCGCAACGACGCGCAGGCGCACGTCCTCCAGTTCGGGTCCGTGGCTCCACGCGAGAGCCGGATCAAGGTACTGCCAGTATCGATGCTGGATTCGATCAGTTTCGGTGAAGATCGCGACGAAGAGATCCCACTCTTCCCGCTCGAACAGGTTCTGGATCGCCCGGCCACGCTTGTCGAGGACCTGCTCGGCCCGCGCCAGAAATGCATCGTCCGACGACGAGAAGTCCTTCTCGCGCGGCGTCAGATCGATCTCGTAGTCGGTCAGTTCGTCGGCAAGCTCCGGCGGCGTCGTGAACCGCTTCGAGCCGGGAGGCGTGAGCATGTCGGTGACCATCAGCCCGTTGATCGGTGATGGCGGATATGTCATCGGCAGATTGATCGTGACGCAACGCTTGCCGGCGTCGCTGGCGACTTCCCAGAGCTTGGGGCCGCCGAGAGCCTTGCCATTGACGACGACGCCTGGCTCTGCGAGGAAGGTCTCAGCGCCCCGCCCGAGTGCGCGTTCGCTCCATGGATCTATCTCGTAGAACTGGTAGATTCCGTGGCGGCCCGGGTTCTGTCCCGTGATGAACGAGGACCACGCCGGCGCCGTGACCGGCGGCACCGTGCTTTCGAGCGGAGCCCGGAATCCGCGCTCGACGAGCGACGCGAGGGCCGGCATCCGGCCCTCGGCCATCAGCGGGTCGAGGGCCGTCCACGTCGCGCCATCAAGACCGATGACGAGTACTCGATCGCTCACAGGGGTGTCGCCTTCACTCAGACGGCGTTTCCGGGCGCCGCCGGCGCCGCCTTCTTGTTCTTCTCGTTGTATTTGTTCTTGATCTTCTCGCCGAGCTCGATTTCGGATATCAGCCACTTGCCGTCGATCTTCGTGACCTTGACGGGAATCTCACGGCCGCGAGCGTTGCGCATCTTCACGACCGCATCGTTTTCGCCAACCATCTGCACGCTCTCGGGAACAGGAGTGATCTGATTGCTGAGCACCTTCTTGCGGAACTTGCGGAAGGCATTCTCATTGAGCCACTCGGTGTTGACCGACGGTGCAAAGCTCGCCCGGAAGAGAGCTTCGTCGCGTTCCTGTGCCCCGCGCAGCATCTGGTACATCGGGCCTTCCGGCTTGGTCAGATCGTACTCGTACAGTGCCTTCGAGTCGGCCTTTGCCGGCTCGGCCGCCCCTTCCTTCTTCTTGGGACCGACGCCCGAGCAGGCGCCGAACGCAAGCGCGCCAGCAAGGATCGCCAGGAGAATCGGTTCGGTCTTCATCTGCATGTTCGTATGCCTCCCGTGGCAGCCGGCCGATGCGCCGGACTGCATCACATATACCCCATTTCCTTGAGTCGTGCCTCGATCTGGCCCCGGTCTTCATCCGTGTAGTCAAAGTCGCTGCCTTCGATTTCAATTCGCGCCTGGTCGTAAGCCACCGGATGCGTGTCGCGGTACTCCGCGGTCAGCGCTTCCTCGAGAACGCGGCCGTCCATGTCCTTCTGAGTCGGCAGTCCCATCAGATGGAGCACCGTCGGTGCGACGTCGACGATGCGGGATCCCTCGAGGCCGTAGTCCCGGCGGACGCCCGGCCCGAAAACCGCAACGATGCCGTCGACGTGGTGGTTCCCGGATTTCTCGGTGTTCTTCGTGCCGTTCGGACGGAGGACCGGCCTCTCGATGCCCTCCGCGAAGTAGAACCCATCTTCGGCGAGCAGCGCGATATCGGGCGCGTCGGCGATGAACTCGCCGGAATAGGCCTCTTCACGCGTCAGGGCCATCCGGACGACGGGCCGGCCGGCATCGTCGCGAAGGGCCTTCAGTTTCTCGACGATCTCGGATCTGAGCGCCTCGAAGTCGGCCGGATCGACAATGCCGGCGGGCTCGCGCCCCTCGAGGTTGATCCAGATTGCCCGGCCACCTGCTGACGGGAAGTAGGCGCGCGTCTGCGACCAGTCGACGTTGTTCTCGATCTCCTTGAACGTCTTGCGCGCGCGCGGGACCTTGTCCTTCATCCGCTCGGGAAAGAGCTTTGGCAGCCAGCCGAGTTTCGCCTTCTTCAGTGCATAGACGAGCCGCTCGCGCTGGAAACCCGCCCGATACATCACTTCGCTGGTTGCCTGCCGGCGCTCGCTGCGCAGCACGAGGTAACCTTCGTCGATCAACCATGAAGTGAGGTGGACGTTCGTGTGCGTCGGCTCCATTCCGTGGTCGGAGAGCAGGACGATGTGGTCGTCGGGGCCGAGTCGCTCGAGCGCCTCTCCGATCGCAAGGTCGGCCTCCCGGTAGATGTCGAGCACAGCGTTCGAGAAGGAATTCGGGCCGGGATACCCGACGTGATTCCGATCCATGAACTTCCAGAAGAAATGTGCGATTGGATCGACGTTGTAGAACATGATCCAGAACAGGTCCCACTTCTTCGTGTCCATCAGGTAGCCCATCTCGTGGCGGTGACGACGCACGTGCTCGATCGAGTCTGAGAGGAACTCGTCGAGGCGGCCGGTCTTGATCGTCGTCGTGTCGACGTTGAGCGTGAACCCGGGAATCTGCGCCTCTAGCTCGTCGAGCAGCTCGGGCGGATGCGTGACGTCGCGTGCCGTCGTGGGAGTCATCATGCCGCCGACCATGAAGCCGTCGATAAGATCCACCGGATACGTGAGCGGCAGGTGTACGACTCCGGCCTTGCGACCGTACGCGTTGACGATCTGCCAGATCTTCGCCGCGCGGCAGTCGCGCGCATTCAGGACGTTGCGCCGATAGCTCGCACGCATGGGCCTGAAGAACGAATACACGCCGTGTTTGCCCGGAGCCTTGCCCGTCGCGGCCGACGTCCAGCCGGTCGGCGTGAGCGGTGGCAGGGTCGAGCGCAGGGGACCGGTTGCTCCGCCCTCGATGATGCGCTTTAGGTTCGGCAGCTCACCCGAGAGCGCCCACGGCCGCAAGACCTTCCAGGTCGCGCCGTCGAGTCCGATCATGATGACGCGCGGAGCGGTCATCGCCTGCCTCCACGCCGAGCTGCAGCGACGTCGAGGGCGTCAGCATAGGCCGAAAGTGTTTGATCGATGACACGGTCCCAGCGGAACCGGCGAACGTTCGCGAGTCCGCGTTCGACGAGCGATGCGCGGTGCGAGTCGTCCGATAGCACGCGCCAGGCTCGATCGCTGACTTCGGCCACGCTTCGCGGGTCGTCGACGAGCTCGGCCGCTCCTCCGCTCACCTCGGGAATCGAAAAGGCGTTCGTGGCGACGACCGGACACGCGCACGCCTGGGCCTCGGCCACCGGCAGGCCAAAGCCTTCGTGAAACGAGGGGAAGAGCAGGAGATCGGCGCCGCGGTAGAACTCGGGGACGTGCCCGGCTGGCACGAAGCCGGTCTGGACGACGTCTCTCTCGAGCCCGAGCTCGGCGATGCGCTCGTCGACCTCGGTGTATCCGGGCGCCTTGTCGCCGACGAGCACGAGCTGATGGGCGGCACCGCGGCGCTTCAGTTCAGCGAAGGCCGCCACCGTCGTACCGACGTTTTTCTTCGGGCGCAGCGTGCACAAGGAGAGGATGTATGGACGACGCACTCTGTAGATGTCAAGAACCGCATTCGATGGCGGTCCCTGTCGAAACTGCTCGCCGATGGCGTCGTAGACGACGCGAATCCGCTCGATGGCAATTCCGTAGAACTCGGAGGCTTCGCGCCGGGCGCTCTCGGAAACGGCGAGAATGGCGTCGTACCCGGCGAGGGCCGCGCTCATCCGCGCGAGCTTTCCCCGGCCGAAGCGCTTCTTCATGTCGTAGGGCATTTCGTTGCGTGCCGATCCGTGGATCGTGACGACGCGCGCGACGTTCGACCCGGTCCATGAATACGGCGCGTAGAGAAACGGAAAGTGCACGAGGTCGAGACCGAGACGGTCGAACCAGCGGGGGCCGAACGCGGCATAGGCGTAGTGGCTCTCGAGGAGACGCGGAACCACGTGCTCCTCAACACCTCCAAAATGCATCGGCCGGTTGCGGTCGTGCGCCCGCGTCACCGAGAGCTGCCTGACACGCGGCGCGAGTTGTTCGGCCAGCCCCTCGAGCCAGATTGCGAAGATGTGGTGGCGGCGTCGATCGAGCCTGTCGAGCGCGAGTCCCACCGACGCGTCGAGTGTACCGGCGGACGCGCCTGGTATGCCGGTCTCCTGGGTCTGGGTTTCAATCATCGCTCGCTACGTAACCGCGCACGAAAGGCTCACAGGTACCCGAGGCTCTTCAGCTCGTCCTGGACGCTGCCGATTTCGTCCTCGGAGTAGTCGTAGCCGTCCTCCGGGTCGGCCGGCTCGTCGATCTGGTCGACCTCGACCGGTGTCGCGGCCACATAGTCAGGATCGAAGAGCTCGGTCAACGCCCGTCCATCCATAGTGCCCTGAACGGGAAGGCCCATCGCATAGAGCACGGTTGGCGCTATGTCGATGACGTCAGTCGGCTCGAGCTCGACGCCGCGCCGGATGTGAGGACCGCGCGCGAAGAGCACGCCTTCGAGCTCGTGGTTCGCGGACTTGTCGAACGGCTCGCGCGCCGCCTTCACGAAGACGTCTTTTCCAAATCCTTCCGCAAAGCAATAGCCCTTCTTCAACTCGATGAGGATGTCGGGCGCGTTGCGAAGGTACGGACCGCTGTAAATCTCGTCCTTCGTCCACATTTCGGCGACAACCGTCTCGCCGGTCTTCGGATCGCGAAGGTCGCGCAGTCGGTACATGATCTCGGACCGCAGTGCCTCGTATTCGGGGCCCTCCGCCGGAACGCAGCCGTGCGGCTCGCGGCCCTTGATGTGCAGATTGATCCCGCGGCCGGATTCGGCGAGCTGGTAGGCGCGCGTCTGCTTCCAGTCGATGAAGCGCGCGAACTCGTTCATGCCGAGCCGCGTCCGGGGGACCTTGTCCTTGACCGCGTTCGGGAAGAGCTTCGGGAACCAGCCGAGGTGATGCCGCTTGAGAAACCCGACAAGGTTGTCGCGGCGGAATCCATAGTGGTGCATCGCCATCAGCGTCCGCATCTTGCGCTGTTCGTCAGTCTTGACCGTGAGGAATCCCTCGCGGGCGAGCCAGTTCTGCAGGTGTATGAACGTGTGGACCGACATGAATCCGTGGTCCGAATAAACGAGCAGCGTCGTGTCGTCGTCGAGCCGGTCGAGCAGCTTTCCGAGGTACGTGTCGACCTCGCGGTACACCTGCAGGATGGCGTCTTCGTACGGATTCGGCCCCGGATAGTCCGGGTGCTCCTTGTCCCAGAACTTCCAGTAGATGTGCTTAGCGCCGTCGGTGTACTTGAACATCAGGAAGAAGAAGTCCCACTCCTTCTTCTCCATCAGGTAGAGCGCTTCCGTCGCGTGCACCTGTGTCGTCTCGATGAGCGATGCGAGGTAGCCGTCGAGGTCGCCCTGCAGGTGCTGTCGTCCGCGGTAGATCCGATACCCGGGTATCTCGCGGCGCAACTCGTCGGCCAGCTCGACCGGCCACGTGTGAGAGTCGACACCCTTGGGGGTGAGGATGCCCCCGACGATGAAACCGTCGATGTGCTCGGGCGGATAGGATGCCGGGAAGTGCACTATGCCGGCCTTTCGGCCGTAGTGGTTGAGAATCGTCCAGAGCTTGTTGCCGCGAACGTGGGTCGAGTTGATGACCGACCTGCGATAGCCGTCGCGCGGCACCCGAACGAAATCGAAGATGTTGTGCTTGCCGGGGTTCTTGCCGGTCATCGACGACACGAACGCTGGCGGCGTGAGCGGCGGAATCGTGGACATAAGCGTCCCGACCGCTCCTTCACGGGCGAGACGGGCGAAGTTCGGCAAATGACCAGCGGCCATCCACGGCCGCAGGACCCGGAAGCTGCCGCCGTCAATGCCGATGGCTACGACGCGCTGGCGCTTCGTGTCGGTGCGCGAAGCGTCGCTCATGTTCCCTCACCTCCGGTCCTGGCAATGCGCTTGTGGGCATTGAGCAGGCCATACCACTGTTCGGGATTCGACTGGACGAGGGCTTCGAACGGCGCGACGATGCGCGACATCGTGGTCTCGACGGGCTCGTCGGACGGCACGTCGCGTGCGTCGATGGGTTCGAAGAGCCTGACCTGAACCCGCTTTGGATCGTCTGGATGAATTGGCACCAGGACAGGTTGAATGTAAGCGTCGGCGGCGCGCGCGAGCCGGATGGCGGCCGTTGAAACCAGGGTGGGCTGTCCGACGAATTCGACCGTCACGGGATTCGCGACCTTCCCGGCGTCAAGGATCAGAAAACAGATCGCACCCTTCTTGATGGTCTTGACGGCACGAAGCGTCGACCTGGGATCGCCCGCATTGAAGGAGCCGCCTGACAGCATCCTGTCGCCGCCGGGAAGCCGACCTTCGGATGCCTGAAACGCAGTTGTCAGAATGCCGTGCTGCGACGTCCACGCCGGAAAGCACCAGTAACGACCGAAGTGCAGCGACACAGAGACGATGCCTCGCTGCTCGCGCTGCGCTCGCTCGATGTGTTCGAGACCCACGACGTCGACGAGGTCGTCGAGCTCCTTATCGGAGAGTCGCGGGATGAAGTGCTTGTCGAATATCTTGGCCCTGGCCGCGTTCGCCTGGAGTTCGGCGGCAGTGGCATCGACCCACGCATCGTCGCGATCGGGAAAGTACCAGCGAAGATTCTCGCGCAGCTGGCGCTTGTTGATTTTCGGATCGAGCTTGAACCGGCGGGCGACACCGTCCGCAAGGCGCATCGCGACTTTCGGGCTCACGGCCCGTCCGGTCAGCACTAGCGCGGCGGCGGCTGCTTTTATGAGCTTCTTCTTGAGCACGATCGACTGGCCTACTCGACCGCGGCCGGTACCCGGATGGGCGCCACGTCCTCGACGACCTCGACCCGTTCCACAATGGAGTAGTCGTTGTCGCGTCGGGCCGAGAAGGCGATCATCTCCGCAAGCAGTCCGAAGAACAGGAACTGTATGCCGATGATGATCAGCAGCGTGCCGAGCATCAGAATCGGCCGGTCGCTCAACGGGCGCCGGAAGATGAGCCACAGGATCGAGAGGTAGACGTCGATCGCAATGCCGATCGAAAGGGTGACGACACCAACGAACCCGAAGAAGTGGAGCGGCTTGTTCGTGTAGCGCACGAGCATGATGACCGTCAGCAGGCTGAAAAACCCACCGAAGTAGCGTTCCCAGCCGAATTTCGACTTGCCGCGCAGGCGGGGCTGGTGGTTCACCTGCACTTCGCCGATCCGGAAGCCGCGGTAGCTCGCCAGGACGGGGATATAGCGATGCCGCTCGCCGTAGACCTGCAATTCGTCGAGCACGGAGCGACGGTATGCCTTGAAGCCGCAATTGAAGTCGTGAAGGCGAACGCCCGTGAGCAGGCGCGTGACGAAGTTGTAGACCTTCGACGGCAGCGTTTTCGAGATCGGGTCGTTGCGATTGACCCGCCAGGCCGAGACGAGATCGGAGCCCTTCTCCAGCTTCTCGATCATCTTCGGTATCTCTTCGGGCACGTCCTGCAGGTCGGCGTCCATTGTCAGGACGATGTCGAACCTGGAGTGATCGAAACCTGCCGCGAGCGCGGCTGACTTGCCGAAGTTGCGCCTGAATCGGACGATGCGCGTGTGTTCGGGGTCGGCAGCGTGCAACTCGCGAAGGGTCCCGAACGAGCCGTCGCGGCTGCCGTCATCTATGAAGACGATCTCGTAGCGGTCGGCAACGGTCGGCAGAACGGCGTCGAGACGAGTCTTGAGCTCGACGAGATTCGGCTCTTCGTTCAGGAGCGGAACGACCACGGAAATGGCTCGTTCCAATGGAGTTTTCGCGCTTGTCACAGCCGGACAGTATATGGTCTGCCTCGTGTCGCGGGCAAGGTAACCGATCCGACGGTAGCGTCGCGGACGGCGTGACTGTATCTGCTCTGTGGCTCCGTGGCTCCCGGGGGGAGTGTGGGGAAGGGGGTCGGTTGGGTACCACA
>CAZXLQ010000016.1:25666-30816 GCA_964641945.1 uncultured Clostridia bacterium
CTCCGGGTCTCTGTGTGCGAAGCGTCAGGGAGAGCTACGCACACAGAGACACGGAGGCACGGAGCCACAGAGAGAGACCCGATGTGTGACGTCTGAAGCGCTATTGCTACCGGCCGGTGGCTGACGTGCGATGCGGAGATGACTTCGCGACATCGCGCGCGCACCCAAGAAACGCCTTCGCCGCGTGCGAAAGCTTCGCGCCCTTGCGGTAGATCAGGTGCAGCTTCCGTTCGAGCTTCATCTCGCGGACGGTCACGGCGACGACCTCGCCGCGCTCGAGCTCCGTTCTGGCGGCGAGCTTCGGCATCAACGCGACGCCGATGCCCGTCGCCACCGTGCGCTTGATCGACTCGAGGGTCGGCAGCTCGATCACGATGTTGAGAGGCGTCTTGTGCTTCGTGAAAGTTTCGACGACGCGCTCGCGGTACGGAGACCTCACGTTGTGCGCGACGAACGCCTCGACGCCGAGCTCGCGCACCGACACCTCGTCTCGACCGGCAAGAGGGTGCGACGGTGCGAGGATGAGCGCGAGCTCGTCCGACCCGGCTGGCAGTGACCCCAGCGCCGGATGATTCGGCTTGTACGTGATCATCCCGAGATCGACGTCGCGGCCGAGCACCTCCGCCGGGATGCGACTACCGTAACTCCGCTTCACCTCGATCTTGATGAGCGGATGGCGCGCCCGGTATACCTCGATGATCGGCAGAAGGTGCAGCACCGTGTATTCGTTGGCGCTGATCGATACCTTGCCACGCTGGAAATCCGCCAGCTCGCGGACGGCCTCCGTCGCCTCGCGGCGCAGATTCAGCATCTGGACCGCGTAGTCCAGGAGCACCTGACCGGCCGCCGTCAGCGTGCCGTCCTTCGACGAGCGATCGAAGACCGGCTCGCCGATTTCCTGCTCGAGACGCCGGATCGTCTGGCTCACGGCAGGCTGCGTCCGGTGCAGCCGCTCGGCCGCGCGCGAGAAACCACGCTCCTGGGCGACGGCCACGAGGACCTCGAGTTGTGAGATGTCGATCGGCATGCGGCGCTTATCCCTCCGGCGACCGGCGCTTATGGTATCAGCATCAGTTATGTTTCCATAGAAATTATACGTTTGACTTATCCGGTGCCTCATCCGTAGGGTGGCGCTCGTTCGACGACACTGGAGGCTCACACTTCGGATGGACACGCGGGAACGGGTACACATTTTCGACACCACGCTGCGTGACGGCGAGCAGGCGCCGGGATGCTCGATGCATCTCGACGAAAAGCTGCGCCTGGCGCGGAAGCTCGAGCGTCTCGGGGTCGACGTCATCGAGGCCGGCTTTCCGATTGCGTCCGATGGCGATTTCAACGCGGTCGCGGCGGTCGCGCACGAATGCCGTTCGGTCACCGTGGCAGCGCTATGCCGGACGGCCGAGGGCGACATCGTGCGAGCGGCCGAGGCGCTCGAAGGCGCCGCGCACCCGCGCATTCACACCTTTATCGCTACATCGGACATCCACCTCGAGTTCAAGCTAGGGAAGACGCGTTCGGAGGTGCTCGATGCGGCACGCCGGGCCGTGCGGATCGCGCGCAGGTACGTGGATGAGGTCGAGTTCTCGGCCGAGGATGCGACGCGAAGTGACGTCGAGTTCCTCTGCGACGTTTTAGCGGCAGTCGCCGAGGAAGGCGCGACGATCCTGAACGTCCCCGACACGGTCGGTTACACGACTCCGGGAGAATACGGCGAGCTCATTCGAACGGTCATCGAAACGGTCGTGACAGGCCGGCCGATAGTGGTCAGCGCGCACTGCCACAACGACCTCGGACTGGCCGTCGCGAACAGCCTGGCCGCGGCATCGGCCGGCGCGCGCCAGATCGAGTGCACCATCAACGGAATTGGTGAGCGCGCTGGAAACGCCGCGCTCGAGGAGATCGTCGCCGCGATGCAGGTGCGTCGCGATCGACTCCCGTTTGCGACCGGCATCGACGCCACGCAGCTCTACGCCGCGAGCTGTCTCGTCGCTGAAGTCGTCGGGTTCGGAGTGCAGCCGAACAAGGCGATCGTCGGTCGCAATGCATTTGCGCACGAGGCGGGAATTCACCAGCACGGCGTGCTGAAGAACCCGCTCTGCTACGAGATCCTGACGCCCGAGTCGGTCGGCGTGCCGTCGAACGCCATCGTGCTCGGCAAGCACTCCGGCCGGCACGCGCTTGCGCTGCGGTATGCGGAGCTCGGGTACACGGTCGCGTCGACGGATCTCGACCGCATCTACCACCGCTTCACGGCGCTCGCCGACCGGAAGAAGCGGATCTTCGACCAGGACCTCATCTCGCTGATCGCGGCCGATCGCGACGGTTCGTCCCGCGCCCTGGTGGGCATACGCGCCTGACGGCGCCCGAAGGCACGCTCGAATGCACCTGAACATCTGCGTCTGTCCCGGTGATGGCATCGGTCCCGAGGTCACGGCCGAGGCCGTGCGGGTCCTCGATGCCGTCGCGCAGCTCCACGACCACTGTTTCTCCTACGACGTTCGCCCGATCGGCGGAGCGGCGATCGACGAAACGACGCGCCCGCTTCCGCCGGCGACGCTCGAGGCGTGCCTGGCGTCCGATGCCGTGCTGCTCGGCGCCGTCGGATCGCCACGCTACGACCACTTGCCGGCGGGTCAACGGCCGGAATCAGGTCTGCTCGCGCTGCGCGGAGCGCTCGGGGCGTTCGCGAATCTTCGTCCGGCGGTCGCTCATCGTGCTCTCGTCGGCTCCTCGCCGCTCAGGCCCGAGGTCGTGGCGGGATCTGACCTGCTCGTCGTCCGCGAACTTCTGGGCGGAATCTACTTTGGCGAGCCTCGTGGCATCGAGGGAGCCGGACAGAACGCCGAAGCGTTCGACACGTGCCGCTACAGCACCGCGTCGATCGAGCGCATTGCGCACGTGGCCTTCCGCGCGGCGCGCGGCCGCCGCCGGCTGGTCACGTCGGTCGACAAGGCGAACGTCCTTGCCACGTCGCGTCTCTGGAGAACGGTTGTCAGCCGCGTCGCGCTCGACTATCCGGACGTCGAGCTCGAGCACCAGTATGTAGATGCGTGCGCGATGCTGCTCGTGACCGACCCGACGCGATTCGACGTCATCCTGACCGAGAACCTCTTCGGCGACATCCTGTCCGACCAGTCCGCCGCGATCACGGGCTCGCTCGGCATGCTCGGATCGGCGAGCATCGGAGGAAGGGTGGGGATCTTCGAGCCGGTGCACGGCTCGGCGCCGTCCATCGCAGGTCAGGGTGTTGCCAATCCGATCGGCGCCATCGCGTCGGCCGCGATGCTGCTGCGTCACGTCGGGCTCGAGGCCGAAGCAGACGATGTCGAAGCCGCCATCGTCAGCGTGCTCGAGACCGGCTATCGAACGGCCGACGTCGCTGCCGGCAGCCTTCCCGTCACGACGTCCACGATGGGCCGCCGCATTGCGGACGCCGTCGCCGAGGTCGCCGACATGCGCCACCCGTATCACGCCGTATGACGACGCCGCGCACGCTGCTCGACAAGCTGTGGGACCGGCACGTCGTCGTCCGTCCGGATGACGCGGACGGAGGCCCGCCGCTGCTCTACATCGACCTGCACCTCGTTCACGAAGTGACGTCGCCGCAGGCGTTCGAGGGGCTCCGCCGCGAGGGCCGACGCGTCCGTCGTCCGGACCGCACCATCGCGACGATCGACCATAACGTCCCGACTGGGGACCGGACCTTTCCGTTCGCCGATGCCCTCGCGAGCCGTCAGGTCGAGGCCCTGCGCGAGAACGCCGCGGAGTTCGGGATCCGGCTATTCGACATCGACGCGCCGGAGCAGGGAATCGTGCACGTCATCGGTCCCGAGCTCGGGCTGACGCGGCCGGGGATGACGATCGTGTGCGGCGACAGCCACACGAGCACACACGGCGCGTTCGGCGCGCTCGCGTTCGGCATTGGCACGTCCGAGGTCGAGCACGTGCTGGCGACGCAGTGCCTGCCGCAGTCGAAGCCCCGCGCGATGGAGGTCCGCATCGACGGTGTGCTTCCGCGTGGCGTAACGGCGAAAGACGCAGCGCTCGAGGTCATCCGCTCGATCGGTACGGCGGGCGCATCCGGCTTCGTCATCGAGTTCACGGGAGAGGCCGTCCGCGCGATGACGATGGAGCAGCGGCTGACGCTCTGCAACATGTCGATCGAAGCGGGCGGGCGTGCGGCGCTCGTGGCGCCTGACGACACGACGTTCGCCTATCTCGAAGGGAGGCGCTTCGCGCCAGCCGGGGCCGCGTGGGATGCGGCGGTTTCGGACTGGCGCGGACTGGCGACCGACGAGGGTACGACGTTCGACCGGACGGTCACGATCGATGCTGCGGGAATCGAGCCGCTCGTGACCTGGGGAACGAATCCGGGAATGGTTGTCGGCGTGACTGGATGCGTGCCGATGCCGGAAGGCGAAGGGAGCGCGGCCGTCAAGCGGGCGCTCGTCTACATGGACCTGGCGCCGGGAACGCCAATCGAGTCGATTGCCATCGACCGCGTGTTCATCGGATCGTGCACGAATGCGCGGATCGAGGACCTGCGCGCCGCGGCGGCCGTCGTGCGAGGCCACAGGATGCATCCACGCGTCCGCGCGATGGTGGTGCCAGGATCGCAGGCGGTGAAGCGCGAGGCGGAAGATGAGGGGCTCGACCGGGTTTTTCTCGACGCGGGCTTGGAGTGGCGCGAGCCGGGATGTTCGATGTGCCTCGGGATGAACCCGGATACGCTCGGGCCCGGCGAGCGATGCGCGTCGACGAGCAACCGCAACTTCGAGGGACGGCAGGGACGCGGCAGCCGGACGCATCTCGTGAGTCCGGCGATGGCTGCAGCCGCGGCGGTCGCAGGCCGATTCGTGGACGTCCGCGCGTGGGAGTTCCGATGAGACCGTTTCGAACACACACCGGAATAGTGGCGCCGCTCGATCGGCCCGACGTCGACACGGACCAGATCGTGCCGAAGCAGTTCCTCAAGCGGGTGGAACGCGCCGGCTTCGGCGAGGTGCTCTTCAACGACTGGCGGTTCGAGGCGGACGGACGGGAGCGCGCCGACTTCGTCCTCAATCAGGCTCCTTTTCGGCGGGCGACGATTCTCGTGACGGGACGCAACTTCGGGTGCGGATCGTCGCGCGAGCACGCGCCGTGGG
>CAZXLQ010000017.1:0-3028 GCA_964641945.1 uncultured Clostridia bacterium
ACTCGCCCGCGCGCGACCCACGGCTATTTCATCGACCGCTCCGCGGTCGCGGAATCGTGCGAAGCTCTTTCCCCGCTCGACACGGCCGTGAGCCATATTCCGCACTCGCGTGCGCCGTAGCGCCCATCCCGCGGACTTCGAGCCGCTCTTGCCGTGCACAGGGTCCGACATGTCTCGGGCATCGCAATTGCTCTACCTGAGAGATGCCAGTCTCGACGCGCACGAATCTGGTGCGGCACTGGCAGACACGTAATCTGAGGGAGGGAAGCGACATGGCAACCGAGGAGCCCATCGAGGCCAAACAGACCAAGAAGTCCATCAAGAAGCAGGTCAAGCGCCTGATCCGAGGCTACGGGGCCGAGAAAGCACTCGCGCTCGTGACGGAGCTCGCGGCGACGGCGCCGGTTCCGCCCAAGGCCGAGAAGGTCAAGGAGGCCACCGCGAAGAACTAGAAACTGGCCTCGGCACGTCCAAGCGCAGCGGATTCGACATTGCAGGCTCCGAGCCTCGGCGCCTCCGTGACTGCGGCGCACGAAGCTCTGGGGTCTTACGGAGAGCTTCGCACACAGAGACTCAGGGCCACAGAGACACGTGGACACGGGGATATCCGGGGCGTTTTGTGCTCCCATCCGTCTCGCGCTACCCTGTCGCCGTGCCCGCGGACGAGTACTTCGACGACCCGACCATACGTGTCGGCCCCGACGGCAAGCCCGTCGATCCGCCGAGCCGCACGGAACCCTATCCCGACAACGCGCCCCGCACGTTTGTCGCCGTCAACGGCATCGCCGGGCTTGGTGCCGAAATCGCCGCGCTCAACCCGGAGATCGCCGCAGCCCTGGAGCGCGCGACCCGGGCCGCGCGCGATGCCGAGTCGTCGCAGGAAACCTCGCGGTACACCATCGGAAAGCTGCTCGGTCAGGGTGGTGAAGGCCGTGTGGTCGCGGCCCGCGACCGGGCCATCGGCCGCACGATCGCGCTCAAGACGCTGATACGCCGGGACGGAGCCCATCCCGATCGTTCGGAACACTTCCTTCGAGAAGCATCGATCACCGCTCAGCTCGAGCACCCCGGTATCGTTCCCGTGTACGACCTGGGGACACTTCCCGACGGCCAGCCTTTCTACACGATGCGGATCGTCAAGCAGCGCTCGATGCGATCCGTCCTGGGACCCGATGCGAAGCGCGACGACTGGCCGATGGCCCGGCTCTGCACGGTCTTCGTTCAGATCTGTCGAGCCATGGCCTACGCGCACGCCGAGGGCGTGGTCCACTGCGACCTCAAGCCGGACAACGTGCTGCTCGGTGACTATGGCGAGGTCTACATCGCCGATTGGGGCCTGGCGAGGAGGATCTCGGAGCTACGCCAGTCGGAATCGGAGGGAGCCGAGGCCGACAACTCCCAGGCGATCACGATCGGCGGCACTCCGGGCTACATGCCGCCGGAACAGATCTCGGACGACTACGGTCGGGTGGATCACCGGTCGGACATCTTCGCGCTAGGCGTGATTCTCTACGAACTACTCACTCACGGCCGTCCATTCAGTGGTGATACGGTTGCTGCGACGCTCGTCCGGACCATCACACAGCCTCCTGTACCGCCCCGCGACTTCGTCCACGCGTGCCCGCTTGTCCTAAACGACCTCTGCCTGAAGATGCTCGCGAAGTCGAAGAACGACCGGCCCGACTCGGCCAGCACCGTCGCCGACGAGGTCGAGGAGTTCCTCGAAGGAGCAAAGGAGCGAAATCGGCGTCGCGAAGAGGCCGGGCGTCTGGTCGAGCTTGCGCGTCCGGTTGCGGTTCGATATCGCGATCTTGGCGGAGAGCGGGATCGCATTGCCAACGAGGCCCGGCTGCAGCTCGAGAGCGTTCGAGCCTGGGAGCCGATCGACCGGAAAGTGGAGGCGTGGGGTCTCGAGGAACGAGTGGAGGCGATCGACACCGAACGAGCCCAGACTCTGGCATCGGCGGTCGAGCTCTATTCGCAGGCGCTCGGTTACGATGCCGACTGTGTCGAGGCACGCGAGGGTCTGGCGGAACTCTACATGGACTGTGCGGAGCAGGCCGCGGTGGACCGGGATCGGCCGCGCCGAATCTACTACGAGTCACTCGTTCGAGAGGTCGACGACGGACGGTTTACCGCTATCCTCACGGCCCGCGGCAGCGTGAGTGTCGAGACCGATCCTCCAGGAGCCGACGTGATCGCGTTCCGCTACGTGCCGCGGTTGCGGAGGCTCGTTCCAGCGGACGAACGGTGGCTCGGGCAGACACCGCTCGCCGAAATGGAGCTAGAGCCCGGCAGTTACGTGCTCGTGCTGCGGAGGGCGGGTTATCGCGACGTACGCCAACCCATCCGGGTGCGACGCGGCGAGTGGACGGACGTCAGCGTGCCGCTTTTCACGGAGGCGGAGATTGGTGAGGACTTCATCTTCGTGCCCGCGGGAGAGTGCTTTGTCGGCGGTGACCCGCAGGCGATCGGCTCGCTTCCGCGTCGCAGGGTCCACGTCGACGGGTTCGCGATCGCGCGTTTTCCGGTGACCTATCGCGATTACCTTCGATTCATCGACGAGCTCGACGCCACGTCACCCGAATGGGCCGCGAAGAGGCTGCCCGGCTCGGCGATCGACGACTCGGGTCTCGTGCGGCGCGGCGCGAAGGGATGGGAGCCGGACTGGTCTCACCTGATCGAGGGAGCAGGCCGTGAGTATTGTCCGGAATCGCGGGTCTGGGACCTTCCAGTGGACAGCATCGACTGGTTCGATGCCGTCGCCTACTGCCGTTGGCTTGGAGCTGGAGACGGAGCCACGTATCGGCTCCCTACCGAGTACGAATGGGAAAAGGCGGCTCGCGGTGCCGACGAGAGGTTCTTTCCGTGGGGAGACGGATTCGACTCGGCATTCAGCAAGACCCGTGAATCGCGGCCAGGTGTTCACCAGCCCGAGCCGATCGGCGCGTTTCCGATCGACGAGAGTCCGTACGGTGTGCGCGACGTCGCGGGCGGTGTCCTCCAATGGGCGGCGGACGTCGTCGAC
>CAZXLQ010000017.1:3038-5181 GCA_964641945.1 uncultured Clostridia bacterium
TGTCGGCCAGGCAGGCCCTCGCCGAGCCGGAACCGGAACCCGGTCATCCGCTCGTGGAAACCGGAGTGCGGATCGCGCGCGGGGGCTCGTGGATCTCGGGTATGACAAACTGCCGTGCCGCGGCACGCGTAAAGACGATCCCGCTCTTCAGGACGTCGAATCTCGGGTTCCGCCTGGTGAAGGAGCTGAATCGTCAATGAAGTTACAAAGACGGTCACGGGGTTGCCACATTCCATCCAGCGAGTCACTTGCGCCGGCAGTGCACCGCCGGTCGCGTCGAGTTACAGAACCGCGAGCGGTTGCGAGCGGCCTGCGGACGGGGCCCAGCCACGAACTCCACCGTCAAGGGAGTTCGCCATGGCGGGCGCCGTCCGCGGGCCGCGCGCTACCGCTCGCGGTTCTGTCAACTGCGGGCGATCTGCCACGGGTGACGTTGCCGTCTTGTGTGACGCACCAATGAACGGATCAATATCCGGTCTCGTGCATGCCGTACGCCTGCTTGGCCTGGCCGCGCTGCTGGTCACGATGGCGAGCCAGATTGCACGGGCTCAGGACGGCCCCCTCATTCCGGGCCTTCCTCCCGCGTCGAGTGCCGCGACGAACCAGTCGCCGGCACCCGCTGCGGCTGAACAGCCGGTCGAGCCCGAATTCGCGTCGGCGCGAGCGACGATGCGCACGTTCGTCGAGTCCTTCAGCAAGTCCGAAGAAGAGCTGGGTGCCGATCCGATGAAGCTCGCCATCCGCTGTCTGGACCTCGGAGGGCTTCCGCAGCCACTCTGGGAATCGAAGGGCCCGGAGCTCGCCATCCACTTGAAGAGCGTCATCGACCGGATCGAGTACATCGATCCGGTCACCATTCCGGACGACCCGCTCGGAGAGCCCTGGGTGTTCTATCGATCGCCTGAAGGCGAGATCTCGATCGCGAGGCGGAAATCGGGACGCTGGCTATTCACCAAGGAGACGGTCGCTTCGATACCGTCGCTCCTTCGTGCGTTCGAGCAAAGCCCTCGACTTACTGAAGACAAGACCGAACCGGCACTCCAGACCCGGTTTCAGCTGATCCGACAGCTCATCCCGCGAACGCTTCGCAACAAGTGGTTCATCCTCGAACACTGGCAGTGGATTGCGCTTTTTGCGTTCGCAGGCCTGGGTGGACTCGTCTGGCGGGGCACAGGCTGGCTGTTGACGGTCGCGTTCGGCGGAATGCTGAGCCGCCGCTGGGAGTCCCTTACCGACGAACAGGTGCGAAAGGGCTTCAATCCGGTCGGCATGCTCCTGATGGCTGTGCTCTGGCTCTACGGTCTGTCGTGGCTCGGTCTTCCGCTCTGGATGCACACGGTACTGCTGGTCGCGATGCGGTTCGTGGCCGTCACAGCGACCGTCTTCGTTGCGTTCGCAGTGCTCGAGCTGTTCATGTCGGCACTGCGAAAGCGCGCCTCGAAAGCCGACTCGACGATCGACCTGCTTCTAGTTCCGCTCGTGCGGACGTCTATGCGCATCGTGATCGCGGTCGTCGCCATTGCGGTTTTCGCAGACAACTTCGACGTAGAGATCACCGGCCTGCTCGCCGGACTCGGACTGGGCGGCGTCGCCATCGCGCTGGCGGCGAAGGACACGCTGGGGAACTTCTTCGGGTCGCTGACAGTGATTCTCGACAAGCCCTTCCGGGCCGGCGACTGGGTGAAGATCGGGACCGTCGAAGGGCAGGTGGAGGAAGTAGGACTTCGCAGCACGCGGATTCGAACGGCGGAGGACTCGCTCGTGACGATGCCGAATCAGACGCTTACCGTGACCGCGGTCGAGAATTTCGGAATGCGTCGCTGGCGGCGCTGGAAGACGACCCTCGTTCTCGGTCACGCCACGGCGACGGATCGAATCGAGAAGCTCTGCGAGGGGATCGTCGAGCTCGTGAAGGCGCGGCCGGCGACGATGCGGCAGGATGGAGTCACGGCGGCCGTTAGCGGATTCACGCCGGCCGCGATAGAGGTCGCCGTCGTGGTGTTTTTCGAGGCCCCGGATTCCGCAACGGAGAACCGGCTCAGGCACGAGTTCGCACTCGAGCTCCTGCGGTTGGCGGAGAGGCTGAGGATCGAGTTCGCTGAAGGCGCGCAGACGGTTGTCGTGATGCCGCACGAAGATCCCG
>CAZXLQ010000017.1:5191-30739 GCA_964641945.1 uncultured Clostridia bacterium
CCTTTGCGAGTCCTTTGCGTCTTTGCGAGAAACTGACGTACGGACGCGTTTCTCGCAAAGGCGCAGAGGACTCGCAAAGGCGCAGAGGATTCCGTGAACCGCCCCGGTGCCTACGTGGTCTTCTTGTTTCGCTCGCTGTTGATTCGCGCCGCCAGCCGATCTACCAACCCGGGCGCGAACGCCTTCACGATGACCCCGACTCGACCCGTCACCGTCATCACGAGCTCGCGTTTCCGCCTCCGCATCGCAGACACGATCTGCCGCACGCACTCCTCGACCGACATGTTCCCCTTGTCCTCGTCGCGCGGGCTCTTTCCGCGGGGCTTGCCGTCCGGGCCGAGGGCCCGGTCGCGAATCGGCGTCGCCACGAATCCGGGGCTTACCACGAGCACGTCGACACCCGTGCCCATCAACTCGATTCGCAACGAATCGAAGAACCCCTGCATTGCGTGTTTGCTGGCGGAGTAAGCGGTCCGCGTCGGGACACCGGTCTTCCCGGTCAGCGACGAAACCGCGACGAGCAGTCCCTTCGATGCCTTCACGTAAGGAAGCGCGGCGTGCGTGCAGTACACCGCGCCGAAGTAGTTCACACGCATTATGCGCTCGACCATCGAGAGGTCGGTCATCTCCTCGAACCGGCCCCACATCGAGATACCGGCATTGTTGACGAGCACGTCGACGCCTCCGAATGCGTCGACCGCCGCCTTCACGAGTGCAGCGCACGCGGCCTGATCGCAGACGTCCGTCGGGATGGCGATTGCCTTTCCTCCCGCCGACTCGCAGTCACGAACCACCTCGGCGAGCGCGTCAGCATCGCGAGCCGCGAGGGTCAGGTTCGCGCCCTCGCGGGCGAGCGCAACCGCAAGTTCACGCCCGATGCCCGACGAAGCGCCGGTTATGACGATGCTCTTTCCGGTGAAAGTCACGGGACGGGCCTCCAGATTCGGGGTAGGAGCGCGGCACGAATACCACGAATTGGCCGGACGTGCATCGAAACGTCGGCGCGACGACGCGCCACCGATTCCGAAGCGCAACCCTGTCGCAGGCCGAAGGCCCTGGGGTAGGATGCGCGTCGAAACGGAACTCCCCTGCCGGAGGCGGTTAATGACCCGGAAGTGCATTGGTTTCGCGCTCGGTGCGCTCCTGATCTCGGCGTCGGTCGGATTTGCCCAGCAACCGCCGGCGGCTACAGGCCCCGTTTCGCCAGGTCCGTCCGAGGCCCCGCGCGCTCGAGCGAGCCGTCCGGCTCGGGGAGCGGCGAAAAAGCCGGATCTGTCGGTCGACTTTTCCCGGCTGTTTCCGGATCGAACGGGGGTCTTCATCGAGATCCCGCACCTCGCGACGCTCATCGACCAGTTCGGCGGCTCCGATCCACTCCTGCAGATGCTCAACGAGCGGTTCGGCGACGATTCGAAGACGGGCAAGCCGCCGGTCATCGCCAGCCGCGAGCTGAACGCGATTCTCGATTCATCGGTTGCGATCGCGACGGTACCCGAGACGTCCAAGGCCGTGGCCACGATGTCGTTCAACGAACGCGCGATGGTTTTCGTCGTCCGGTGTTCGTCGAACGACGCGCCGGGGTTCCTGCGCGACAAGCTGCTGGGGCCGCTCGCGGAGAGCAAGGGTGCGAGGCGCGGCACGATCACCGTCAAGGGTGTCGAAGCGGTGGTATTCGACGACCTGGCGATTGCGACCTCTGGCCGCACCGTGGTTTTTGGCGCGCGCGCATCGGTCGTTGCCCTCATCGAGTCACTGGCGACGGACGGACCTCGAATCGGTGACGAGCCCGGATATGCCTCCGCGCTGGCGAAGCACGCGGGCGGACAGGAACACCTGTTCGTGTTCATCAACGGCACGGCGATGGCAGAGTCGTTTTCGAAATCGCTGGGCGTGCCCGGACCGGACGAAGAAGAGGCAAAGTCGAAGCTCTCTGCGTACGACCTGGCGATGCGCGAGGCGACCCGGAACTTCTTCGGACTCCACGCCGTGCTCGGGCTCGCGAGCGGAGCCAGGGTTGACGGCAACAACGTGAAGGTCCGTTACGACGTCGAGATCGACCGTTCGGTGAACGGGCTGGTCGCGGTTGTTGCCGATCCGCCGTCGGTGCAGTTCCGCGCCGCGAAGTACGTGCCGGCGACGTGCGGCATGCTGCAGTCGATCGCTGCCGATCCGGTGAGGATCTTCGATCTGGCCGAGCAGTACTTTGGCCCGATTCTGCCTCCTCCGAACGGCAAGTCGTTCGCTCAGCAGGTCGAGGAGATCGAATCGTCGATCGGCGTCAGCGTCCGTAACGAACTGCTGCCGGCGCTAGGGCGCGAGATCGCGTTCACGGAGGGGTTCGAGGTGTTTGGCGGTGGAGCGGGCCGTTCGGTGAAAAAGCCTGACGCTCCGAAGCCGGTGCGTGTGGCGCTCGTCGAGGTCCGCGACCGCGAGCCGTTCCGCAAGATGGTTCAGAAGACGTTCGGCCAGATACCAGGCGCTCCCCCGCTTGCCGCCGTGGACTACAAGGGAGCGGAGTTGTGGGAGATGGCGGGCTTCGCGATGGCGTTCGTCGAGGACTTCGGGATCGTCGGGCAGACCGACGACGTCCGCAGGTGCGTGGATGCATCTGCATCGGAATCGACGCTCGCTGAAACGCCCGGATACCAGTCGGCGTCGAGCGAGTGGCTGGGCGGCGCCGTCGTCGCGACGTATTCGTCGGCGGAGTACGACGCGGACCAGCTCGAGGCGTCGGCGAAGGCGCAGGAAGAGCTGCGCAAGCAGATCGAAAGCGGTGACGGTCCCGGATTCGACGTAGAGCAGATGTTCGCCTGGCAGGCTGTCTCCACACTGACCAATCCGTTCGGTTCTACGGTGTTGCGCAATGCAACGGGCGTCAATTGGGAGAACTCGTCGCCGATGGCGCCGATCACGGCTGCCTACAACAAGCTGATGCGCGAGTGGATCGTCGACGGTCCACGACGTGAACGTATCGAGTCGAGTCACAACACGGCGATCGGCGCGCTGAACCTGATTGCCGATGCCGAGTCGACGTACCGGGTAAAAAACGGACGTTTCGCCGGACTCGACGACCTGAAGTCGTCCGGGGCGCTCGACGCTGGGGCGGCCGAGCAGATCGCGAACGAGTTGTCGGGGTACCGGCTCGTCGTTTCGTCGAGCGGGGAGGGTGAGACGGCGAAGTTCTCGGTCACCGCGACTCCGGTGATGTATGGGCGCACGGCAAAACTCTCGCTCTACATCGACGAAACCGGCCTGCTGCGCGCCGTCGACAAGCAGGGCGCGATCGCCAGTTCTGACGATCCGAAGTATCCCCCCGATCCGCCATCTCCGCCGCCGGGGATGCCGGAGATCGAGGACGTCGAGGCGGTTCCGTACGAGGAAGACGGTGAGGGCTCGGTGGTCGGATCGACCGAGGACGAGCCTGACGTTCCTTACGGCGAGCCGGACATGGCAGTGCCGGTCGAGGCCGAAGCCGCGCCCGCTGACGGTGGCATGGACGCGGTGCCGTCTGACGAGGTGCCCGTCGAGAAGCAACCCGACGGACTCGAGCCGTCGGTTCCGGCCGAAGGCGACGCCCCGGCGGAGGCGCCGGACTCGTCGAAGCCGCCCGAAACCGGCAGATGAACAGGACCGACGAACGAACCAGGGACTCGCCCAAGGACACCCAGAGATGACGAGAGTGATTGCCGTGCTGATACCCATGTTGTTCAACGTACTTCCGACACCTGGTCAGGGCACTGCCCCCGTGCAGGGGGTTGCCGCGGCCACCGCTCGGGCAGTCGGCGCCCAGGCGGTGCCAGGTTCCGCCCAGGCGCCGCTCCCGGCGGCTCCTGTGGTGACATCGGCAAACTTTCGGGTCTATGCCCCGGACGGTTCGGCCCGGACGCTCGACGAACTGATTGCCGCGCTCGACGGCGTCGAGGTCGTCTTCCTTGGTGAGGAGCACGACGATCCGGTTGCACACTTCCTCGAGGCCGAGATCCTCCGGCTCGCTCACGCACGAGCGGCCGCGGCCCGTCGGCCAACCGTGCTTTCGCTCGAGATGTTCGAGCGGGATGTGCAGTCGGTCATCGACGAGTACCTTGCCGGGCTGATCTCGGAGAAACACTTCCTCTCGAGCAGTCGTCCGTGGGGCCGATACGCGACGGATTACAAGCCGATGATCGAGTTCGCGAAGGCCAACAAGCTCTCTGTCGTCGCGGCCAATCCGCCGGGACGATACGCGAACCGGGTGGCGCGACTCGGACGCGCCTCGCTCGCCGACCTGTCGGACGAGGCGCGGTCGTGGCTACCGCCGCTTCCGTACGGCGACCCGGATCCGGCATACGCCGCGAAGTTCAAGGCGCTCATGGGTGACGCCGGAGGACCGTCAGGGCCGCACGGCCCGTCATACCTCATCGATGCCCAGGTGCTCTGGGATGCAGGAATGGCCTATTCCATTGCCGGTGCCCTCATGCGCCAACCGGGTGCGCTCGTCGTGCACGTCAATGGCGGGTTTCACAGTGAAGAGCGGATGGGAACGCCGACTCAGCTTCTTCGCTACCGTCCCGGGACGCGTTTCCTGTCGGTGGCGATGGTGTCTGGCCGGGGCTTTCCGAACTTCGACGTTTCGAAACTCGGAAAACTCGGCGACTTCGTCATCGTGACCGACCCGGCGTTGAAGCCGAAATAGGAGAGAAGAATAGACAGGATTACAGGATTGGCAGGGTTAACTGCCTGGGCCGTTCAGACAACGTCATTTCAGCTTCAGACAATCCTCTTACAGGTCCGGTCATTGATCCGCCACAATTTCTGAAGTCAGTCGACGTCTGGTTGCGTTACTTCCGGATAGATTCGGCGTCTCGGCAGGATCGGTACCGCGAGCGATAGCGAGCGGGTTGCATTGACGAACAGCACTCACGACAGGAACGACCCGCTCGCTATCGCTCGCGGTACTGATACGTGTGGCCTGCGATCCATTAGGCGTCTGACATGACGGGTCAGTCAATGTCACTGTAATCCTGAAAATCCTGTAATCCTGTCCACTCTCCTATGCCTTGCGCTGCCGGTAGAGTTGTTTGTCGACGACCGACTGCATCGCGGCGGCGTCGAGGCTCTCCCCGAAGAAAGCGTTGAGCGTCTGAACCGAACCTGCCGGCTCGGCGAGGATGTCGTTGTACTTGATGAAAAGCACGTCGATGTGCTCCTGCGCATCGAGCCACTCGGCGATTTTCACGAGGTGCTTCTCGAACATCGCCGCCATCTTCTCATCGGGAACCTTGTTCGGCTCCTGGCCTCGCCGAATGAGCATCTGACGCTGTGATGCGAGGATTTCGGCCATCTCCCTTCGCATGAAGACCACCCTGTAGCGATGGTCCGCAGGCAGGTCCTGCAGAAGTGCCGATATGACCTTGATGACCTTGCCGCGCGCGTCGGTCATCCACGACGTGTCGGCCTTCATCTCCTTGACCTTCTCGAGCTCGTAATAACCCTTCGGATTATCCTCGTCGGCGGTCCGGACATTGTCTGTGACGGGAGACAGTCCCCCCGCCTCGAGCATTTTCATCATCATGGACGTGCCGGAGCGGGGCAGTCCCGACACAACGGTAACAATCTCGGTGCTCAACTCTGAACTCATGGGCGAGTACTATAGGGCGGCCCTTCGAGAGCCGGCAATGCCCTCGCGACTTGCGCCGGATCAGTTGCTCGCCGAACCGGCTGCCAACGGTGCCTCGACGGCGTGCTGGCCATCAGACGACAAGGATTCCGAGGCTGACCCGAGCGCTACCGCGCCCGGTACCGATGCGCAGCGGGCACGATCCGGATCGACCGGCGGGCAGGTGAGCGTCGTGCATCAGTACCGGGCGCGGTAGCGCTCGGGTCTCTCCATCGACGAAGAGGCTCACGAATTGAGCGGCTGATAGGCCGAACCTGGAGGCGACGCAACACTTGGAGGGGCGACGAGCAGCAGGCCCTCATTCGCCCACGCACCGCCTCGCGTGCGCCGGCCGAGGCGAAACCTGAATCGTCGATGCGTTGCGGTATTCGCTTCGACGGGGTCGGCGTCGAGCGTCACACCCTGGGCATCGAGCGAGAAGCGCGTGGTGTAGAGATAGACGCCGTCGGTGACGGCTTCCGCAGAGCTGCCCTGTGGCCCGCCCTCGGCGGATCCCCGCTCGAACTGACCCGGTCGAAGGTAGTCGCCGGCAAAGAGCTGCTCGAACGAGCCAAAGTGCCGGCGGCTTGCGAACAGCGTGATCTCTGCCGTCGCGAGGGTGCGGAGGTTTGCGATGGCCCGACCCTCCTGCGCTGCCACCCTGGCAGCGAGCAGATGAGGGACGGCGATGGCCATGACCGCGGCAATGATCGCGACGACCACGAGGATTTCCGTGGCGGTCAGCCCGCGCTGCTCGAAGGGGGTTGATGGTTTCACGCCCCATGATCGAGAGCGCGCGAAAGAAGTTGCGTGCGACGCGGAACCGTCAGAAACGGGCGGTCCCCGTTCCTCGAGCCGCGAGCGGTAGCGAGCGTCCCACGGACGGTTATTTAAGTCGCAGACTCGTCGTTGGAAGGACGGAAGTGATCGGGACCGTTCGACAGTCCTTGGGACGCTCGCTACCGCTCGCGGCTCGAAAAACGGGGAGAGACACTCGCCGGTGCCTATTCGACTGGCTTCGGTGGCTCCCCTCCGATGACTTCAGATGACTGGTCCTCGGAGACGGACTGCGCAGGCGCCGACTCACCGCCGGCAACTGCCCCGGCTGCCTCACCGGCGTCGGCCGCCTTCGTCGAGTCGTCCGCGCCCGTCGAGCCTTCGTCAGGCGACGAACCGCCCTCCGAGGCGGGGTCAGTCCCGTCTGCAGTGCGACTCGCCGACCTCTCGCCAATGGTCACGTCAAAAGTGGCAAGGTGTGCGCGAAGGTCCGCAATCGGGGAATGCGAAGCCGTCGCGACGCTCACCCATTGCTCGCCTTTCCACAGTGTTTTTGCAGGTGTCTCGCAGAGAGTTCGCAGGTCGTCCCACTTCTGCTTGATAGTCACTTCCGTGCGTTCGCGCAGTGCGGCATCCGAGGCGCCGCCCTGATCGATGAGCATCTCGAGCATCTTGACCTCGAGACCCTTGACCCGGACCTCCAGCCGATAATGCTTGAGAGCCAGTTCGTCACTCTCGAGGCGGAGCTGCCGCAGTCGTTCGGGATCCTTTGTCAGCTCCTCCGAGTTGTAGTACTTCGCGATCTCCTGCTGCTTGTCGCACGTTCGTCTAAATTCATCCTGTGCACGCGCGAGCTCGCGTTTGACCGACTCGGGTCCCTCGTGTTCCTTGATGTACGTCTCCATCCCAGGGAGCTGACGAGACACACGCTTTCGATACGTCGACGCCGAGGATGGCGTCGTCGGCGTCGTCCCGCCGACCGACGTGTCCGGCGGCTCTCCGCCGGTCGTCGATGCAGTTCCAGAGGCATCACCCGCGCGAGAGCTCGCCGACGAAGTACCTTCCGACGTCTTCGCCGGTCCCTGCCCGGACGGTTTCGTGGGTACGCGTCGTTTCCAGAACAGGAATGCCACCGAACCGCCAATCAGCACGGCGATCAGGAAGCTGAGCACGTAGGCCGAAGAGAAAAACTCGAACGCCACGGTCGATGCTGGTGGCTCGAGGGCCAGGATCGCAATCTGCGCGACCTTCTTTTCATGAACGTCGGCGCTCTGCTCCATTTTCTGGAGCAGCGGAATCGCCGCCTTGGCCGCGTCGCCGATTTTGGCCAGAGCCATGGCTGCGGCGATTCGGTCCGTCTGTTCCTTGCTCTCGAGCAGCTTCGAGAGTTCCGGCACGGCCGCGGCGGCCGTCGAGCCCATGCTGCCGATGGCTTCACACGAGAGCTGTCGCTGAATCGGATCCGGATTGTTGAGCTCTCGCAGGTAATGCGAGAGGTATTTGCCGTTCCACGACGGCTCGATTGGGGGTTGCGCTAGGCAAGGGGCGAAGGGTGCCGAGATGCACACGAGCAACATCAGCACTCGGGCGAGGCACAAGGGCGTATTCATGGAGCCTCCGCTGAAAACGAGTTTGGTCATTATAATCTCCGGCCCATGCACGGCAAATCGAATCCGCGGAATCCACCGCTCCGCGTCCTGATGATTTCGCAGCGATTGTTTCCCTACATCGCCGGAGCTGAGCAGCAGGCGCTCGGCCTCGCCCGCGCACTCGTGCGGGCCGGGGCACAGGTTCGAATCCATACCACAATGTTCGCGGATGGACTGCCGGCTCGCGATGCGATCGACGGAATAGAGGTTCGGAGGATCGCCGTGCCGCTGGCCCGCGACGTCGCGACATCGGGCCTCGCCTTTCACGCCGCGAAGGTCGCCCAGATCGTCGCCATGGCCCTTCACGTCGCCCGCCAGGCCCGGTCGGCCGACGTCGTGCACGCGCATTGTCTGTCGGCGTCGACACTTGGCGCCGTCATCGGAGCGCGTCTTGCCGGAACTCCCGTGCTCGTCAAGCCGAGCCTCGGCGGCGAGGATGGAGAGCTTCGGAAGATACTCGTCAGCGCGGCGGCGCGTCCGCTGATTTCCATCCTTCGTCGCGTCGACCGGTTCGCGGTGATGAGCGACGAGATCGCCGATGAGCTCTCGTCGATCGATGTCGATGCCGATCGGTTTTCGCGAGTCGACAATGGCATAGACCTCGATCGCTTCCGTCCCGCCACGGACGACGAGCGACGCGCGCTGCGGACCAGATTCGGAATTTCGGACGGCCCCCTGGCGCTCTTCGTCGGACAATACGTCCCGCGAAAGGGCGTTCGCGAGCTGCTCGAAGCGTGGGCGCAGGTACGTGAACGGCACGAATCGGCGACGCTGGCCTTCGCAGGGCACGGATCCGATCAGCCGCATATCGATGCGGCTGTGCGGGCATCCGGAGGGAGCATCGTCGACCTTGGGGCGCGATCCGATGTCGTCGATGTGATCCGGGCGTCTGACCTGCTCGTGCTTCCGTCACGGAACGAGAGCTTCGGCAACGTGATCGTCGAAGCGCTCGCCTGTGGACTACCCGTCATCGTCGGAAGAACCGGAGTCGCCACCCAGATCGATCTCGACGGGGTCGCCGGACGCTTCATCGACCCCGAGTCGCCGTCCTCCATCGCCGCTGCCGTAGCCGAGTTCCTTTGCGATCCGGCGCGACGCGTCGATGCCGGCGCGCGGGGACGCGAACTCGTGCGCCGATTCGACTTCGAGAGGATCGCGGAGTCGTACCTCGAGATCTACCGCGACATGGTGTCGAGCCGGAACGATCGCCATTGACCGACCTGTAGAGTCGGGTAGGGGGTCAATTTCGATCTCGCTGCTCCCCTTGCTTCTCTGCGTCTTTCTTTGCGCCTTTGCGGGAAACTGACTCCGAAAAGGACCCGATTGAACGTTGAGTTTCTCGCGAAGACGCATGGGGAAGACGCAAAGGCGCAGAGCAGCAACGGAAATGTGAATATCCGAGTCTTGCGGTGGAAGTCGAACTGACCCAATACCCAGAGTCGACGCCGGGTTTGTCGTGAACCTGCTTGTGGTACCCTGCTCGAACGACGAGGTGGTCCCGTGTTTTGTCCAGGTTGCGGAACGCAGGAACGAGAGCCGTATCAGTTCTGCCGGGCGTGTGGCGCCGACTTGAGGACGCTTCGCGCAGGACTGCCTGTCGCCGGTGGAAACATCGAATCCGCGGTGACAGCGCGTGAAGAGATTGGACGGGCCGTTGCCGCGAAGATCCGTGACCTCAAGTCGGCCAAGGAGCTCGCCAAGGTCGTCGAAGAAGTCCTTCCCCAGGTCGAGAAGTTCCTCGAATCGCCTCAGGAGCGGAGACTGCGCCGCCTGCGAGCGGGACTCGTCATGCAGGCCATCGGAATCGGCTCCGCGTTGTTCTTCCTGTTGTATTCGTATCAGGAGGCAGACAAGCTCCCTGCGACGGGTCTCGGCGTCATCGTGTTCCTGCTGGGCCTGGCCATGTTTCTCAACGGCCGATACCTGACGGTGTCGACGCCGTCGGGCAGGGACGACGAAGAGAGAGCGCGCCTGCGTGACTCACTCGACCGGCCTCCACTCGATACGGGCCGCCTGCTGCAGGAGTCCGTCGCCTATCCCGCTCCACCGCCGTCGGTCGTCGAGCATACGACGCGCCAGTTGCGCGACACCCCGACGGTTCAGCAATCGAGAGCCACGACAGAGTAGACTCCAGACGCATGCGATCGAGGAATGCAACGCGCGCGATAGCGGCATGGAGCGCGCTCGGCTTCTTCCTGCTCACGCCCTGTCTCGCCCTCGCCCAGGCCATCCAGCCGGCTCCCCAGTCGGATGACAAGATCGTCCGCCTGGGAGTTACGCTCGTGCAGGTCGACGCCATCGTGACCGACCGTGACGGCAGACCGGTCACCGACCTGACGAAGGACGATTTCGAGCTCCTGCAGGATGACCGACCGCAGGTCATCACGAACTTCAGCTTCGTTGCATCATCATCGGTACCTGCGACGACCCGCGAAGTATCGCCCTCGGGCCCGCCAGTGCGGCTGCCGCCCGAGCGTGTCCGGCGGACGATCGCCATCGTCGTTGACGACCTGGCGTCGAACGAGAGCGCGCGCGCGGCGCGAGACGCCGTCCGGTCCTTCGTCGACAACCGTCTCGAACCGGGTGATCAGATCGCAATCGTCCAGTCCCGAACAGGAGCCGGGGCGCTCCAGCAGTTTTCGGCCAACCGGGACGAGCTCTATGCGGCGATCGAACGCATCCGTTACGTGCCGAGGTCGCGACCCGAGAAAGAATGCGACGACGGCACGCCAACGGACGTCAACACCGCCGGCGCCCGCGGACTCGCCGAGGCGCTTCGGACCGACGTGTTCATTCGCGGGACGCTTGGCGTCCTGAACTTCGTGGTTCGCGGGTTGAGGGAGCTGCCGGGCCGCAAATCGGTTGTGCTGCTGTCTGATGGCATGCCCTGCGCCCTCGAGGATGTCGATGCCGAGGGCCCCGGTCCGTCGCGTGTCCGGCGCGCCGTACAGAACCTCATCGATCTTGCCAATCGGGGAGCAGTCGCGATCTACAGCATCGACGTCCGGGGCGTCTTGCCACTCGTCGTATCGGCCGACGAGCCGACGAATCGGTTCAGGCGGCTGACGGACCTCGGCGACCGGCTCGCCGGGCGACGATCGACGCTCTTCCGGTCACGCGATGTCCTGAGCCAGCTGGCCGACCAGACCGGCGGACTCTTCATATACAACACGAACGACATCACGGACGGACTGCGGCGCGCGGTCGACGATCAGCTCGGATATTACCTGCTCAGTTACATACCCGAGGAATCCACGTTCGTATCGGACGAAGGACGCTCCGAGTTTCATCGGATCTCGGTTCGCGCGAAGCGCCCGGGGGTGACGGTCCGCGCACGTTCGGGTTTCTATGGCTACCCGGACGAGGAGGCGGGGATCGAGACCCGATCGGCCAGTCAGCGGATGGTGGACGCGGTGATCTCGCCATTCGCGGCGAGTGGTGTACGGATGCAGGTGACGCCACTGTTCTCGATCGATCCTCGCAGCGGTCCTTCGGTGATGTGCCTTTTGCATGTCGATGCGCGTGACCTGACGTTCACTACCGAGCGTGACGACTCGAGGGTCGCTCGGGTCGATCTGGTCGTCGTGGCATTCGGCGACAATGGCGGCATGGTCAGTCGCCAGGCCAGCACGCAGGAGATTCGACTGCGCGGCGAGGACTACCAGCGCGCCCTGCGATTCGGGCTCGACCAGACGGTTACGTTTCCGTTGAAGCGCGCCGGCGCCTATTCGATGCGCGCGGCGGTCCGGGACGTGAATTCGGATCGCATCGGTTCGGCGTACCAGTTCATCGAGCTGCCAGACGTATCGAACGACGAGCTCGCAATGTCCGGCATCGTTCTCTCGAGCGACATCGTCCCCGTCGAACCTCGCGCACTCAATCGCCAGCAGAAATCGGCCCTGGCCGATCCGCCCGTCAGCCCGGCAGTGCGACGTTTCAAGGGAGGCGATCGCGTGTCGTACGGCTTCGAGATCTACAACGCCCGGCGCGACAAGGTGACTAAGCGGCCATCGCTCGAGATGACGGTGCGCGTGTATCGCGAGGGGCGTCTTATTCTGTCGAACGCCGTGCCGTCGTTCGATCCGGGGCCACAGGCCGACTGGTCCCGAGCTCGGGTCGGCAGAGGGCTGCAGCTGGGCGAGGACATGAAGCCCGGGTCCTACGTGCTCGAAATAGTCATCAGGGACGTGCTCGCGGGAGCCAAGGCGCGCTCCGCGTCGCAGTGGATCGACTTCGACGTGGAGTGAGGTCCAGGCCTCTGTGGCTCCGTGTCTCCGCGTCTCCGTGTGCGTAGCGTCCTCAGGGCTTCGCACACGGAGCCACGGAGCCACATCAGAGGCACGGAGGTCCACCCCTTAGCCTCGAATGTAAAACGTTGGTAAAGCACGGCGATCCCGAGGAACTTTCGAAGGGGCGACCCGTAATTCCGGCGTGTATCGAGTTCACGGGTCCGCGTGCGTCCGCCTCGCGTGCAGGCGCTCCCGGGATCGTTTTCTCGACGCCGGCACGCGAGACGGTGCGGAGCAACAGCCGGTTCCTCCAAGCTCCGCGCGGTCTCGCGATGTCCGGTGAGAGCGGTTGCCGGCTTCTCCCGGTCGGTTCGGCCCCTCTGTCCCACGCACCACTCACCTCAGGAGCAAGGAGAATCCACCCAAAATGAAGCGACGCGATTTCATCGGACGCACATCGATGACGCTAGCCGCGGCCGCGGCGAGCGAAGCGTGGCTGACCTCGGTCCTGCGCGGACAGGCGTCGGCTGCCACACCGGATATCTTCGGGACCTACTTCGGTGTCGGACCGGAGGAGATGAAGCGATTGCTGGAGATCTGCCTGTCGCGGGGCGCCGACTTCGCCGACCTGTTCTTCGAGCATCGCGTCGCATCGAGCCTGTTCTTCGAGGAGGACAAGGTGAAGGCCGCGAGCCGCGGAATCGATGCCGGAGTCGGCGTTCGCGTCGTCAAGGGTGACCAGGTGGGCTTCGCGTTCTCGGAAGACCTCTCGATGGAGAGCCTGTCGACGGCTGCGCGGACAGCGTCCGCAATTGCCAACGACGCCGCCGCGAAGGCCAAGGTGATGCCGATCGGACTTGCGAAGCTGAAGAACCTCTACCCGATCGGCGATCTGGCGACGGAAGCTGACCTGAACCGCAAGCTCGGATTCATCCACGAGGCGAACAAGACGGCCCGCGCCTACAGCCCGAAGATCACGCGCGTCACGTGCAGCTTCAACGACGAGGTGAAGTACCTTGCGTATGCGAACTCGGACGGCGTGAGCTGGACCGACATGCAGCCTGTCTTCGTCTTTTCGACGAGCTGCATCGCCGAGGAAGGCACGAATCGCCAGACAGGCTACGAGTCGGGCGGCGGTCGCATCGGCCTCGAGTACTTCGCGAAGAAGCGACCCGCGGCCGACATTGCCAAGGAAGCGGCGCGGCTGTCGGTCACTCTCCTCGACGCGAAAGACGTCGAAGCCGGCCCGATGACGGTCGTGCTCGGCCCGAAGGACAGCGGCGTGCTGCTGCACGAGGCGGTCGGTCACGGCCTCGAGGCGGACTTCAATCGCAAGAACCTGTCGAACTATTCGGGCCGCGTCGGCCAGCGAGTCGCGTCCGACCTGTGCACAGTGGTCGACGAGGGACTCTTCGAGAACATGCGCGGAACGATCAATGTGGACGACGAGGGCGGAGCGCCGACGAGCACGGTGCTCATCGAGAACGGCATTCTCAAGGGTTACCTGCACGACCGGATCAGTGCGCAGGCCATGAAGGTCAACGCGACCGGAAACGGACGTCGTCAGTCGTACGCCTACACGCCGATGCCGCGAATGACGAACACCTACATGCGTCCCGGCACGTCCGACCCGGAGGAGATCCTGAAGTCAGTCAAGCGCGGCATCTACGCCAAGAAATTCGGCGGCGGACAGGTCGACATCACTAAGGGCGACTTCACGTTTTCGGTCAACGAGAGCTACCTCATCGAAGACGGAAAGCTCACGACCCCGCTCAAGGGCGTGACGCTCATCGGCAACGGCCCCGATGTGATGACGAAAATCACGGCGGTTGGCAACGACCTCCAGTTTGCCGATGGCGGCTGGACTTGTGGCAAGAACGGGCAGAGCGTGCCCGTGGGAATGGGCATTCCGACGTGCAAGGTCTCTGAGATCACCGTCGGCGGTTCGAAGGTCAAGGCCTAGGAGATCGACGACATGAACGACTATCGACAACTTGCCACCGACGTCGTCGCCGAGCTCAAGCGCCAGGGCGCCGACGCCTGCGACGTCTTCGTCGCCAACACGACCGACTTCAGCACGGAGGTCCGCCTGGGCCGCATAGAGAAGCTCGAGCAGTCGATCAGCAAGGGTCTCGGGATGCGGGTTTTCAAGGGCGGCGCCATGGCGCTGACCTACACGACCGACTTTGCCGACAAGTCGGTGAAGAGCATCGCCGCGCAGGCTCTCGACATCGTCAAGGTCTCGAACCCGGACGAGTTCAACGGTCTGGCGCCGCGCGAGTCGCTCGGCGTCTACGAAGGCAAGCTGATGCTCTTCGACGAGTCGATTGCGTCGATCCCGACCGACAAGAAGATCGACATGGCGCGTGAAGCCGAAGAAATCGGAATGAAGTCGGACAAGCGCGTCACGAACTCGAATACGGCTGGCTGGTCGGACGGAACCTACCAGGTCACGCTCGCGACCTCGGATGGATTCGTCGGCCAGTATCGGACGACGAACGCGGGCCTCTACGTCGGGCTCATCGCCGAGGAAGGCGGTGTCAAGCAGACGGACTCGTGGTACTCGTTCCAGAGGTACGCGAACAAGCTGCTGACGCCGAAGGAAGTTGGCCTCGAGGCGGCCAGGCGAGTGACGAGCAAGCTCGGCGCCCGAAAGGTTAAGTCGCAGACGGTTCCCCTGGTCGTTGATCCGACGATGGCGCAACGGATGATCGGCGCGTTCTTTGGCGCGGCATCGGGACGATCCGTCTATCGGAAGTCCTCGTTCCTCGTCGGCAAGCTCGGCGAGGCCATCGCGTCGCCGCTCGTTTCGATCATCGACGACGCGACGTTAGCGGACGGTCCCGGATGCCGGCCGTTCGACGCGGAGGGAGTGCGTTCATCGAGAGTGCCGTTCATCGAAAAGGGCGTGCTGAAGTCGTATCTCTGCGACTCGTATTCGTCGCGGCGCCTGAAGATGCCGCTTACCGGCACGACGAACCGGGGTTACCAGGGTGGGCCCAACATCGGCGCCTCGAACCTGTTCCTCGTGGCGGGCGACAAGGATCCGAAGGACATCATCAAGAGCGTGAAGTCGGGGCTTTACCTGCGCACGATGAGCGCGCAGGGCTTCAACCCGGTGACGGGCGACTTCTCTCACGGGGCGACGGGACATTGGATCGAGAACGGCGAGATCGCCTACCCGGTCCAGGAGATCACGATCGCCGGAAACGTCATCACGGCCTTCAAGAACATCACGGCCGTTGGCAACGACCTCAAGTTCCGCGCCGGTGGTGTGGCTTCGCCGACCCTTCTCATTTCTGAGATCACGGTCGGCGGCGCCTGACACTGCCGACGGAATGCGAAGGCCGTGGCGTTGCGTCACACCGCGGCCTTCGCCGATCTCTGAGCAGAGCAGTTCTTACAGGACGACCCGCTCGCTACCGCTCGCGGTACTGATCCCGTACGGGTCGTCCTTGTCTCGGGCGCGACTGCACACTCGCGGGTCGTCCTCGTATCAACTGCCCGGGGGACGGACGTCGAGAGTCTGGCGGGACTGAGCACTCGCGGGTCGTCCTCGTATCAACTGCCCGGGGGACGGACGTCGAGAGTCCGGCGGGACTGGGCACTCGCCGGTCGTCCTCGTATCAACCGCCAGGCGGACGGGCGTCGATAGTCGGGATCAGTACCGCGAGCGGTAGCGAGCGGGTCGCCCGTTCAACTCGCGTTTTCTAAAACGCGATGGGATCGGACGCGACGCCGTCGACGACGAGCACGAGGGAGTTACTCCCTGCGGGCTGCGTCACGTTCAGCGCCGCGGCCGTACCCTTGACGATCAGCCGCGTGCCACCGGTCGCGTTGTCCGGCTTCGACTTGATGCGGCCGGGGGGCGAGACCGTCACGCCATTCACACGGAACTCGACGGTGAGACCGGCAACCGAGGAGCGCGAGCTGACGGTCAGTCGCTTTTTCGTCGAACGATAGTCGATCGAATCGACGACCGGTATCGGCCCGAGAATCTCGACGACGGCATCGAGCGTTGCCACGCGTCCGCGTGAATCAGTGACCGCGAGCGTGACTGGGACCGACCCCTTTGCCGACGGCATGCCCGCAATCCGGCCGTCAGACCCGAGGCTCAGGCCCGCGGGCAACGGACCGGAGGCGACCGACCAGACCAGCGGCTTTGCCCCGTACGAAGCTTCCAGAACCGCATCGTAGGGCGCACCGACGTTTCCACCCGGCAACGCCTCGGTTACTACAGACGGCGGAACCTCCGACGCCGGGTACACGAAGGTCACGGCGTCGATGTCGTCGGGCATGATCGTGGCTTCGCGGCCATCCTCGTGCAGCTGGTAATACATCGTCGCCTCGGCCAGCCGCGGGTTGGGCTCGGGACCCGACTGCGACGAGTGGCCAAGTCCGATCGAGTGGCCGAGCTCGTGGGTGATGATCTCGCGGATCGTCAGCCGGTGACCGATCAGGCACGTGTTCATGCCGTTGTTGAGGACAACGTCGGCGTCGGTGATCCTCACGAACTCGACGCCGTTGATGACCTTCTTCTCGCTCGTGCGACCGCTGGCGCCGCCGATCGCGATCACTCCGAAACACCCCTGGCCGGAAACCTGGTTCCTGCAGTCGTCGAACGACACCGTGCTCTGCTCGTCACGGGCGTAACCGCAGTTCTCCGTGTCGTCGGCGAGGAACAGCCGTAGCGAACAATCCGGGACGTTCGACCACGCCGCGAGCGCGTCGGCGACGGCGCCACGCCCGCCGTCGATGAGCACTGGCGTCGGTCGGATGAAGTAGGGGATCGGAAGGCCCTCGTCCGCTTCGAACCATCGCGGACGTCCGGCGAGTAGCGTGAAGTTCGTGTGCCAGGTCTCGTCGCCCGATGCGACAGGCTGCGAAATCTCGGCCGGAACCGGGACGAGCGGGACCGCGTCGCGCTGTTTGGCGGCCGTCGCGCCGCGCATGTTGAGTGCATCGATGAACTCGGCGTATGGCGCGACGTCCGTGACAGGCTCGCCGTCGTGTGCCGTGCCCACGACGGTCACGCCGTCCTCGCCCGCCTTCCGGCTGACGACCAGGCCTCGCTCTCCGTCCCGAACCGAATATTTGCCGAGGAAGAGTCCCCACGTCCGCAGGATCCCCTCCGGATCCGCGTCGAGAAAAACCAGCACGCGCTCGCCGACGGCGTACTCCGCGGAACCGAAAACGATCGAGAAATCGTCGCCGACCTCGCCGCCGAGCTCGCGCAACACGATCGGACCCGGCTCGAGGTCTCCGGCATGAACCGTCGCGACGTCGATCGTGACGTATGTGACGATCTGGCGACCGCCGTCGATCCGGCGCGAGCGGATCTCGCGGACCGTTCCTTCAACGACGGCCCGCGATGCCGCGAAGAGCTGCGCGTCGCTGGGCACGACGACCGTCGTTGCGTTCGCCGCCGCGGCCGCAAAAGCGATCGCGACGGCGGCAACTACGGTCGTCAGCAGCCAGCGCACTTGTAACGGGCCTCCGCTAGTCGAGGACCTCGACTCCCGACGCCATCATTCGGACGACTGTCTGGTCGCCCTTGATCGTCGCCGGATCGGGTCCCGTCTTGCTCTCTTCGGCGAGGTGCTTGGCCATCGCCTCGGGGATCGTCTTCACCTCGATGATGCCTTCCACGACGATCTTCTTTCCGCTGATGTCTTTCGGCACCGCGAAGGCATGACCCTTCATGTGGATGCGCATCGTCTGCTTGCCGTCGGTGAGGACCAGCCAGCAGCCCTCCTTCTGGCAGACGTCGGTGATCGTCCCCTCGAGCCGGACCGTCTTGTCCTTGTAGTCAGCGGGCTTGGCGAGGGCGTCAGCGAGGACGACCGTCGTCGATTCTCCGAATGCCGCACCGTAGTGTTTGGAACTGCCGGCAAAAGCGGACGACGCCGCGACCAGCACGGCGAGTCCCGATGCGATGAATGCTCTGCGAATCACAAATTACCTCCGGGAGAGTTGACAGGATTTTCAAGATTTCAAGAGGATTGACAGGAAAGAATGCTCTTTATGTCGGTCGTCTCCTGTGAATCCTCGGAGACTCCTGCAAATCCTGTCAACTCTTCTTGTCAGCCGGCGGCGGCTTCACCCGTCCAGGGCTCGTCGGCGCTGCCGCCGTAGATCGATGGGACCTTCGATCCCATCGGGCGAAGGTAGGCGGCAAGCTGTCCGCGATGGTGAGCGGTGTGGAGCATCAGGTACGTGAGGTAGTAGACCGCCGGGTGGGTCTCCATCCCGAAGAACGAGACGTCGCGCACCAGGTCCGCATCCGAGAGTCCCTTGAGGCGCTCGAGCCCCTTGGCGTATTCGGCTCCGTACCACGCCGCCAGCTCGGCGGAATTCTTGCCTGCAAGCTCGGCCCGGTCCGAGGGATCGCCGAACTCTCCGTTCACGATGCCTTCGAGAAACCAGATCTCGCTGCTGACTATGTGCTCAGAGAGATCCGAGGCCGAACGGGCCTTCTCGTCGGGCTTCCAGCTGCTGTGTTCGTCCGGTACCGAGTTGATGACTTTCGTCGTTGCGCGCTGCTCCTCCTCGATTACGGGAAGAAAGGTGTTGAGAAAGAAACGTCCCTGATCAGGTGTCATTGGTAGCTGCTCCTGCGTTCGTTGTGTCGCGGCCCGGCGCGACGACGATGAGGCGGCGAGATTCTAGCACTCGTGACAACGACAACCAGAACCCCGAGCGAACGCGAGGGGCCTGATTCACGGTTGACCCGATGTCTGGACCTGAACTGCAGGCCCCTAGCCTTCGCTCGGGGTTCTGGTTGTCGTTGTCATCCCGAGCCGGCGGTTACATGCACCGAGACGCGATGGAGACCCGTCACGCCGTTCGGGAACGCGGACGAGACCAGAGGAGACTGTGCCGAACCATCGCCGTCCGTGGCCCGGACGAAGACGTCGAAGCGTCCGGGACGCTGAGGCGTCCACGAGGCGTGCCACAGGACCCATGCGTTGTCCGAGAGCGGCGGGTGCACCTCGGCAGCAATCCACGTCGCCCCGTCGTCGATAGACACCTCGACCCGCGAGATGCCGCGATCGCCGGCAAAGGCGACGCCTGCAAGAGTCGCCGGCCTCCCGACGACGCCGGCCGTCGCCACGTCAATGCGCGACATCGTCTGGTACTCGGCGACGTCGTTCCACCCGCGACGCTGCCAGTAGCCCTTCACGTCCGTGCCCGCCACGTCGATCCTCGCGATCCACTTCACGTTTTTCATGCCGAAGACGCCGGGAACGACCGCACGCAGTGGAGCCCCGTGCGCCGAGTTGAGCGCGACACCGTTCATCTCGTACGCGAGCAAGCATCCCGGCAACATCGCCCTCTCGATGGCGATCGAATCGACATAGTCGTCGATGGCCGTGAAAACGACATCCACGGCTCCCTCGCGAACGCCGGCGGAGCGAAGAAGGTCCGCGAGTGAGACTCCGCGCCAGAGCGCATTGCCGATAAGGTCGCCGCCAGCCGGGTTGTCGATGCACGCGAGCGTCGCGAACCCCTCGACTGCCGGCATCGCTCGAAGTTCGTCGAGCGTGAAGGAGAGCGTACGATTCACGAGGCCGCCGATCTCGAGGCTCCAGTCCCGTGCTGACACGTCCGGATCGAAGACGTTCTTCGACACGTGGTAGAAGTCCGCTGTCGGGGTGACCTCGAGACTGAGCCCGTCGATGTCGGGAAAAACGCCCGATCCGCCGGAAACCCGATCGGACCGTCCCCAGCCGACCGCGTCGGCAACCGCGCCGAAGGACTCGACAACGACGACCGCGAGCCCCGCGGCGACAATGGAACCGAAGAACGTCCGCCGGCTGGCCAGGGCGGAGGCGCGCTCGGCGAATCGCCGGCTGCGTTCCAGCAAAACGAGAAAAGCGTGGAGCGAGCCTCCGAAGACGAGTCCGGCGCCAAGGAGCGAGCCTGCGGCAGCCCAGGCGGTTGGCCTCCACGCAATTCCGAAGGGGCCGCCGCCGGCGAGCGGAAAAACGGTGAGCGACGCGAGCAGCCAGATGCCGGCGCCGAATGCGAGCGACGATGTCAGACCACGCTGGCGGGCTCGAGCGACGAAGAGTTGCGCGGCAAACGCAAGGATAAGCAGGTAGCCACCCACGCTTGCAGCGAAGGCGAAGCGCTTGGCCCAAGGTCCGAGAAAGGCCACGCCAACCTGGACGATCTCGGCCGGAACGACGGCGAAGATCGAATCGACGACCCGGAGCGGCAGTAGCGGGGCATCGAACAGGATCCACGCGATCCAGCCGGCGACGAGCGAGGCGATCGCGGCCAGCAGCCCCGCTGCAAGAGCCAGATCGGCCTCGGTGGGCTCGTTACCGGGCCGGCCTTCGATGTTCAGTCCGACGAGGTCACTCATCTCGTGTCTTTCTGTGTCTCCGTGTCTCCGTGCCTCTGTGTGCGAAGCTCTTCAGACGCTTCGCACACGGAGACACGGAGTCGCAGAGGCACGGAGTTCACCGCCGCCGCCGCGGCGACGATTTGCGGACGGAACTCGGCTCCGGCTCTGGCTCGAGCCCGAAATACCGAAACCAGTCGTCAACGGGAATCTCCGCCGGACGGGCCGCCGCGCCGGGATCGGAAATCGGCGGCTTCTGGCGCTGCCGCTGAGCGATGAACCTTCTGAACTCGTCCGAACCCAGGGTGCGGGCGCCGCGGGACCTGCACTCGGCGGCCAGTTGCCGATCCGACGTCACAACGGTCAACCGCCGGCGGTCGGTCGATTCCGCAACGAGACTCGAAACCACGCGGTCGGCGTTCGAGCCGCGCTTCGAATATCGCACCAGAATGCCGCGATGCCAGGAGCCGTCGGGGATGCGGTCTTCCGGGGCTCCGTCGAAGACGATTGTCACCTTCTCGCGCGTGGAAACGACGAAAGCGGCGACCTCGTCGATCAGCCGGTGCCGGCTCGAGGACGAGCCGATCTCCCAGCCGGAGGCGTGGCCGATGACGTTGTTACCATCCACGATGTACGGCATGGACGGATGATACCGGTTCTCAGTACGACTCTGCGCCTCCGTGTCTCCGTGCCTCCGTGTGCGTAGCTCACGTAGGGCCAGAGAGAGCTTCGCACACGGAGGCACGGAGGCACGGAGACACGGAGGCGCAGAGTCGGACCCGCCCCGCCTTGCCACTCCCTCCCCGCCTGTGTTAGCGTCGCCAATTTGAGACAGACAGCAAGAAACCGAACTGAGACGTAGAGGAGAGCAACGCAGTGCCACTGGCGAAGGAAATCAAGTCGGACATCATCTCGGGATACAAGGTCCACGAGTCGGATACGGGGTCGCCTGAAGTTCAGGTCGCGATCCTGACGCGCCGCATTCAGGATTTGACGGAGCACTTCAAGACGCACAAGAAGGACAACCACTCGCGTCGCGGTCTGCTGAAGCTGGTGAGCCAGCGCCGCCGCCTTCTGGACTATCTGAAGCGCAAGGACGCCGAGCGGTACCATGCCGTCATTTCCAGACTCGGTCTCCGCAAGTAACGCTGGAACCGAATCGGGCCTTGCCCGAACGCCTCGATGCTCGCTCCAGGGCCGGCTTCGGGACGTTTCGGGCATGCGTGTCTCGCCCCCCGGCAGTCTGTCCGGACCGTCGAGACCCGTCACCCGTCACGAATCTGGGCACATCATCTTTTCCGAACCGAAGCCGCGATCGATTGGCACCAGTTGCCAGCCGTCGCGGCTTCTGTTCGTTGAGCCCGCGCGCGGTACGTGCGGCGCCGCTTCCGGCGCCACGGTGCGTGCGGTTTTGCGGTAAGGAAGCGAAGGAGACGCGAATATGTATTTGAAGCAGTCCATCCAGGTCGGTGGGAAAGAGCTGACGCTCGAGACCGGCAAGATCGCGAAGCAGGCCGACGGAGCCGTCATTCTCACCTACGGGGACACAATCGTACTCACGACCGCCGTCGGCACCATGAAGCCGCGTGAGGGTATCGACTTTTTCCCGCTCACGGTCGAGTACCGTGAGAACTTCTACGCGGCCGGGCGCATTCCCGGCAATTACTTCCGTCGGGAAGGCCGCCCGAGCGAGAAGGAAGTCCTGACGTGCCGCTGCACGGACCGTCCGATCCGTCCGCTCTTCACGCCCGGCTACCGCGGTGACACGCAGGTCATCAGTACGGTCCTGTCGGCGGACAACGAGAACGATCCGGACGTGTTGTCGATCACGGGAGCCTCCGCGGCCCTGTTTCTCTCGAACATCCCGTTCGAGACGCCGGTCGCCGGCGTTCGCGTCGGACACGTCGATGGCAAATACGTCATCAATCCGACCTACGAGCAGGTGCGCGAGTCCGCGCTCAACCTGATCGTCGCCGGAACGGAAGAAGCGATCGTGATGGTCGAGGCCGGCGCGAAGGAAGTCTCGGAAGAGCTGATGGTCGAGGCGCTGCTCACGGGTCACCGCGAGATCCAGCGGATCTGTCGCTGGTTGAAGGACGCCTACGCGAAGCTCGGCATCGTGAAGCGCCCGGTAACTCCTCCGCCGTCCGACGAGTCGCTCGACGCGGAGCTCGCCGAGAAGTTCACGGATCGCCTGCGCGACGCGCTCAACACCGAGAAGTACGGAAAGCTCGAGTCCTACGCGCTGATGGATGCGCTCAAGGACGAAGCCGTCGCCGGTTACCCGGACGACGATGCCGACCGGAAGGCTCTCGTCAAGAAGCGCTTCAATGCGCTCAAGGAGAAGATCTTCCGAGACGACATTCTCTCGAATCGCCGCCGTCCGGATGGCCGAAGGTTCTCGGAGATCCGGGATCTGGCGTCGGAAGTCGGCTGGCTGCCGCGCGTCCACGGTTCGTCGCTCTTCACGCGCGGCGAGACGCAGGCGATCGTCGCCGTCACGCTTGGCACCTCGCGCGAAGCCCAGTTCATGGACGACCTCGAGAAGGGCGAGCTGACGCGCAAGTTCATGCTCAACTACAACTTCCCGCCGTTCTCGGTTGGTGAAACGGGCCGCGTCGGCAGCCCGGGACGCCGCGAGATCGGTCACGGAGCGCTCGCGCGCCGCGCGATCGAGGCCGTGCTGCCGGGGGACGACGTCTGGCCCTACACGATCCGCCTCGTCTCGGACATCACCGAGTCGAACGGTTCGTCGTCGATGGCGACGGTCTGCGGCGGCATCCTGTCGCTGATGGACGCGGGCGTGCCGATCAAGGCGCCGGTCGCGGGCATCGCGATGGGCCTGGTGATGGAAGGCAACAAGTACGCCATCCTGACGGACATCGCGGGCGCCGAGGACCACTACGGCGACATGGACTTCAAGGTCTGTGGAACCGGAGAGGGCATCACGGCGCTCCAGATGGACATCAAGGTCGCGGGCGTCAACGCTGTCGTGCTCAAGGAAGCCCTCGAGCAGGCGCGCAAGGCGCGGCTCCACATCCTGGAGCACATGGCCACGACGCTGCCGGAACCGCGGACGAACCTGAGCAAGTACGCGCCCAGAATCGTCACGATCAAGATTCCGGTGGACAAGATCCGCGAAGTCATCGGACCGGGAGGCAAGATGATCCGGTCGATCGTCGAGCGCACCGGTTGCAAGATCGACGTGAGCGACGACGGCACGGTGAACATCGCTTCGACGGACGGCGAGGCCGGCGATCTGGCCAGGTCGATCATCGAGGGCCTGACGGCCACGGCGGTCATCGGCAAGACGTACCTCGGAACGGTCCAGCGCCTTACCGATTTTGGCGCGTTCGTCGAGATTCTTCCTAATCAGGACGGGCTGCTCCACATCTCGGAGATCGCGGACTACCACGTCAAGGATGTGCACGACGAGCTCAAGGAAGGCCAGCAGCTGCTCGTCAAGTGCATCAACGTGGACGGCACGGGCCGCATTCGCCTGTCGCGGAAGGCGCTCCTGCTCGAAGGCAACGAGGGCGGCGGTGGTGAAGGCGGCGGCGAGCCGCGCGAACCGCGTCCGGAGAGGGCCGAGGCGGCAGCGGCCGATGGCGGCGGCGGCCGTGGCGAAGGCGGAGAGGGTGGCAGCGACGATGATCGCAAGCGCCGTCGTCGTCGTCGTCGGCCGGGTGGCGGCGACCGCGGCTAACCGCGGCGCGGCCAACGCATCAACGGAGTAGGGCATCACCTTCGAGCGGGCGCGTTACGCTCGAAGGTGACCCATCCGTTGGATGTTATGATTCGACAGTTCAGCGCTCACGCCAGTTCGGAGGTCAACAGTCTCGTGAAACGGTACGCTTCCCTTGCGTTCGCGACGGCGATGGTTCTGGCGATCCTGTCGCAGGGTGCGGCCATTGCACAGGAGCCGGCCCCGAAGCCTGCGCCTGCGGCTGATGCTCCGGCGGCGGCTCCGGCCCAGACGCCGGCCCAGACCGGACCGACCGAAGCGACGCAGGCCGAACGGGATGCGCTGCTCAACGAGCGGCTCAAGCAGATCTCGGCCAAGCGGCCCCAGGATTGGTCGGCGGAAGTGCTGGCAGAACGCGTGGCAATCGCCTACAGGGGATTCAATTTCGCGCAGCTCAAGAAGGTCTACAACACGGGTCGCGAGGAAGGCCGGATCACGATCACGACGACGACCGGCGACCTCGGCGGCGAATACACGCGCCGGCATTCGACGGGTGCGAAGATGACGCTCGATCGCGTGCGGCTCGACATCATCTTCGAGACGTCTCCGAAGCCCGAAGCTCACCTTCGCTATACGCTGACATACAACGGCGCGTCGGTGTGGGCGGCCCAGGATCAGCGGTACACGACGCCTGACCCCGCGGCAGGTATCGCGTTCAAGGCTTCGGTCCTCAACGACTACACGGCGCTGTTCCGGTACCAGGACGAAGGTGCGACGCTCAAGCGCCTCGGGGTGAAGCGTCTGCAGGGCATCGATCACGAGGTGCTCGAAATGACTCGCCCCGAGATCGGATCGATGCGGTTCTACATCAGCCCGAAGTCCTACAAGATCCTGCACATCGAATACGACGTGACGCTCGGCGAGGGGCAGGCTCCGGTCGTGTTCCGCGAGAGTTATTCGGAGTGGAAGGTGTTGCAGGAAGTGCTCGTCCCGGGGCGTCGCAAGCTCAGGCAGAACGACGTGCTGGTGCAGACGATCGACCTCAACTCGGCGACCTACGGCGTGACGCTCGACGACAACGTGTTCCTGCAGTTGTAACGGACAGATCCGCGTCAGGCCCGCGCTTGCGGTGCCGGGCCTTTTTCCGCACCGACGGATCAGCGTCAGGCCCAGAACCGCGCGCGAAGCGCGCGGCCGGCCCTCCGAAGGCACCGGGGGCGGTG
>CAZXLQ010000018.1:0-30690 GCA_964641945.1 uncultured Clostridia bacterium
CCTGGAGACGCGCTCGTCGCAAGAGCTTGCGACGGACGCCTCTCGCATCAGTACCGTGCGCGGTAGCGCACGGGTCGACCCCGGGTCCGTGCGTCCGCCCGGCGACAGGCTGTCAGCGAGGGTGACCCGCTCGCTACCGCCCGCGGTACTGATGCGCGCGTCCTCGATTCGCGCTTGTCACAAATCCACCATCGTCTCTCCTGGCGGGAATTGCTGCCACGGTCGGGAGCGCCGGCTGAGGTGCTACACTGGCGTTCGGCCTGGAAAGAATCCGCCGATCGATCCACATGCTTCGCGGTCTCTGCATAAACGACAAGTACCGCCTCGAGGAACTTCTCGGCGAAGGAGGCATGGGCTCGGTCTACCGAGCCATTCAACTCCCGCTCGATCGGAAAGTCGCCGTCAAGGTCCTTCGACACGACGTCGAATCCTCGCCGGCGGCCGTCGACCGCCTCAGGCGCGAAGCCCTGGCCGTCTCCCGGCTTCACCACCCGAACATCGTCTCGGTCGTCGACTTCGGTGTTTCGGCGCCCGTTGGTGCCTTCATCGTCTTCGAGCATCTCGACGGCCGGTCGCTCGCCGCAGAGCTCGACGAGTCAGGCCGGATGCCGGCCGACGAGGCAGTCGAGCTCCTCCTTCCCGTCTGCCGGGCGATCGGAGCGGCGCACGACGCCGGAGTCGTCCACCGTGACATCAAGCCGGCGAATCTCTTCGTGATCGAGCCGCCCGAAGGTCGCGCGTTGAAGGTTCTCGACTTCGGAATTTCGACTCTCAAGGGCGCGCAAACCGACAACGAGCCGGGGATCGATGGCGCAGTGGTAGGCACGCCGCTCTACATGTCGCCCGAGCAGTGCGACGGCCTCTCCGCCGACGCGCGATCCGATGTCTACGCGCTCGGTTGCGTGCTCTACGAAATGCTCACGGGACGTCCTCCCTTTGTCGCGGAGTCCGTCGCCGAGGTCCTGCGGCGCCAGCGGACCCAGGAGGTGCGCCGGCCGTCCTTCCTCGCGCCGGAAGTGCCTTCGTGGCTCGACGACGTGCTGCTTCGGGCGCTCGCGAAGCAACCGGACGACCGCTTTCCATCGGCCAACGAGCTCGCCGCGTCGCTCGAAACCGCCAATGGAAGCGCGCCCATTCCATCGGCGGATCGCGAGCTGGCTTCGCTGGCTGTCGAGACGGTGCCGCGAACCAACCTGCCGCCGGAAACCAACGCCTTCGTCGGTCGCGTGCACGAGATCGACCAGATCGCGGAGCAGTTCGAGTTCGCGCGTCTCGTTACGCTTGCAGGCCCGGGCGGCATCGGAAAAACGCGACTTGCTCGTGAAACGGCCCGCCGTGTGGCCGACCGGTTTCCCGACGGTGTCTGGCTTGTCGAGCTGGCGGGCCTGTACGGACCGGACGTCGTTGCATCGGCGGTAGCCCAGGTACTCGGCGTCCGGGAATCGGCCGGCCGCCAACTGCTCGATTCGATTGCGGAGGCCATCTCCGACCGCAGCATGTTGATCGTCCTCGATAATTGCGAGCACGTCGTCGAAGCCTGTGCCGACCTGGCGACGTCGCTGCTGCGCGCGAGCGCCGGTACGAGAGTGCTCGCCACGAGTCGTGAAGTCTTTGGAGTCGATGGAGAGGTAGTTTGGGCCGTGCCGGGACTGCAGTGGCCCGAGGGCGAGCCGACGGCCGGTGAAGCGGCCAGCAACGAGGCGGTCCGACTGTTCGTCGATCGCGCCAGACAATCGCGCCGGTCGTTCGAGCTGACGGATGGCAATGCCGCGACGATTGCCGCCCTCTGTCGCTCGCTCGACGGCCTGCCGCTCGCCATCGAGCTTGCGGCGGCCCGCGTATCGACGCTTTCGCTCGCCGATCTCGCCGCGCGGATGGACGACAGGTTTCGCCTGCTCGACGGCGGCGGCCGCGGTGCGCTGCCGCGCCACCGCACGTTGCGCGCTGCGCTCGACTGGAGCTACGAGCTCCTGACGCTCGACGAGCAGACCCTGCTGTCGCGACTTTCGGTCTTCGCCGGCGGATTCACGCTAGAGGCTGCCGAAACCGTTGGTGCCGGCCCGCCCGTCGACGCGCTCGCCGTCTTCGACGTACTGCGCAGACTGGTCGACAAGTCGCTGGTCGTGGCGGACGAGGTCGGCCCGGCCGTGCGGTTTCGCCTGCTCGAAACAGTTCGCGTTTACGCCCGCGAGAAACTCTTCGTGTGCGGTGAAGAGGCGGAGCGGCTCAGGCGTCACTGCCAGTGGTGCGTCGACTTCGCCGCGCTGGCGCACTCGGAAACGGAGGGACCCCGGCGCGAAGAGTGGAATCGCAAACTGGAGGCCGACCACGACAATCTCCGGGCCGCGCTGCTTCGGGCGATCGAATCTCGAGATGCCGAACTGGCGCTATGCCTGTCCGGCTCATTAAACCGATTCTGGGCAACGGCTGGATTCCTCAGCGAAGGGCGGCACTGGATCGAATCCGCTCTCGGCGTTGCGGGCGACGGACCTCCGGCGCCGCGTGCTCAAGCGCTATTCGGACTCGCGCGCCTCGCACTCATCCAGGCGGACCATCGCGTCGCTGTCACGGCCGCGGACGAGTGCCTTCGGATCCGGAGAGAGCTGGAAGATCGCGCAGGCGAGGCAGCTGCCATAGGGATCAAGGCACTCGCTGTAGGACGGCTGGGCGACTACGACGAGGCTTACGCGCTTCAGGAGCATAGCCTCGCGATCTGTCGCGAACTCGGGCTCTCGAGTGAGGCGAACGAGGCCGTGTTCTACATGGGGCTGCTGGCTATGTACCGTGGCGACTTCGAGCGGGCCCAGGCGCATTTCGAAGATAGCCTCGTGGCTTACCGGGACAGCAACAACCGACACAAGGTCGTCGTGCTGCTGCACAACGTCGGCGAGGTCTCATGGTTCACGGGTCAAACGGAAGCGGCGCGCGAGGCACTGGAGGAGTGTCTGCATCTCGCCGCCGGGTTGGGATTGCGAAGGCTCGTGGCCGATACACAGCGTAGTCTGGCACGCGCCGTCGGCGACCTCGGCGACGTCGATCGGGCAAACGAGCTCTTTGGCGAGTCGCTGCGACTGCAGCGCGAGATCGGGAATCGTGAGGGCGTCATCGAGGTCATCGAGGGTAGCGCGTGCGTCGCGGCGCGAAGGGGACAGATGCGAAAGGCCGTCGCACTCGCGGCGGCGGCTCGAACCGCGCGCGCGGATCTGGCAATCCCGCCCGACGTCGGGTTTCAGACCGAACTCGATGCTCGAGTCACAGCTGCGGCGCGAATGCTGTCCCCTGACGAAGCGGAAGCGGCACGCGCAACTGGCTGCGCAATGACGCTAGACGAGGCGGCGTCCGTCTCGGTCGATCCGTCGTGGGAGTGACGGCCGGGACTAGGCCCGGCCGGTTCGTCGTTTGGGGTGCAGACTGTGCGAAACTGGGAGCGTGGCCGCTCGTCGCGACAGACTTCCGCAACCGTTGACGAATTTCGTCGGTCGCGCCCGGGACCTCGACATGCTCGGAGAGCTGGTTGCCACGCGCCGCGGAGTCACACTCACCGGGCCTGGCGGCGTCGGAAAGTCGAGGCTCGCCGTCGAGGCCGCCCGCAACCATCTCGCTGGACGTGACGTGGAGGCGTGGCTCGTCGATCTCTCCAGACCTGGAACCGTCGCTCGCACCCTGGCTGCCCTGCTCGACGTTCACGAGGAGCCCGGCGTCGATCTGACCGGCTCGCTGGCCGCTGCACTTCGTCATCGCGAAACATTGATCGTCTTCGACAACTGTGAGCGATCAGCCGCGGAAAGTGCGGGTGTAATCGAAGCGCTGCTCGGTGAATGTCAGGATCTCGTGATCGTTGCGACCAGCAGGCAGCCGCTCGGATACGCAGGCGAGGTGGTTCACACCGTTGCTCCGCTCGAGATCGGTCCGAGCGGCGGCGATGCTGCCCGGCTCTTCGTCGACCGCGCGAGGTTCGCCAGCCCCGGTTTCGTAGAGACACCGGCAAACGCGGATACCATTCGCGCCATCTGCCGTCGTGTGGATTGCCTGCCGCTGGCGATCGAGCTTGCTGCAGCGTGCATGAGGCTGCTCGCTCCCGAGCAGATTCTGGCCAGACTCGACGACCGGTTCCGGTTGCTGGCCAGTGTCGGCAGGAACGTGGATCCGCGCCACCGCACCTTGCGCGCGACGATCGACTGGAGCTACGACCTGCTCACATCGAACGAGCAGATGCTGTTTCGAAGGGTCTCGGTGTTCGCCGGGGGATTCACAGCCGCCGCGGTTCGAGCCGCCTGCAGCGGAGACGGGCTCGAGGACGAGCGAATCGCGGAACTGCTCGATCGACTCGTGGGCACGTCGCTCGCGTTTGTCGACCTCGACGGCGAGCGCTTCCGAATGCTCGATACCATCCACGAGTACGCGCGAGAGAGACTCGCCGGCTCGGGCGAGATCGACCACTGGAGAGCAGCTCATCGAGACTGGTTCCTCGCCATGGCCGAGCTTGCGCGCGACGCATTGCACGGATCCGGTCAGAGCGCGTGGCTCGAGTCGCTCGAAGCCGAGGTCTCGAATCTGCACGCGGCCCTTTCGTGGACGCTCGACGAAGCCAGGGACGGCGCGGTGGCGCTACGATTCGTTTCGGCGCTCTATCGATTCTGGGAGCTTCACGGCTACGAGTCCGAAGGGCGCCAGTGGATCGAGAGCGCATTGGAGCTCGCGGACGGACGAGAGCCGGGCCTCGAGGCGGAGGCACGATTCGGACTCGCGATCCTGGCGTTCTCGCAGGGCGACTTTGCGACGACGCGCGACGAGGTCGTCAAGTGCCTCGAGCTGAGGCGGCGACTCGGGGACAGGCAAGGCATCGCGCGGGCACTGAACCTGCACTCGCTGGCAATGGACTACCTCAATGATTTTGCACTGTCGATCGCACTGCAGGAGGAGAGCCTCGCGCTCAGTCGAGAACTCGGTCTGACTTCCGCCGTGCATCAGGGGACGTATCATCTGGGATTGCTTGCGTTGCGGCAGGGCGAACTCGAACGAGCAAAGGAGTGCCTTGCGGCGAGCGCTGCAGGCTGGAAGTCGACCGGCAATCGCATTGCGGCAGCCGGCGCCGACATCAACCTCGCCGAGGCAATGCGACTTGGTGGCGAGCTCGAGGACGCTCGGACCCTGACTGAATCGGTGCTCGACGTGGCGCGCCGAACGGGCACGTCCCGGCTCGAAGCTGCCAGTCTCGTTCAGCTCGGGCAGGTCGACGCCGATGCTGGCGAGATGGCCGCGGCTGTCGACCGGTTCGTCGAGGCGGCCGAGCTTCACCTAAGGTCCGGAGCTCGCGATGGTCTGATCGACATCGTCGAGGGGCTCTGCGTCCTTGCGGCTCGTTGCGGCTGCAACGAACTCGCGATGCGACTCGAGGCTGCCGCAACGTGCGAGCGTCGTGTCCTTCCGGCGCCAAGAGATCCTGCCCGGCAGCGCGAGCTGGATTCAGCAATGACGAGTCGCGGAGTCGAGGAGAGTCCGATCTGGACGCTCGAGCAGGCCCTCGATGCTGGACTGCGTCACTTCCGTGCCGAAACCGCCAGTTCGAATCGTCGTGTTGGTGACGAAACGGTCGAATGAAAAAGAAAGGCCCGGCGATGGTGGTTCGCCGGGCCTTTTCCGCACAAGTACGACTTTCGTCAGAACGAGAATGGCTGACTGCGCTCGCCCTGAATGATGACGACGATCGTGTTGCCCTGGCTGGCCTTGTTCAGGTGCAGCTTTCGGCGGCTGCCCTTGATCGTGTATGCCCCGGTCGACGCATTGAACACCGGCGGTTTCGGCGGCACGGTGAGAATGCCGTTGACCTCGAACTGTGCGCCTGCCTCGAAGTGCTGGCCCGAGACGGTCAACGTCTTCTTCGCTCCGCGATAACTCGCCGCCGCGACGACTGGTGGCGGGACCTTCACTCGAATGGTGAAGAACTTCCCGTCGACGCGGCCGAGCGAGTCCGTGACCCGCACAGAGAACTGGAACGTGCCGGGCAACGTCGGCGCGCCGGCGAGCAGACCGGATCCCGACAGTGCAATGCCGGTCGGAAGCGTGCCGCTCGTCAACGTCCACGCAAACGGGTCCTTGCCATTCGTGACAGCGAGCTGCGACGTGTAGGTGAAGCCGACGGTTGCGTCCGCGAGACTCGCGGTCGCGATGACCGGAGGCTCCGTTTCACCGTCTCCACCACCATCGTCACCGCCGCCTCCCGATCCCGGATATATGAAGCGGGCGCCGTTCCTGTCGTCCTCTGTCAACGTAGCGCCGCGGCGGTCGTTGTGGATGAAGCCGGCCATGTTCGCGTTGCGGTCTTCGGAGTGCCCGAGCCCGATGCAGTGGCCAACCTCGTGAGTGATGACTTCGCGCAGCGCGACAGGGTCCTGGAAGTAGTCGCAGTAGCCGTCCTGGAGGGCGACGTCCGACTCCTTGATCTTGTAGAACGTCGTGCCGTTCACGACGACCGTCTCGCGTGTCGTGTAGTGCCCTCCGCCGATGGCGATGATGGAGCGGCATGCTTCGCCTGAGATCTCGTTGCGGCAGTCGACCGAGACCATCGTCTTGCCGTCGGCGGGTCCCCAACCGCAGAAGTTAGGGTCCTCGCCACCGTACGCAAGTCGGAGCGTGCAGTTCGGGATCGTCGACCACGACGCGAGCGAGTCCGTGAGCGCCGCCGAAATACTGGGCGGCGTGCCGCTGCCTCCGGGAGTGAAGTTCGTCGAGTTCGAATAGAACAGGACGGTCACACCCGTGTCAGGCTCGAACCATCGCATCCGGTTCAGGAGTGCAAAGCTCGGCGACACTCCGGATTCGCCCTCGAACGGCTGCTCGTATTCGGCTGGAATCTGCGCGATGTCGTCGGTGGCGAGCACGGGCGTCTTCGAGGCCGTACGCGCGACGACGGAACGAAGCTCATCAAGTGGGAGTGTCGCAGGCATCTCCTGCGCCGTCAGGCCGGACTTGTTGGCGAGCACCTGGACGCCCTCGCCGCCTGTATCCCGCCGGAGCCAGTCACGTCCGTCAGCGCCTTTCTCGAGAAAGAAGTTGCCGAGGAACATGCCGTCTACCACGTAGGCGCCGTCGCCGTTCGAGGCGAGGAAAACGGCGGCCTCGCGACCGACGTCGAATCGCGGCGAGCCGTAGATCCACTGACCGTTTTCGCCGACGAGTCCACCTGGCTGCCGTACCACCAGGGAGCCGGTCGAAACGCGACCCTTGAGAACCTCGCGGACGTCGAGCGTGATGTAGGTGACGATGGTTCCGTCAAGCGAGCGACTCTCGATCTTCTGGCATCGTCCGATGACGATGGCGCGGGCGCTCGCGACCTGCTCTTCCATCGAGATGGCGAGCGCTGTGGTGGCTCGGGCATCGGTGCCGAAGACGGCTACGACGCACAGGACCGCACCTAGTATCGTGAACTTCTTCAAGTTGTCCCTCCCGGGGCAATGATCAGGGGGTGTTTTGGGAACGCCGACAGTATAACCAGCGACCATGCGCGAGATCGAGAAAAATATCAGAACCGCGAGCGGTAGCGAGCGGCCTGCGGACGGACGTGAGGTGGGCGCGGTCTGCGGTAGCCCGTCCGTACTGCATGGCGTGACGGTGGGGAGGAGAGTTCGTCGGTCCATCAATCTGTCCGCCGGCCGGCTCGCTACCGCTCGCGGTTCTGAAGCTCAGGACTGCGGTTCTGAAGCTCGCGGCTGTTGTGGCGCTGGACGGATCGGTAGAATGCGGTCGACCAGACAGATCGTTCGAGGAGTGACATTCGCATGCCCGTCGCCAGCCGCCTTGTCCCCGTTGCGATGTTCGTCGTCATGCTCTTCAGCTCGGTTTCAGCCGGGTCGCCAGGCGCCGAATCGTATCGCGGCGCCGGGCTCGATAAGACGGTCGCCGCCGCATACGCGCCGGTGTTCGTTCAGGGGCTCGGCGAGACACCTCGCTTCGATCACATCACCAACTTCGACTTCGACGGCGACTGGAAGGGCGACAACAACTGGACCAATGCCGCGAACGAGAAGCTGGCTCTGCTCGGATTCGTCTACTACTCGGTGAGCGAGACTTCGACGCATTACTTCATCCACTACGCGGTGTTTCATCCTCGCGATTACAAGGGAGGATCGACGAAAGGCCGATTGCTCAGCGGTCTCATCCGCGAGGGCCAGGCGGCAGGAGGGAAGTACGACCCGACGGGACTGTCGGGCGATGCGGTGCTGGCGCACGAGAATGACCTCGAGGGTTGTCTCGTCGTCGTGGAAAAGGGGAAGGGAGGTCCAGGGTCCGGGGCCATCGTCTTCGTCGAGACGCTCGCGCACAACCGGTTCCTGAAGTACGCGCCGGCGGGGTCGAAGGCGAAGGACGCTGCGCCGATCGCAGTCAAGAACAACCGTGTGAAGCTGTTCGTCGAGCCGAAAGGGCACGGCATCGAGGTATTCACGGGCGCGGCTGATCAAAAAGAGGACTGCGCCAAGGGTACGGTGAACTATCGCTACGCTGGCGTGCCGGGAGATCCCGCGAAGTCGGGCGCCGGTCCGATCGGCTATGACCTTGTGCCGCTGTACACGACATTGTGGCAGAGAGCTGTCGCGAAGTCGGCGGAGACCTACGGTGCGACGGCGTCGTACGGAGGATCCGGCGCCGACGGTAGTGCGTACGCCAGCGGGCTCGCCCCGGGAGGCGGCAGCGCGAGCTCGAAAGGCTCGCCGGGAATCGAACTGGGCTCTGCGTTCAACGGAAAGGTCGGCGCGCCGAACATGGCGAGGCCGCCGTGGGGTTGGTTCGACTCGAGCGAGAAGGGCCGGCCGGAAGGGGAGTGGTTCTTCGATCCGGCTGGCACGGTGAAACGTCACTTCGGATTGCCACAGGGATTCAGCGTGACGTACGTGCACAACCCGCCAGTTGGGGTTTTCCGCTAGGCCGATGTCTGGGCGTACGAGCGCACTTGCCGTCAGACGCTGCCAGTCCGACCCAGAACCCGGAGCGAAGCGACGGGCGGACCTCAGGAAGAATGCCGCTCGGCAGTCAGCGATTGCGGGTGACCGTCGATGTGTCCTGCTTGCGGTGCGACCCGCTCGCTACCGCTCGCGGTACTGATCCCGAGTCACGGCTCGCGGCGCGGCCCCGTCACCGCTCGCGGCGCGTGTCCCCCGTCAGTGTACGTGTCCTTCAGATCGCGTCCGGCACGTTGCCCCGCGTGTCGTGGCAAGATCGGTACCGCGAGCGGTAGCGAGCGGGTCACCGGGTGGGCGCACCACACTTCAACCAGCATGCGCTCTCGCAGGCCGTGACGAGCACACGGACGGGTCGGCAGCTTCTCATTCCGGGTCAGTCATTGCGCTACCGCTCCCGGGCCGCTCGTTTCGCCACCGGCTTGACGTCTCCGCCGCGCGCAGCGGCCGGGCACACGTCGTTCAGGAAACACGTATCGCATTGCGGAGCGCGCGCCGAGCACGTTGCCCGACCGTGCAGGATCAGCATGTGCGACAGGTCGATCCAGTCCTTCTTCGGCACGAGCGCGCACAGATCGCGCTCGACCTTCACCGGATCCTCCTCCTGCGTAAGCGACATCCTCCTCGCAAGGCGGCCGACGTGCGTGTCGACCACCACGCCCGACGCGATCCCGAAGGCCGTGCCGAGAACGACGTTGGCCGTCTTGCGGGCAACGCCCGGCAATCTCAGCAGCTCCTCGATCGTCTTCGGAACCTCGCCGCCGAACTCCTCGACCATCAGCCGGCAGGCTCCCTGGATGTTCTTCGCCTTGTTCCGATAGAAACCCGTCTGGTAGATGTCGCGCCCGAGCTCCTCGACGTCGACGTTCAGATAGTCCGCCGGCTTCCGGTACTTCCGGAACAGGTTGGCCGTCACCTTGTTGACCCGGTCGTCAGTGCACTGCGCCGACAGGATCGTCGCAACGAGCAACTCGAATGCATTCTCGTGGACGAGTGCGCATTCTGGCTTCGGAAAGTGCTTGCGAAGCCGGCGAACGATCGTGCCGGCGCGCTTCTTCGTGTCGACGGTTTGTGTCATTCAGGTCATCCGTGTACGAGAGTAGTCCGGCTGCCGCCGGTGCGGAGCGGCATGGTATCGTATCGTTCGATCGTGCCGGAGCGAACCGGTGACGTTCACGACGTGATGACCGTATCGATGCATCGCTTCGAACCCGACCTGAGCGATCTTGCGCCGTTGGCGGACGACGAGATACCGCTCGCGCATTCGGTCCTGCGAATCGCGCTGACCGAATATCCGCGTCTCGAAAAGGACCGCTGGCTCGGCGAGATCGACCGGCTTGCCGAGCGCGCCAGGGCGCGGGCAAGCGGCGACGACGAGTCCGCCCTCGTTGATGCGCTCGACGCCGCGCTGTTCGTCGAGGCGGGCTTTCACGGCAACTCCGCTCTCTACTACGACCCTCGAAACTCCTTTCTCAACGACGTGCTCGAAAGAAGGACCGGCATACCCATTTCACTCTCGATAGTCTACATCGAGACGGGGCGGCGGCTCGGACTGGATCTGTTCGGAATCGGACTTCCCGGTCACTTTCTCGTCGGTCATCGCGGGAAGGACGGACGAACCCAGGTCATCGATGCGTTCAACCGCGGCTCGCGCCTCGCGCGTGAAGACTGCGCGAGGCTCGTCGAGGAGAACGGCGGCGACGCCCGTGCGTTTGAAGAGCGGTTCCTGTTGCCGGTTTCGCATCGCAAGATCCTGCTTCGCATGCTCACGAACCTGAAGCTCATCTACGTCAACAACCGGGACTTCGCGCGTGCGGTCAAGGTCATGGATCGTTCGCTCGAGGTCGCCCCGGACCAGTGGTCGGAGCTTCGCGATCGCGGTCTCGTGCTCCTTCAGAATGGCGAGCCTGGCAAGGCTCTGCGTGACCTCAAGCGGTACATCGAGTTCGCACCACCGACGGACGACGAGCAGCCTGTCCGTCAGGCGATCGCTGCGGCGCAGCGCCTGATCGCCCAGAACAACTGACCGGGAATTGGAAGAAGCACCGCGGTGCGATTCGACCTCGACAGCAGTCAGTACGTACATCGCCCGGCGATCAGGCTGATGGCGTTCGTCCTGTTCCTCCCCATGGGCGTCTCGATGCTCGCGCTGACGTCCGCAGGCAGCATCCGCGCGGCGGTGTTGTCCGTGCGCGTGGTCGACGAGTCGGGCGCCATCGTCGCTGGTTCTACCGTTGCGATCGCCGAAACCGGCGATAACCGTGCGAACCTGCTGCTGACGACGGATGCCGCGGGACGTGCGCAGGCGACGGTACCGGACGGAACGTATGCGGTGACGGTTTTTCCTCCATCGACGTCAGGACCCGCCACCGAGTTCGTCCGGGCGACGAGCCAGGGTATCGCTGTCGACTCCAACCGTGAAGTCGAGATTCTGCTGCGTAAAGGCATTCCTCTGCAGACGTGTGTTCGGAGCGAGGACGGACGCCCCCTTCCTGGAGCCCGCGTGGATGCTTTCTCGCCCGTTTTCGACCTGGTGACGACCTCGTACACCGACGATACGGGATGGGTTCGCATCGTCGCGACATCGGAGCAATGGCTGTTCGTTGCACCTCCCCCGGACGGCGGCCTCGAAATCGGTAGCTGGGTTCGCGTTGCTGACACACTTCACGACTCCAACGGACTTGCGGCTCCGATCGTTCTCGGCAGGCTTGCGCCCCCTACGGTCGAGGCCGACGGGATCGTTGTGATTCACCGCGGCGCTTCGACGTCGGGACGGATTCGCATCGCCATCCTCTCGGAGGGTTACACGGACGGAGACGAGGCCTTCGATGATCGTAACCGCAACGGCCGGTGCGACGACGAGCCATTTCTAGATCTGGACGGCGATGGCCGGCACGATCCGTATGAGCCCTTTGCGGACGCGAACCTCAACGGGAAACGCGACTCTGAACCCTTCACGGATTCGAACGGCGACGGCGTCTGCAATCGCGACGAACGCGCCGCGTTTCTGAGAGCGATCACGGACGATGTGCGGATGATGCTCGCGTTTCCCGTTTACAGGGAACTCGCCGATCGAATCGAAGTGGTCGCGGCATTCCTCCCGTCTCCGCAGGCGGGCAGCGATTTCCCATCCCTGCCGATCCCGATCGTCCGGGACACGATGTTCGACTCTCGATTCGCCAGCACCAACTACATCTTCAACCTCGATCGATCGAAGGCCGAGTTCGAAGGCATTCGGCGCTTCGGAGAATTCGACGTATTGGGCGTCCTGACGAACAGCCTATTCAAGCTCGGCCGCGAGTCGGCGAGCGGAACGCTCTTCCTCTTCGGTTCGCCCCAGGCGGAAACGACGTCGACGTTCGCGCACGAGATCGGCCACGCGATAGGAAAGCTCGGGGACGAATATTTCGAGTACGACGGTGCGCCGCCGTACAACGGGAACGAGCCGTCGTTTCCGAACCTCACGAAGACCGCGGATCGGGACGCACTCAAGTGGAGCCGGTTCGTTCGGGCGACGACGACCGTGCCAACGGCGGACGGAGCCTCGGGCGTCGGTGCTTTCGAGGGCGCGTTTTACAGGCGCCGCGGGGTCTACCGGCCGGCGCATTCGTGCCTGATGCGGCGGTACGGTCCGTTCTGCCCGGTCTGCACGGACGCGATGCTGACGAGATCGTACGGCCTCGTCGAGAGTGTTCGGCCGGCAGAACCGGTAGTTGTGGTGCCTCGAAATGGAGCGACTGTGTCGGGGTGGATGACGGTCGGCGCCATTGGCCCGGATGTGGCCCGCGTAGTGACGGCCGAGGTGCTCGTCGACGGCGCGTCTGCGGGGGAACCGGTGCGGGAACTGTCGCTCGGGTTTGCCATCGACACGTCTAGATATTCGAACGGAGCTCACACGATTGCGGTTGCGATCACGGAGGTCGACGGCACGCGACGCACGACGGCACCGGTTACGGTTGTCGTGTCCAACGAGACCAGGCCTGCACCTTCGATCGGGACGCCCGAGTATCGCGGTGGCGCGATTGTATTTCCGCAGGCGTCGGGTGTCGTGATGCCGGGAGCCGTGGCGATATTGAACGGGAAGGACCGGTTTCCGATTGAAGTCACCGGGAGCGGCATGGTCCGGACCGTGAAGTCATCTCTCGGCAGCGCATCGAGGTTGCGGATTGCGAAGGCGGTGCCGAAGCGTCGCGACGTTACGGTGCGCATCGTGAATGCGAGTGGTGGACAGTCGGACGTGGCGACGTTTCGGCGGTAGGGACATCGAACACCGGTCGCGACGGGCCCGGAACCCCGAGCGCAGCGAGGGGCTTTACTCAGAATCGAGCCGGCTGGATACGGGCAGTTGTGTCGTGAGCATGCGTTTCCCGTCCAGTGGTGGGTCCGCACGGCCGGCCGCTCACTGCGTTCGCGGTTCCGGGTCGGCCTGCGGCCGACAGGACGTGCGGTTGGGAGAGCGGTCCCTGTCGGCCGCAGGCCCTGAGTCCGATGCACAGCATTGGGCTGCTCCAGACCGCGTTGACCGAAGGTCACCTCTTTGTCGGCGCGCCGACTGACTCGCGGTCACGATCGATTTCTCCCGGTTTTCGGTTGAAATCACGAGACCTGCAACCAGGCGTGCCCGGCCCGATCGAACCACGGGTTAGTATTACCGCAGCTCACGGTCCGTAACTGACCGGCACGCATAGCTATAATACCTAGGTAAATAAGATACCGTGTCAGACTCAGCTACCGCCGAGCAGCGAAAGCAGAGGCAACCGCAATCATCCGGCGTCCTGGACGCAAATCCAGCGCTTCGGCCACGTTCACCACGAACGAGGTGCAATCTCTTCGAGTCGCACCGAGCCAACGCCGCGCTAAGAGAGCGACCGTCAACGACGCCGCGTCTCCAACCACTCCCGCTCCAGGCGAAAGGCCTCCATCTCGAACGGAATCGAGGCATACGCCGAGTGTCGGGCCTCCCTGCGAACCGATCGGCGTTTCCTAATACCTGAGAAATAGGATTTCAAGTATTGTCTTAGGAAAGCTACATGACCTTCCCGCCGATACTGCCAAACATGGACGCATTCGTGGACGAAAAGCGCTCGATATCGTTCAAGTGCAGTGTGAACCTGAGACGATGGATGAGGTCCAGAATCCGTCCTGGCAAAGAAGACGCACGGGCCCAGCGTGAGCGCCCGAGCACGTGCGACGATCGCCACCGCGTGCCCTAGCCAACCGGATGCCAGGTAGACCGTTCCGAGAACCACTGGCTCGCCGGTTGACGCGCGCAGGAACTTCTCGACGGATGCGACCGAGCCGGCATCAGCGCGCTCAAAACCGCGCATTGCGATCACCTCTTGCCGGCCGGCGCACCGAAAGTCCTACATTCGCTTGTAGTTCGGTCCCCCGCCACCCTCGGGCGGCGTCCAGTTGATGATCTGGTACGGGTCCAGGATGTCACAGGTCTTGCAGTGCACGCAGTTCGAGAAGTTGATCTGCAATCGACGTTCTTCGGCCGCCCCGACCATCTCGTACACCGCGGCGGGACAGAATCGCTCGCACGGATTTCCGAATTCCTTCGTGCAGCGGTCCGTGCAAATCGTCGTATCGACGACCTTTAGGTGACACGGTTGATCCTCGTCGTGCGATGCACCGGAGTGGTATACGTCCGTCACCTTGTCGAACGTCAACTTGCCGTCGAACTTCAGGTCGTATTTCTTGACGTCCGTGCGCCCGTAGTATTCCGTCAGCGTCTTCATTCGAAGGTGGCCGGCGTGTACTGGCAACCGTTGCGGAAACACGCCACGCGTCATGAACGAGATTCCGGTCGTCATGACGCCGGCCATCCGACCTTTATCAAAACCCTGGTGGAAATTCCGCACTTCGTGGAGCTCCGTCTCGATCCAGCTCGACTTGACCTTCTGCGAATACCTGAGCATCGCGTCCATCGAGTAGTCTTCCGCGACGAGCGCGTCAAAGATTGTCTCGGCAGCCAGCATCCCGGATTTCATCGCAAGGTGCAGACCCTTGAGCCGCTGGCCGTTGAGGAGGCTTCCCGAGTCGCCAACGATCAGCGCTCCGCCGGTGTGGAGTCTCGGGATGCTGTAGTAGCCGCCCTCCGGAATCGCCTTCGCTCCGTACCCGATCATCTTGCCGCCATCCAGAAGTCCGGCGATCCATGGATGCGTCTTGAATCGCTGGAATTCGTGATGCGGATCGATCTGTGGATCCTGGCAGTCCAGTCCCGTCACGAGACCGATGTCGAGCAATCGATCCTTCATCATGTATAGGAACCCGCCACCGAAGGTCTCGTTGGAGTGCGGGAAGCCGAGCGTGTGGTACACCGTGCCGGCTGCCAGACGATCGTCCGGCAGTTCCCATATCTCCTTCACCCCCAGAGCGTAAACCTGCGGATCGCTCCGGCGGTCGAGGTTCATTCGCGACGTCAGTTCCTTGGTGAGCGTGCCACGGGGTCCCTCGCCTAGCACGACGACCTTCGCGAGAAGGTCGACACCCGGTTCGAAGTTCTCTTTCGGCTGCCCGTGCTTGTCGATGCCCTTGTCGCCCGTTCGCACGCCGACCACCTGATCGCCGTCGTAGAGGAGTGACTGCCCCGGAAACTCGGGAAAAATGTTCACGCCGGCTTCCTCGCAGATCGGCGCCATCCAGCGCAGCAGTCGAGCGAGGCTCACAACATAGTAGCCGTGGTTGTTGAGCGGCGGCGGAGTGATCGGCAAGGTGAACTTCGATGACCCGGTCAGGTACATAACCGCGTCTTCGCCGACTGGGGCTTCGACCGGACATCCGCGCTCGAGAAAGTCGGGCATCAGTTCAGCCAGCGCCTTCGGGTCCATGACGGCTCCCGACAATCCGTGCGCACCGACCTCGGCGCCCTTCTCTATCACGGCGATTTCGATCTCGCCGAGCTTGCCGCCGGAGGCGTTGTGCTTCTTGACGAGATTGGCCAGATGGAAGGCGCCCGCGAGACTTGCGGGTCCGGCGCCGACAAAGACGACATCGAAGGGGAGTTCCTCGCGTTCGATTCGAGACATGTGGTGTCGATTTCTCCGATCAGATTGCCGCTGCCGCGGACCGGTCAGCATCACTGTCGGCGCGCGGGGTTGTCAAGACGGGCCACGGATTTCATAGATTGAAGCAGATCGGGAGGGTCGCAAGCTACCCATTCCAATCGTTATCAGATGCATCCCTGAAGAGGGCAAACAGGAGCTGAACGTCGGCGGCACTCGGGTTCGATCGCAGCAGCAGTCGCCTGAGTCGGTTTGCCGCGGCCTCGGGTCGTGGCAGTTCGGGGCGGCCGGATTGCAGGCCGACGGCGATACCTACGAGTCGCTCGATCTCGGCGACAGTAGCGCGCTGCTCGCTCCGCATCGGGACCGAAGGTACATCGTCGGCAGGTCCGCCCAGAATCCTCCAGGCTTCCCACGCCATCAACATCACGGCCTGAGCGAGATTCAGCGACGGCTGCATGGAACTGGTCGGAATGACGACGATCGCGTGCGCTCGATCCAGTTCTTCCGAAGTAAGTCCGTGCTTTTCGTTGCCAAAGAGGATGGCCGTCCTCGAAGGCTCGATTCCCTTCTCTACCATCGACGCGAATGCCGCATCCGGACCCATACCGCGGACGAACCGGCGCCGTGTCGCGGCCGTCGTGGCCACGACGAACTGGCAATCTCCGATCGCCTCGTCGAGCGTTGCGAACGCGCGCGCCCCCTCGAGAACGTGCGAAGCACCAACGGCGGCTCTTGCTTCGCGCCACGACGGGTCCCATACATCGACAACCGCAAGGTCATCGAGTCCGAAGTTCGCCATGGCACGTGCGGCAGCGCCGATGTTGTTTGGGTCGCGGGGACGAACGAGAACGATGCGCACGCGACGGTTCTCGCTCAAGTCCGGCGGGAGTGCAACCTCTGTGGCTCGGTGGCTCTGCGTCTCCATGTGCGGAGCGTCCGAAGAGCTTCGCGCACGGAGACACGGAGGCCCCGAGCCACAGAGGAGCGCCGTCCTACTCCTTCAGCTTCTTGATGATCGCCGGCACGACCTCGAACAGATCACCAACGACACCGAAGTCAGCCAGATCGAAGATCGGCGCTTCCTTGTCCTTGTTGATCGCGACGATCGTTCCGGAGTTCTTCATGCCCACGACGTGCTGGATCGCACCCGAGATACCGACCGCAACGTAGAGCTGCGGCGTCACCGTCTGACCGGAACTGCCGATCTGCCGGTCCATCGGCAACCAGCCGTTGTCGCAGATAGGTCGCGATGCAGCGACCTCGGCATCCAGGGCCTCCGCGAGATCCCGCACGAGTCCAAGGTTCTCGTCGCTCTTGATTCCGCGGCCGACCGACACGATTCGGGGCGCCGAGGAGAGATCGACCGCGCCCTTCACCTCCTTGAACCGCTCCTCGGCCGTCCACCTGATGTCGACCGACCCGACTTCCGTCGCAAGCGACCGTACCGACGCCGAGCCGTCCCTGGCGGCATCCGTTCGATACGCGCCCGACTGAAAGCTGATCATCCGGGGAGCTTCGGTGCGGCACGTCACGTCCGCGTTGATCTTGCCCTGGAAGATCTGGCGGACGAGCGTGACCTGTCCGCCCTCCACCTTCAGTTTGATCACGTCACCGACGAGCGCCCGGTCGAGTCTCGCCGCGACCCGCGGAGCGAAATCGCGAACCTGATAGGAGTGGCTGAACACCACCCACTCCGGATCCGCATCCCGAATCGCTTCCACCATAGCCGCAGCGAAGCCGTCTGGCGTGTACATCGCGAGCTTCTCATGCTCGATGGTCACCACTTCTGCCAGGTCCTTCGTCGCCACCTTCGCAGCGTGATCGGACACGCCGTTGCCGATAAGTACGGCCTTCGCCGTCGTTCCGAGTGCCGCCGCAAGTGCCTGTCCAGCCGCAATGGACTCCCAGGTCGCGTTGGTCAGTTCACCGCCGCGGATTTCCGCATAAATCAATACTCCGTTCGCCATAGTGCCTCCAGCAGACCGCGCCTCGCGCGATCGACGCCACTAGATGATTCCGTTGTCCCGAAGTCGCGACACGAGCGCCGCGGCAACCGTGTCGGCATCGCCCTCGAGCATCTCGGTCTGCTTCTCGCGGACCGGGATGTAGAGCGTGCCGATGGCTTCACGCGACGTCAGGGCGTCGGCACCGAGCCCCAGATCCGAAGCCGTCTTCATGTCTACCGGCTTCTTCTTCGCTCCCATGATGCCCTTGAGGCTCGCGTAGCGAGGCTTGTTGATGCCCGACTGAATCGTCAGAAGCGCCGGCGTCTTCATCGACACCCACTGGAACCATCCATTCTCGAGCTCGCGCTTGGCCCGGACCGTCGCACCGTCCTCGCTCGTTTCGAGTGCGATGACGATAGACGCGTGCGGCAACCCGAGCATCTCTGCCAGGAGAACGCCTGTCTGGCCGTAGCCGAGGTCGTCAGACTGCAGGCCTGTGAAAATCAGATCCGGCGACTCCGGGCCGATCGCCGCTGCCAGCGACCGGGCCGTCGCAGCCGCGTCGAGACCCACGAGCGGCGCGTCGCACAGGTGAATTGCGCGATCGGCACCCTTCGCCAGGGCCTCCTTGATCGTCTTGCTTGCATCGGCCGCGCCGAGCGTTGCGACGACGACTTCACCACCGTGTTTTTCCTTGAGGCGCAGCGCCTCTTCGAGTGCGTACGTGTCCGACTCATTGGCCTCGAAACTGAGACTCGCTTCGTCGACCCACGTCTTGTCCGCATTGATGCGGAGCAGGTCGTCCCGTCGGGGTACCTGCTTGATACAGACGACGATCTTCACTGGTTCACTCCTTGATCGACGCCGTCGAATGAAGCGGACAGGGTCGCCGGGTCACAACACCCAACTTGACAGCCAGTGCGCTTCCTTCGTCCGGCTACTCCTCGTAACGCTTCATGAGCAGCGCCGCATTGGTGCCACCGAAGCCGAAACTGTTCGAGAGGCCGTACGTGATGGCTTGGTGCCGCGCCTCGTTCGGGACGTAATCGAGATCACAGTCCTCGTCGGGCGTCGTGTAGTTGATCGTCGGCGGTAGGACACCGCGTTCGATCGCCAGCGCGAGAATGCCGGCTTCAACGCCGCCGGCTGCTCCGAGCAGGTGCCCGGTCATCGACTTGGTCGAGCTCACCGGAATGCTCTTCGCGTGTTCGCCGAAAACTCGCTTGATGGCGAGCGTTTCGAGTTTATCGTTGTATGGCGTCGAAGTTCCATGCGCATTGATGTAATCGACGTCCTCCGGCTGTATGCCGGCATCCCTGATCGCCGCTTCCATGACGCGACGAGCGCCGTCCGCGTTTTCGGAAGGTTGAGTGATGTGGAACGCGTCGCCCGTCATGCCGTAGCCGACGACCTCGGCAAGAATCTTGGCCCCGCGGGCTTTCGCGTGCTCGTGCTCCTCGAGTACGAGGACGCCGGCGCCTTCGCCGATAACGAAGCCGTCCCGGTCCTTGTCGAACGGTCGGCTCGCGAGTCCCGGTTCGTCGTTGCGGAACGACAACGCCCGCATGGCCGCAAATCCACCGACGCCCATCGGCGTGATGGCCGCCTCAGCGCCACCGCAGACCATCACGTCGGCATCGCCGCGCTGCACGATCTTGAAGCTGTCGCCGACGGCGTGAGCCCCGGACGAACACGCGGTCGCAGTCGCCGAGTTCGGTCCCTTGAGACCGAACGTGATCGAGACGTACCCGCTTGCGAGATTGATGATCGCAGCAGGAATGAAGAAGGGAGAGATGCGGTTCGGTCCTCCCTTTAGGAACGCTTCGTGTTCTCGCTCGATGATCGCGAAGCCGCCGATGCCGGACCCGATATAGGTTCCGAACCGCTCGGCATTTTCATCGGTGACCTGGAGTCCCGAAGCCTCGATAGCTTCCTTCGCGGCCGCGACCGCGTAGTGGATGAACGTATCGAACTTCTTGATCTCCTTCTTCGGGATGAACTTGTCGGGTTCGAATCCCTTCACCTCTCCGGCAAAACGGCACCGAAACGCAGAGGCGTCAAAGCGCGTGATGGGACCGATTCCACCGCGTCCCGCCACGAGCGACGCCCACGTCTCTTCAGCCGTCAGGCCGACGCAGCTGACGAGGCCAATCCCCGTCACGACGACACGTCGATTCACGACCACACTCCTTCGGGAAGAACCCAGAAGTTCATCGTTTCCGGCCAGGGGGCCGGACGGCGGCGAGGACTACTTGTCCTTCTTGTACTGCTCGATGTACGAGATCGCGTCGCGAACGCTCTGGATCTTCTCGGCGTCCTCGTCGGGGATCTCGATGTCGAACTCTTCCTCGAAGCGCATGACCAACTCGACCGTATCGAGCGAATCGGCGCCAAGGTCCTCGATGAACCGCGCGTTGGCCGTCACTTCGGGCTCATCGACACCAAGCTCTTCGACAATGATCTGCTTGACCTTCTCCTCAACACTCATGTCCGCCATGGGATCCTCCTGAAGTCGTTTGAATTACCTTACACGGTCGCGGGCGCACTGCCCGCCTCCGGAGCCGCGAAAGCAGCCGCAATCTCGTCCGGGCGCTCGACCGAATGGCACGTCGCCCCTTTCACCGTCTTCCGAACGAGACCGGCCAATACGCGGCCCGGTCCCATCTCAATCCAATTCTTGACGCCAAGCGCGTCTAGCTTGATGACCGACTGTTCCCACAACACCGGCGAAGCAATCTGGCGCTCGAGCAATTCGCGGGCCTTCTCACCCGTGTAGTCCAGTTCGGCCGTGGAGTTCGCGACGACCGGGAACTTCGGATCGCGGAAAACCGTGGCCTCCAGCAACTCGACCATGCGGTCGGCAGCAGGCTGCATCAGGGCGGTGTGGAACGGCGCGCTCACGGGGATGGCAATGACGCGCTTGGCACCGAGTCGCTTGGCTATCTCGCCGGCGCGCGCGACCGCAGCCGCGGTGCCGGCAATCACGACCTGGCCAGCGCCGTTGTAGTTCGCCGGCGCACAAACCTCGCCCTGCGCGGCCTCGCGGCACGCCTCTTCGACCTTCTCGTCGTCGAGCCCGAGTACAACTTCCATCGCCCCGACGCCAACCGGCACGGCCTCCTGCATGAACCTCCCGCGCGCGCGCACGAGGCGCACCGCGTCGGCTACATCGAGGACGCCAGCGGCCACGAGCGCTGAATACTCTCCAAGCGAATGTCCCGCTGCGAAGGAGGGCTCCGGCGCTCCGGCTTCCAGCGCAGCGCGGTAGACAGCCACCGACACCGTCAGGATGGCCGGCTGCGTATTCGCCGTCAGCTTGAGCTGTTCCTCAGGACCCTCGAAGCAGAGCTGCGAGATCGAAAAATCCAGCGCATCGTCGGCGATTCCGAAGACCTCGCGCGCCGCGGGACTGGAGTCATAGAGGGCGCGGCCCATTCCGACCGACTGCGAGCCCTGTCCGGGAAATATGTATGCCGTTGTCATGTGTGGATGATCCGGGCGCTCAGGCGCTCGCGTGCTCCTTTGTTCGCGCCAGGTCCGTGTCGATGCGGTGGTTGAGGCCGCTTTCGCTGAATTCCTTTGCGACGCGAATGGCGTTGCGGATCGCGCGGCTGTTCGAGCGGCCATGACAGATCACGGTTGGGCGCGTAACGCCAAGCAGCGGAGCACCGCCATACTCGGCATAGTCGAGGCGCTTCTTGAATGCCTGGAACGCGGGTCGTGAAAGGAATGCACCCGCCATTCCCTGGAAGGACCGCTGAAGTTCCTCGCGAAGCATCCGGATGACCGTCTCGATGATGCCCTCGCTGACTTTCAGCGTGACGTTTCCGGTGAACCCGTCGCAGACGATGACGTCCACGTCTCCGCTGAAAATGGCGCGGCCCTCGATGTTGCCGACGAACCGGATCGGCGCCGTCTTGAGCAGCTGATGGGCTTCCTTTGTGAGGTCGTTGCCCTTCACCTCTTCTTCGCCAATCGACAGAATCGCAACCTTCGGGTCGTCGATGTGAAAAATGGCCCGCGCGTAGATCGAGCCCATCACACCGAACTGCATTAGCTGTTCGGGCTTGCACTCGGCGTTGGCTCCGACGTCTAGCAGAAGCGCCCCTCGTCCCGTGACGGTCGGCAGGACGGTCGCGAGCGCTGGGCGATCCACCGTCTGCAGCGTACCGAGCTTTATCATCGCGACGCCCATCACCGCTCCGGTGTTGCCAGCCGAGACGAGCCCGTCGGCCCGACCTTCCGCCACTTCCTGGGCCGCGACGTGAAGCGAGCTATTGCGCTTGCGTCTAATCGCCTGGGCCACCGGATCTGACATCGTGATTACTTCCGTCGCGTCGAGGACGTCGATGCCGCGGCCGCCGTGCCAGCCCTTGCGACGAAGCTCCTCGCGCAGACGCGCCTCTGCGCCGACGAGCACGACTTCGACGCCGAGTTCGTTGGCGGCCTGGATGGATCCTTCGACCTCGGGACCCGGGGCGTGATCGCCCCCCATCGCGTCGACGGCAATTCTGATCATCAGGCGCGCGCGCGAGCGGTAACGGAGGCTATGCCTCGTCTTCGATTTTCTTGATCTGCCGGCCGTCGTAGAACCCGCAGCTCGGGCACATACGGTGCGGCATCGACGGCTGACCGCAGTTCTTGCATGCGACCGTCTGCGGTGCGTCGATGGCATCGTGTGCGCGGCGCATGTTGCGTCGCGACTTGGAATGGCGTCGTTTCGGATTCGGCATTGTGAGTCACCTTCTCGTCGGATTCTGTAATTTCAGGAATTCTGCAACCGCTTGAGCGCTTCCCATCTCGGATCGATCTCTTCGTTGTCACATCCGCAGGCGCTGGTGTTCAGGTCAATACCGCAGGTCGGGCACAGCCCCAGGCAAGCCTCCGAACACAAGACATGCATCGGGGCAAGCAGATCGACCTGTTCACGCGCAACGTCCCGGATGTCGAGGACGCCGGATGGCAGTTCCTCGATGTCGAGCTCCGAAGCATCGAGCTCCGTCTCGTCGACATCGACGCCGCTCGGAGCGGCATCGTGCACGTACCGCTGGTCGAAGGATCCGACCAGGGCAAGTTCAAGCGGTTTCAAACAACGGTCGCACTCGGCATTGACGGTGGCATCGATCTCGCCGGAAACGCGTACCACTCCACCTTCGGGTCTCACCCACGCCGTCAGATCGACCCGGAGCAGACGAAGCTGGTCTCGCTTCCGTGGCGTGCCGAAATCGGAAGCTTCGAACGACCGTCGAATTCGCTCGCCTTCCGGTTCAAGGTGAATAAGATCGATTTCCATCTTCCTGCCAAAAAGCGAGAAGTATACGGTCATTGCGGACTTTGTCAACCAAGCCGGCCGGAGCCCCTTTCGGCTCTGTCGGATAGGATGGCAAAGCCCGGGTTGGGCAAGCTGGTATCATCCCGGATACACATTCGAAGGGAGCACCGCACCACGTGACACGCAGCATCATTTCACGCCTCTGCCTTCCGCTTCTCGTATTCGTTGGCCTGCCGGTCGCTCCGGCGGCTGCCGACTACACGCGGATCTGGGACGCCCGGGATACGGGCCAGATGGGCCAGATGACCGTCTACAACGGTTATCCTGAAGGTTCGTTGCTCGGCATGCCCGTCGGCTCGGGAGACGTGAACGGGGACGGATTCGACGACGTGGCGCTCGCGGCGTTTTACGGTCCTTCGGGGCCGTCTGGCGGACGCAGGGCCGCCGGCCAGATCAACATTGCGTTCGGATCCGAGACAGCCCTGACCGGAACCGTCGTCGACATGGCGGAGGCGCCGGCCGGGACGGCATCGATATACGGAGCTCGTCCGGACGATTTTCTCGGTACCGAAATCGCCCTCGGCGACGTCACGGGTGACGGGATCGCCGACGTACTGACGGGAGCCCAGAACGGCGACGGGTTCGACAATGACTCGAATCGAATGCAGGCAGGTGTGGCCTACGTCGTGATTGGCCAGCCCGAATTTCCGGCGGTCACCGACCTCGTCAATCCCGGACCCGGAGTCATTCAGATCCTTGGCGCCAACGCCGGCGATCGGTTGGGCTTCTGGGTGCACGCCGACGACGTGACGGGCGACGATATCGCTGACATTCTCGTCTCGGCCGACCTCGCGAAAAGCAGCAGCGGGGCCGGCAGCGCACGCGGCATTCTCTACATGATCCCCGGAGGACAGGTCTTTCCCGCGAAGATCGATCTCAGCCGCGGCTCCGATCTTGGCAGCCTCGATGTCACCGCGGTTTACGGCGTCGACGATCAGGATCATTTCGGATCGTGCATCTCGGTTGGCGACTTCGACGGAGACGGATTCGGCGACGTAGCGTGCTCGGCTGGCGTTTCGCGCGCCGGCGCTGCATATACGGGCTACGGTCAGGTGAACAATGGCATCGGCCAGGGCGGCGGCGATGGTCCGAACAACGATCGACAGAACGCCGGCGAGGTGACCGTCCTCTACGGTCGTGCGTCATGGGCCTCGACGATCCAGCTTTCGAACCCGCCGAACGACGCGACGATCGTATACGGCGACCAGGCCGGTGGGTATTTCGGCGAAGACGTCGATGCAGGCGACATCGATGGCGACGGACGAGATGACCTCGCAATCGGTGCGCTCGTTGCCGACGCACCGGGTGGACGAAACGCGGCCGGCGTTGGCTACATCGTCTGGGGAGACAGATTCGGCCGGGGAGACCGGATCGACCTGCGCAACGCCGCCAATGCAAGGGCCCTGACGATTTACGGCGAGAATGCTGGTGATATCGGGGCGGATTCCCTGCGGATCGCCGACATAGACGACGACGGACTCGACGACATCCTTTTTGGAAGTCCCATCAATGCCGGGGCCGGACGAGAGTCGGCCGGCGATCTCAAGGTCATCTTTGGCACCGAGCAGCCGTTTCCGGCGATCGTCGATACGGCGAACAACCCGGTTTCCGTACCGATCTTCCAGATCGTGGCGCCCGATTCCGGCGACATGTTCACGTATTCGCTGGCAACGGGCGACGTCGACGGAGACGGCTACATCGACCTTATTCCGAATGCAATGGGCGGCGACGGAGCCGGCAACCGAATGGATGCCGCCGGCGAGTCCTATGTCATTTCCGGTCGCTGGTTCAGTCAGCGAGCCGGGCGCGGTGCTCAGAACTCCCCGCTCCTGACATCTGTCACCGTCACTCCGGACAAGAAGAAGACCTATGCCGGAGAGCCGGGGATCGTGCTGACATTGAACAACGCATCTCCGGATCAATCACGGCTGTTCGTCGCCGGCTCGGTGGCGATACTGAATGGAATCGACGCACCGACCCAGTTCATCGACATGCGTACTCTTCGCGTCGCGCTCGACGAGATTCCGGAAGTCCGCAACACCCCGGGAAGCCTCGTCGTCCAGGTGCGGAATCCCGGTACCGACCCGTCAGTGGCCGTCGTTTCCCTTCTCCTCATCGGCCCGCTGGTGAAGAAGGTCACGGTCGAGGCGGGAGCCAACGTCTCACTGACCGTGCGCGGCAAGTTCATCCTCGACAATGCGACCGTCGACGTGACGCTGGCTGACGGATCGGGCACGCAGGTGCCGTTGATGTCGGTCGAAAGGACCGGCAAGAAGACGTTTCGAGTCCGCATCGCCCGGGCGGATGTGACTCCAGGCACACAGGTTGCGGTGCGCATCGCGAATCCCGGCCCTGCATACTCCGAGGCGGTGGTGTCGACGATTCCCTGAATCGTCCTTAGTCCGCGGGGACTTCATTCTTATGGCAAACACGCGCGGCGGGCGCGAAAGGACTTGCCTCGCCAATGCCGCCACGCAGCCTGCTCAAGCTCGCATTCGTCATTGGGCTGCTGGCCGTGGCGCCGACCCCCGCGATTGCGGAGCGGCTACCCATCCGAATCTACACCACGGCGGACGGACTCGCGTCGGATTCCGTCTATCGAGTAGTGGCTGACTCGCAGGGGTTCATCTGGTTCGGCACGAACGACGGGCTCTCGCGATTCGACGGCTACACCTTTGCCACCTACACAACGCGGGACGGCTTGCCGAACCGGAGCGTCGTGGACGTTCAACTTACGCGCGATGGCGCATTGTGGGTGGCGACGTCGGGCGGGCTGTGCCGTCTCAACCCCCGTCGCGAAGCCGGAGCACCTCTCTTCGTTGTCGAGGGGCTCGGCGACGGATCGGCGTCGAATGATGTCAACTGTCTGCTCGAGACGCGCGACGGGTCGCTCTGGTGCGGAACGAATGGCGGACTCTACCGTCTCGTCGAAGCAGATGGGCGCTGGACCGCATCGCGAATCGAGCTCGGTACCGACGATCCGGTGACGGCACTCTCCGAGGGTCGATGGGGAGAAGTCTCAGCCGGAACGCTCGGCAAGGTGCACTGTGTGCAGCCCGACACATCCGTGCTGACTTTCTCGCTTCCCGGGGTCGGAAGCGGATTGGTGATCAAGAGCGTGTACGAAGACTCCGAAGGTGCGCTCTGGATCGGCACGCAATACCAGATCAGCCGCTCGTCTCCTCGGACGTCGGCGAGTGCGCCACTCCTGATAGCCGACATCGGAGTCGGTTCTCCGTCGGGTTGGGGCAATGCATTCTTCGAGTCGCGGGACGGAACGCTCTTGGTCGCGACGACGGAAGGGCTGTGGACGAGGAATGCAGCGCACCCGCGAGTGTTCGAAAGACGTGCCGCCCTCGATGGAGCGTGCGCTCGCGAGATCTGGGACATCGCAGAAGACCGGGACGGAAACCTGTGGCTCGCCACCGCGTGCGGTGTCCTGCGCGTGAACCGCTACGGCTTCACGGGCTACACCGGTGCGGATGGACTCTCGTCGGTATCCGTGAACTCGATCTTCGAGAGCAACGCCGGCGACCTGATAGTAACGACAAGCGATTCCCGGCGACTCGTCCATCGATGGAATGGGACGATGTTCACCTCAGTTGCTCCGAGACCGTTTCGGGGGATCTACCCCGGCTGGGGCTGGGGACAAACGGTCATTCAGGACCAGGCGGGCGCGTGGTGGGTCCCGTCCGGCGTTGGGGCGGGCCGATTTCCAACAGCCGAGCGTCCCGACTCAGTCCTCCGCTTGCGTACTGAGCCGATCTTCGACGGTCAAGAGGTCTTCCGTATTTTCGAGGACTCTCGCGGCAACGTCTGGTTGGCGACCATTGGCCCGCCTTCAGTGCTTCGATGGGAACGTTCGACTGGGCATTTCATCGACCTGACGGCCGAGACCGGCCTTGGCGTCACGTCCGAATTCACGTCGTTTGGCGAGAGCCTTGACGGCGCCGTTTGGGTTGGCACCGGCAGCGGCGGTCTGTTGCGGTTCGCGAATGGCGGCTGCACCCGATTCACCGGAGAGGTGGGTGTGCCCGAAGGTTGGATTCGAGCCATCTACATCGACGACTCCGGGCGCATGTGGATCGCTTCGAGCAGGGGCGGGCTCGCCCGCGTGGACGATCCGGCCGCCGCGCAGCCTCGGTTCGTCACGTACACGATGGCCGAGGGACTCGCGAGCGACAATGTGTGGAGCGTGGTTGCCGATCGATGGGGGCGAATCTACGCAGGAACGACACGCGGCGTCGATCGCATCGACCTCCAGACAGGAGCCGTCAAACACTTCACGTCGGCCGACGGCCTGCCGAAGAGCAACCTGCACTGCGCCTTCCGCGACCGGAACGGGAGCCTGTGGTTTGGATCTCCCTTCGGTCTCGTACGCCCCGACCCGGAACCGGAGCGAGACCGCGATCCGCCCCGCACGCTGATGACCGGACTGCGGGTGGCTGGCGTTGCGCAAACCGTATCGGCGCTTGGCGAATCCACCCTGGCGTCGATGGAACTCGGGCCCGACGAGAACAGCGTGAGTCTGGATTTTCTCGGCCTCGGCACGAGCCTCGGCGAAGAGCTTCGGTACCAGCACCGTCTCGAGGGCGCGGACTCGAACTGGTCCGTCCCGAGCTCAGAGCGAACCGTCACTTTTGCGAACCTCGGGCCGGGTACCTATCGAATCCTCGTGCGTGCGGTCGATGCGACGAACGTCTCTAGCCCGGAACCCGCGTCGTTCGAGTTCACGGTTCTCGCGCCCGTCTGGCGACGCGGATGGTTCGTCGCGCTCGGGGTGGTGCTGATGGCGCTCGCAGCCTATGGGCTCTATCGTTACCGCGTCGCGCGTCTCCTCGAAGTCGAACGCGTCCGGACGCACATTGCGACCGATCTGCACGACGACATCGGCGCGAACCTGACGCGGATCGCGTTTCTGAGTGAAGCTGCAGGCGTCGGAGTCCGGCCCGACAACTCGCCGGATCTTCTCCGGTCGATTGCGAGTATTTCGCGCGAATCGGTTTCCGCGATGAACGACATAGTCTGGGCCATAGATCCGAATCGAGACTCACTGCGCGACCTGGCCCGACGCATGCGGCAATATGCCGAGCAGACTTTCGTACCGCGCGAGATCGCACTCGACTTCTCGGCCGACGACGTAGACGACCTGCGGCTCGGCCACGAGATGCGCCGACAAATTTACCTGGTCTTCAAGGAGTCGGTGAACAACGCCGCCCGGCACTCGCGGTGCGCGCACGCGGAGGTTTCGCTGCATGTAGGCCGTCGCCGACTCGAGCTGCTGATCGCGGACGATGGGTGCGGAATCGACGCGTCGCTCGTGCGCGACGGAAACGGTCTGCGAAACATCCGGCGGCGCGCGGCCGCCCTCGGCGGTGAGGTCGACATCCGGTCCGAGCCGGGGAATGGAACGCGCATTTCTCTTTCCGTGCCGTTGCACGGACCTGCATCGATACGCAGGTAGCGCAAGGCGCCGCTTCGTGCATACTCAGACATCCAGAGTGCCCAATGAATCGAACAGGATCGCAGTGGCGATCATTGAAGATATCCGGGAGGTCCGTGAGGGACTCGCGATGCTCTTTCGCGGAACGCCAGGATTCGGGTGTGCCGGCAGTTACGAGACGATGGAGGACGCGCTCGAAGGTATCGGCCACGATGTCCCGGACGTGGTGGTAACGGACCTCGGCCTTCCTGGGATGTCGGGACTCGAGGGAATCGGCATCCTTCGCAAACGGCACCCTGAACTGCCCGTCGTCGCGCTCACGATTTTCGAGGACGATGACGAAGTGTTCGGCGCATTGTGCGCCGGCGCTTGCGGCTATCTTCTCAAGAGCACACCGCCGGCCCGACTGCTCGAGAGCATCCGCGAGGTGGCGGATGGGGGCGCACCGATGTCGCCCGAAGTGGCGCGCCGTGTCGTGACGCTCTTCCGCGATTTCCGGCCGCCCGAGCGCGCCGATTGCCACCTCACTCCCCAGGAGAAGGAACTACTCAGGCTGCTCGTCGAAGGTCACCACTACAAGACAGCCGCCGCCAGTATGGGTATCTCGAGACACACCGTATCGTTCCACCTGCGGAACGTGTATCTGAAGCTCGAGGTCCACTCGAAGAGCGAAGCCGTCGCTCGCGCCTTGCGCGACCGCCTCGTATAACGCAGCCAGCCCCTGAACCCTGCCTGAATACGCAGTTACGCGTGCTCCCCGTGAGCTGCTACAACTCGATGCAGGAGAGCTTGCGATGCACACCCGAAGTTCGGGCCGGTTTCATGTCTCGCCGGCGACCGGTTCCCGGCCGCTCAATCGAGACGAGGGGCCGTCGTTGCGAAAGAGGGCCGCGGATTTCACAGGCCGAACGGATCGGCGCAGATCTTACATGAGACTCAGATTCGTGTAGATCTGCCGGTCCTGTGAGATCCGTGGCCCCTTTTCTCAACGACGCCGGAGTCTCTCGACGTCGATGCGGCCGCCGGTCCGTACGGTACCGCGAACTTCGACATAACTTCCCGGTCCGGGCGACTTGTCGAGCCGCGTCCATCCGGAGACGTTAAGCTCGAGCCCATCGAGCGTCCAACCGTTGCCGAGCGTTCCGTGCAGGCGGACCTTCGCGCCCGAAGGTACCGGAGCGGTACGGCCGCCCGCATCGCGCGCTCCGTCCCTGATCCAGTCCTCGATGAGTTTCATCTCCTCATCACTGAGGTACGGCGGACCGTCTCGAGGCATGCGGGGCCTCGCGTAGCCGCGGATTCGACGCACGAGCTCGCTTGCCAGGGGATGCCCCGGAACGACACGGGCGCGATCTGCAGCAGAAATCGTAGTCTCGTACGACGTGAGCCGATAGCCCTCGGGCGCGGCGCCCATCAGTCCATTGTCGGAATGACACTTCACGCACCGTGCTGCCAGGATCGGCGCGACATGTGCGTAGGTCACCGGCTGACCCGGACTCGGTCGGACAGGCGGGCCTGCAGCGACCGCCGGGATTCCTGCTGAAGCGGCCATCGTTCCGACCTGTGCACCGGCGGCGATCCAGCTCTCGAACAGGGCTATCTCGGCATCGGAGAGAAACGGTGGCCCTGTCATCGGCATACGAGGTGTCGAGACCCCCTTGAGCCGCCGGACTATCTCGCTTCCCGCCGGATCTCCGTCTCTGACCACGAGGCCCTTCCTGCTTCCCGCCTTAAGCCCGTCGAGGCTGTCGAGCCGCAGACCGGCCGCCGGCGAATTGCCGCCGTGGCACATGACGCACCGGCTCTGAAGGATCGGTGCGAGGTCGTCGTACGTCACGGCCGCGACCTGTGCCTGCGGGTCACCCGGAGACATAGCTCCGGAAAGAGCGATGAATGCCACGAATGAAATCCACACCAAGACAGGCAGTCGCCAGAGGCGCCGGTCGTGACGTCGATCTGAGTCAAGTGTGTTCATTCCTGTGCGCAAGCGACCTCGTTTCAC
>CAZXLQ010000019.1:0-6301 GCA_964641945.1 uncultured Clostridia bacterium
GACGAGCGCCGGATGGACGATCCACGCGGCGTCAGGGAACTCGAGCGACGCCAGAAACGCCGCGTTCGGCGCCGTCGGGGGCTCGAGCCGGCTTGCCGGAATGGGTGTGCCGGCAAGCAGGTCGTCGCCGAGCGCGGCCTTACGCGTGCCTTCACGCGGCGCCGACGTCATCAACCCGCACCCGGCGAGCGCGATCGCGAAACCGGCGATGCTGATTTTCGCGAGCGCGCAGACGGCACGATTGGCGGATCGAACCACGGGACGACTCACTTCTTGAACGGGGCGTCGAACGACCCGCTGATCGAGTGGTTGTTGTCCTTCAGGTCGAACGTGCCGGTCACCTTGTCCGCCGTGATCGACGTCAGCGTGACCGAGCCCTTCGTATCGAAGGACGAGAACTGGAGCGTCGTCCCGTTCGCCACGACGATGGAAGGCTCGACCTTCAAGTCGGCCGTACCGCTGGCGGGAACGTATGTCCCCGGGTCGACGTCTTTTTCGGTCCGGATCAGCAGGAGCTTCACGATTCCCTGGCCTTCGGCGAGCTTGTTCTTCGATGGGTCGATCGAAGTCAGATCGGTGTTGGAGAGGTAGATGAAGACGCTCTTCTTGTTGCCGGCGAAGCCGTACTCGGCGACGGCGGACGAGATTCGGCTGAAATCGAGTCCGGCCGGATAGCCGCTGTGAGTCGATTTTACGCTCGCCGTGTTGGCGCCGGACGGCGCGGGTCCGCCGCCTGCCGGGGCCGCCGACCCGGAAGCGGCGTTGGAAGGCGCCGTTCCCGGCGCGGAAGTCGACGTCGAACACGCACTGACGAGAGTGCACGTCAGCAGAAGGAGGGCGGGTCGCACGCTGCGCTTCATGGGCTGCTCCTGATTCGCGGCGCCGGGGGCGTCCGCGGTTCGTTCGAGGGATGCGTCGAATCCGGCGTCAAAAGTACAGGGCCCGGATCCGCTTGGTGAAGAGGGAAATCGACTGCGCCACGACTCCGCCGCCAATGACACCGACGAAGATGAGCACGGCGTAGACGACCAGTTCGGTTGCGGAGACGCCGCGCGATCCGTCGGGGTCCGGGTTCGTCAGAGTGCCGATGAGCAGGAGGACCACGAGTGCCGCCGATACGACGAATCCGAAGATGGACCCGGCGATCGCACAGCCGCATCCCGGTCGAATCGAACCGCGTTCCGCACGGCGGACTTCGTTCCAGGCATTCATGAATCGGATCCTCGCGTGAAGAAATGGCCGTCAGCGGACGTTCTCGCATGCAATGTCATCGTTGTCGCCGACGCCGTGCTGTTCGGCGGCTCCGTACCCGCCGCCACGGTACGGTTGCTTGAACGAGATCTCGAAAAGCCGGCACCGGCCGTCCTGTTCCTTGAGCGCCACGGTCGTGTTGACGCTCCGGAACATGATCACGCCGAACGCGTTCCGGTGGATCGTCCACTGTGCGGACGTGATGACGACACGCAGCACCTGCTGGTGCCAGCCGTTCGCCTTGAGCGCCGAAGCCATGGCGCTCTGCAGTCCGGGATTCGACATCTTCGGCTGCGGCAGGCGGACCTTCGAAATCCGCTCGCGGTGCAGCGCGGTCGAACGGTCAGCCAGGCTCGAAGCGCCGGACGTCGTGTCGAGGACGAAGCTCCCTTTCGCCGCGAGACGTTCGCCTGCCATCAAGTGCACTTCGATCTCGTGCCGACCCGGAGGCGAATCGGCGAGCAGCTTCGTGAACTTGATCGCGTTGTCGTAAAGACGAGCCCGCGGGTAGTCCACGGCCTCCGGAAGAGGCGCCAGGTCGACGGCGAGTCGGGTGCGGTTGGGATCCTGGTACTCGTCCCACGTCAGGTACGCCGGATATCCCTTGAAGTCGAGGTGCTCCTGTCCGTCGACGAAGATCCGGTACTTCACCATCTTCCCGACGTAGTCCTGGTTCGGGATGTCGACGAGCTCGCGCACCGGACCGCGCAAATAGGCGACTCCATATACCGGTTCGCCGGCCGTGAAGGATGCGCTCGCCGTGGATGCATCGGCGGAGCCGGCGCCGGCCGGCTTCCGGTAGAACACGATCTTCGTCGCGAGGTTCGAATCCACGGCTCCCGCGGCCGCGCCTCCACCCGCCGCCGGCTTGCCAAGGATCGCCGATGCGTCGCGACGGACCTCGAGAGCGCCGGGGTCGTCCGGGAGCACGGCAAGAACGACGTCTGCGAGCGCGACGGCAAGATCCGCGTGATCGCCGGCCTTGATCCGGTTCCCGGCCGATCGCGCCATTCCGAGATGTCGCCTCGCCTCGGCGACGGCGTTCGCTCCGGTCGATTGCCGGAAGCGATCCGGAAACGTCGTCAGCAGGGCCGTCACGTTCACGCTCGACGCGGTCTGCGGAAAGCGACGGACGCCGTCCGAGACCGTCTTGCGCGTCGTCGGGTAGTCGAGCTCGCGTGCGATCGCGAGCAGGAAGTTCGCTTCGTCGAGCGTGTCGATCGTCAAGCGCGGTTCGCTCATCCGAAGCCGGTTCGTCGTGGCGTTCTTCGCCTGGACGAACTGGCGAAACTCGAACTCGGAACTCGTCTGTGCCGGGATCGAAACGGCGACCGATCCGATCAGGAACGCCAGAAGAACGAATCGAGTGGTCATGAGCTTTTCTCCGGTTTCGAAGTTCCGTCGCGCGCCGCAGCGGCGATCGAAGCCCACGATACCCACAGTCGATAGGCGGGTCACCACCTGTTCAGGTGGCCAATTCGACGGCGCTGTGCCCGGTAACACGCGGTCGCGCAGCGGCCGGAAGGACGACATTGCCCATCCAACGCGGTCCGATCGAGACGACGCTACCAGTTCAGGTGGTCCGCCGACGGCCTTTGAGCCGTAGTCTGAGGTTGCCCATCCCGCCGCCAAGGAGACCGTTGCCGTGAGACTCGCCGCGTGGCTCATCATTCCGCCGGTTCTGATCTTCGGTCTGGCTGTCGCTCTCGTGTCGGTTCCCCTGCCAGCGGGCTTACCCGAACCGTTCGCCATGGAGCGGAACCTCCCGGCTGCGATTCTCACGGGGGTGCTCGGGTTCGCATGGGTCGTCTCGCTGGCATTCCTGACCTTGCGTTCGTTTCTGCGGGCGGGCGCCCGATACGACGGGATTTTTGCGGAGATCGGGTTCGCATCGGCTTCGCACCTCGGGTTCGGCCGTTCCTACACCGGACGACTGAACGGGCGCGACGTCGAAGTCCTCGTCGTGCCCGCACGAGCCTCCCAGCGGCCGGTGTTCGACGTCCGCATGTCGGCGCGACCCCGCAACGGCTTCTCCGTCTCGAACGGAACGCCGCTGCTCGACGGCAGAGCCTGGCCCGTCGTGGCGACGATTCCCGCTTCCGTGCCGATGACGGTCCGGTCTACGAGTCCCGAATCGGCCCAGCGCATCCTCTCGGAATCGCGCTTCAGCGCGGCACTCGCGTCGTTGACCGATCCGTCGACGTATGGGGCCGCGACGGAACTCTACGTTCACCACCATGAGGTCCGCTGGCGACCCGGCACCGGGCACGTGGCTCCGGAGGACGTCGTGCGGTCGCTCGAACTTCTCGCTCTGGCGGCCGCGGCGTCGGAACGCTGAACGCGTCCTGTCGCGAAGTTGTGCTGCCCCTTGGGCCGTTGCGAGGCCGCCAGGGCGTCGCACCCGGCGACTACGGCTTTCGCGTGAGGACCGGACGGTCGTTCGGCGCGGGCTGCGTGTTCGGATCGTACGTTCCGTTCGGATTCTGTCCGGGATAGTTGCGCCCCGGATAGTTCCGTTGATTCGTGTTTCGATACGTTCGGTTCGCCACGTTTCCGAGCGCGGCCTTCATCGAATCGAAGCCGGCCGAATTCGCCGCGACGGCCGTCGCAGGCGCTGGCTTGGCGGCGCCCGACGCTCGCCGCGGCCGCGAGCCTTTCGCGACGGGAGCCGGAGTCCCTCCGAGGTGCGCATCTATCTCGCCGAGCGTGTTCTTGATCCGTTCGTTCGCATTCGGATGGCTCGCGAAAATGCCGCCTCCCGAGCTCGACTTAGCACTCGCGCCGGCCTCGTTGAGTCGCTGGAACATCAGGGCCATCCCGAGCGGCTGATAGCCGGCGTCTCGCATCGTGTACAAGCCCAGGTAGTCGGCCTCCCGCTCGAAGTCCCGGCTGTTTTTCGTCATCACGCCAGTTGCCAGAATCTGCGAAGCCAACTCTGCGGCCTCGCCGGCCGCACCTCCCCCGGTCGCGACTGATGCGCCCGCTCCGATAATTCCGAAGATCAACGCCGTTCGCTGTGCCTTCTTCACGTTTCGCAACCCGTGACGGGCAACGATGTGGCCGACCTCGTGGGCGATGGCCGCCGAAAGCTCCTCCTCGGTTCGCGCAATCTTGAGCAAACCGGTGTGGACGTAAACGTACCCGCCTGGAAGGGCAAACGCATTCACCGTCGAGTCGTCGATCACGTAGAACTGGTAACGGATGTTCGGGCGCTTCGAGGATCGCGCGATTCGATCACCGAGATCCTGGATGTAGCCGGCGATTTCCGGGTCCTGCACGATCCGGTACTTCTGCAGGACCTGCTGGTGGACCTGCGCACCTATGCGCATTTCCTCCTGCTCGCTCATGAGTCCGTCGTTCGAGTACGTCTCGTTGCGGTATTTGTCGTAGGGACTCTTCGGAGCCCCTGCAGCGGCAGGAAGCGCGACGCCCAGCAGCAGAGCTGCGGCGAGAATGTGGGACCCGGTCGAACGGACTGCAAGACGCACGGTACTTCTCCTTCCCGAAAGGGCGCGGTTCTGGTACGAAACTTCTGACGTTTAGTGCCTGTGTGGCCGCCGAACGTTGCCAGCGACAGATCTTAGCGGCTCCGCTGCGACGGCCGCGACCATCCGAGGACACCAAATGTCGAACAACTGGACGCCGCCTCCCGGTTGGGGTCAGGGCCCGCCACAGCCGCCACAACCGCCACAACCACCTGGATATCCTCCCGGCTACCCACCGCAGCAGGGGATGATGGGGACACCGCCACCGTTCATTCCGCCACCGCAGCAGGCGAAGCAGAGTGCCGGGTTCGTCCTCCAGGTCATCGGTCTTGGTTGCTTCGGGCTGATCGTCTTCGGCGTGTTCGGGCTGCTGCTGTTGATATTCATTGCGGAGCTCGGGCTTCCGGTCCTGATCATCGCGAGCATCATGGCCTTCGTTCCGGCGGTCTTCTATCTCACGATCGTCCGGCTCGTCGACCGCTATGACCCCGAGCCGATGTGGGCGCTCGCGGCCGCGTTCGTCTGGGGTGGCGTAATCGCCATTTTCGGCTCGTTGCTCGTCAACGATACGGCTTCAGCGATTGCGGCAGCTGCCTCCGGAGGATCGGCCGAGGTCGCCGACTTCGTAGGTGCGGTTATCTCCGCTCCCATTGCCGAAGAGGCGATGAAGGGTATCGGGCTCCTCGTAGTCCTCTTCGTTCTGCGCAAACACTTCGACGGAGTCGTAGACGGCATCGTTTACGGCTGTGTCATCGCGCTCGGTTTCGCGACGGTGGAGAACATCCTTTACTACGGTCGCGCAGTAGGAGAGGCGGGCCTTGGAGGTGGCGTCGTGCTCATGGTGCTGCGCGGGTTGCTCGCACCGTTTTCGCACCCGCTCTTCACGTCGATGACGGGCATCGGAGTCGGCCTCGCGCGCGAGCGCAAACGCGGTGTGATCGCCTGGACTGCGCCGGTCATCGGTTACTGCGTAGCCGTGTTCCTGCACGCCATGTGGAACCTCATCGCGGTGCTCGCGGGTGCCGGCGGCGGGGCCGAGCTGTTCTTCGGCGCATATGCGGTCGTCTGGATTCCGTCCTTCCTCATATTCATGGTGGCGGTCGGGTATTGCCTCTACCGGGAGCGCCGGATCATACGAACGCACCTCGTCGACGAAGTTGCGCTCGGCGTGATCTCGCAGGACGAGTTCGACTCGATCACGTCGCTCTTCCGCCGAAGCGTATTCCACGTGCGAGGATTCAAGTCCGGGGGATATGGCGGCTACCGTGCTGCAAAGGGACTCTCGCAGACCGTCGTGAAGCTCGCGCTTTCGAAGTACCACACGCTCAAGGCTAGTGAGGTGAACACGCAGACTCGAAGCCTCGGGGCGGTACCCGTGCTGAGGCAGGAGATAGCCCGATTGCGCGGCGAGATGGGTGCTTGACGAAGAGGTTTCCATCTGTCGCTGGGGAACCCGCTCGATACCGCTCGCGGTACTGATCCCTACAAGGCCAGCTTCATCAACGGGAGAGCGCACTTTCGATTCAATGGACAGGCTCCGCCACGATCAGTACCGCGAGCGATAG
>CAZXLQ010000019.1:6401-30266 GCA_964641945.1 uncultured Clostridia bacterium
GCGCACTTTCGATTCAATGGACAGGCTCCGCCACGATCAGTACCGCGAGCGATAGGGAGCGGGTCGTACTTGAAGCGGAACGAGCTACTGAAAAGCAAGAATGGCGACCCGGACTCGATCCGGGTCGCCATCCTTTATTCAGTGCCGAAGAGAGGAACCCGGAACTACCGGCCGCCAGCTCCCCCACCGTTCGTTCCGAACGTGCCCGAGGCGATCAATCGCTGCGACGACACTTCGTAGATCTGCACCTGCTGCGCGAGCGCGATCGGCTTGACCGCCTCCGGCAGGGCCGCCACCCGGCCATTCGACGGGTCAGCGAACTTCATCTTGAGGGCGCCGTCCGAAGTGGCCGTTGCCGTTCCAACGAGCGTGCTGTCGATGACGAGTGCGTATTCGGCATTGGGGGTCAGCCCCGTTACCTGGACGCGAAGCGCCTGAAGTACCTTGGTCGTCGTGACAACCGTTGCGGTCTTGACCTTGCCGACGGCTTCGCCAGCGCCGGTCCTGAGCACCGCATTTGTGAAAGCCCGCGAGACGATGTCGGCCCCGAGTCCGTGCGGGATGTACCCGATCGTTCCCGAGTCGGCGTCTCCGACGCCGCGCTGCGCCTGAACAGCCGGTGCGGCAAGCAGGCAGATGGCGAGAAGAGTGAGTGCGGTGATTCGCGGCTTCATATCCCAGCTCCTTGATAAGTAGCGTCCCAATGGGTGTCGCGAGAGAGGATCCCGCGCCAATTGGGGGGCAATGTCAGTGTCAAACCAATTGCGTCGCGATGCTACACCCTTGAAAGGCCGCAAGTAAACATGGAAATGAATGGACTTGCGGCCATCTCCACACGGATCTCGGTGTTGACAGCCCGAGCGGCCGGCTGCTACTCTGCCGGTTCGTTCTTTGTCAGTGATTTTTGGTATAGGCGCGTAGCTCAGGGGTAGAGCACTACCTTGACACGGTAGGGGTCTGCGGTTCAAATCCGCACGCGCCTACCATTTCTCCATTTTGCGCCAGCTCCCGAAGTTCCCCGCTGACGCCAGCACGCGGTCGTTGCCCTCTCCGGGGCGCGCGGGCGGCGGATGACGCGGGGGCGCTGGTGTGAGATCCGATCGTTGCAGTTTTCGCGGGGCTCCTCGTCCCGCACGAACGTCACGTCAGATCCTTTTGGTAACCGCTGCCGGTTCCGGTCGCTTCGACCGATTCTGGCGGCGCCGACGTGCATTCGCGAGTTCATCATGGAAGAAGTACAGAACGTCGTACCGTCAGCCGCGGACCGCCTCAAGGCGGTCGATCCGAAGCTCGCCAAACGTGCGTTCGCCGCGCGCGTCGACGGGAAACTCGTCGACCTGACGTCGCCTGCACCCGAAGGCGCTACGGTCGAGGCGATCACGACGGACTCGGGCGAAGCGCTCGAAATCTATCGGCACTCGACGGCCCACCTGCTTGCGGCTGCGGTGCTCGAGCTCTTTCCGGGAACGAAGCTCGGCGTCGGTCCGGCGCTCATCGAGGACCCCAACTACGGCTTCTACTACGACTTCCTTCCCGAGCGTCCATTTACGCCCGAGGACCTCGACCGCATCGAGAAGAAGATGCGCGAGCTCGTGAAGCGCAACCTGCGCTACGAGCGTGTCGAGATGTCGAAGGCCGAAATGCTGCGGCTGTTTGCCGAGGAGGTCGACGACAAGCTCAAGTGCGAGCTGATCGAGGAGAAGGGCGGCGACGTCGTCTCGGCCTACCGGCTGGGCGACCAGTTCATCGACTTCTGCCTTGGACCGCACCTGCCGCTCACGTCCAAGATCAAGGCCTTCAAGCTGCTGTCGCTCGCTGGCGCCTACTGGCGCGGTGACGAGCACCGTGAGCAGATGCAGCGCATCTACGGCACGGCGTTTTTCGAACAGGACGAACTCGACCGCTTCATCAAGCAGCGCGAGGAGGCGAAGAAGCGCGATCATCGGCGGCTCGGTCCTGAGCTCGGGATCTTCGCATTCTCGGAGAACGTCGGACCGAATCTCGTGCTCTGGCTGCCTAATGGCGCATTCATGCGGCGGCAGATGGAGGACTTCATCTACCACCTGCAATACGATGCGGGTTACCAGCTGGTCTACACGCCACAGATCGGGTCGTCTGCACTCTGGGAAAAGTCGGGACACACCAAGCACTACCGCTCCGACATGTTTCCGGAGATGGACTGTGAGGACGGCGCGACCTATCAGCTTCGCCCGATGAACTGCCCGTTTCACGTCGAGGTGTACCGCACGTCTCAGCGCTCTTATCGCGACCTGCCGCTGCGGATTGCCGAGATGGGGACGGTGTACCGGTACGAGCGTTCGGGAGTGCAGCACGGACTGCTCCGCGTCCGGGGCTTCACCCAGGACGATGCGCACCTGTTCATCCGGGCCGACCAGCTCGAGGAGGAGATGGACGCCGTCTGGAACCTCGCGGGCCGGATGCTGGCCGTCTACGGATTCGATCAGGTGCACGTCGAACTCTCGGTGCGTGACCCTGAAGATCGCGAGAAGTACCTGGGCGACCCGGCTGTCTGGGACCAGGCCGAGGCGGCGCTCGCAGCGGCACTCGACAAGAACGGCGTCGTGTACAAACGGATGGAAGGCGAGGCCGCCTTCTACGGTCCGAAGATCGACCTCAAGGTCGTCGATGCGATTGGCCGAATGTGGCAGCTGAGCACGATCCAGCTCGACTTCAATCTGCCGAATCGCTTCGACCTCGAATACATCGGCGAGGACAACCGGCCGCACCGGCCGATCATGATCCACCGCGCGATCTACGGATCCTTCGAGCGATTCATGGGCGTGCTCATCGAGCACTTCGCCGGGCACTTCCCGGTGTGGCTCACGCCAGTACAGGCAAGGGTGCTGCCGATCTCTGACCGGCACAACGACTATGCGAACTCGGTGGCGGCAGAGCTTCGCGCCGCAGGGCTACGAGTCGAGTCTGACCTGCGCAGCGAAACGATGAAGTCGAAGATCCGCGACGCGCAGATGAAGAAGATCCCGTTCATGCTCGTGGTCGGAGATCGTGAGGTTGAGGAGCGGATGGTCGCGGTACGCGATCGCAAGAATGGCGACATCGGCTCTATGCCGGTGAGCGTGTTCGCGGAGCGCGCGCTCGATCTGGCGCGCACGCGTTCGCGCGATGGACTTTCGCGAGAGGCCGAGCCTTCAGAGGCGCAATCGGCCGAGGTACCCACACCCGCGTAAGCGGGGCAGGCCGACGCTGCGGGGCGTAGGCCGGATTATCGAGGAGGTGAAGCTATCAGCGGATTCGGACGTCGAGGTCGTCGGCCCATGCGCCCCGAGCGGGCACCGCGGGTCAACATCAACGCGCGCATTCGTGCGCCGCGCATCCGCGTCATCGACGAGGACGGCGGGCAGCTCGGCGTGATGACGCCGGCCGAGGGCATCCGCCTGGCTCAGGAAAAGGGGCTCGATCTCGTCGAGGTCGCGCCGTCGGTCGATCCGCCGGTCTGCCGCATCATCGATTTCGGCCGCTGGCAGTACGAGCAGAAGAAGAAGGCCAACGAGGCCAAGAAGAAGCAGACGATGATCCAGGTGAAGGAGATCAAGTTCCGACCCGGCACCGACGATCACGACTACGACTTCAAGAAGAACCACGCCGCCCGGATTCTCCAGGATGGCGACAAGGTGAAGGCGACGGTCCACTTCCGCGGCCGCGAGGTCACGCACAAGGAACTCGGGCTTGCGCTGTTGATGCGCCTCGTCGAGGAACTTGCCGAGGAAGGGTCGATGGAAGTCGAGCCGAAGATGGAAGGCATGAACATGTTCACCATCATCGGACCAAAGAAGGGACGCGCGCCTAACAAGCCCAAGCCGAAGCCGGCTGCGCCGAAACCCGCCGCATCGGCTCCGGAAGCGACTGCGGCAGTCAAGATCGAGGAGGCTGTTCCGGCAGCCGTCGAAAGTCCAGCGGCGCCCGAGCCGGCGCCCGAGCCCCCGGCAATCGAACCGGAGGCCTGAGTTTGCGTCTCGAGACGCGAGATCGCGCCGGGGCCTGCCCGCGGCGCTTGCATTCAACGGTATTTTTTACGTTTCAGGAGTAGCACGATGCCGAAGCTCAAAACACACAAAGGCGCGGCCAAGCGGTTTCGCATGACAGCGAGCGGCAAGGTGAAGCGTGGCCATTCGCACGCGCGCCACATCCTCACGAAGAAGGATTCCAAGCGGAAGCGCAACCTTGATCACGACGTGATTCTGTCGCCGAACGACGCGGGTCTCGTGAAGCGCATGCTTCCGTACGGACGGCCCTGAGCAGCGGGCGCACCCGATTTACGAGGACACGCCCCGCTGAGGGCCAGTCAGGAAGGAGTATTCCGTATGCCAAGAGTCAAACGAGGAAGTAGCCGGCTTCAGAAGCGCAAGAAGATACTTGAGCTTGCCAAAGGCTATCGCGCCAACAAATCGAAGCTGTATCGACAGGCCAAGGAGTCCGTCGAGCGCGCACTGAATTTCGCCTACACCGGCCGCAAGCTGAAGAAGCGGGATTTCCGTTCGCTGTGGATCGTGCGCATCAGCGCGGCGGCCCGCCTGAACGGACTCAGCTACAGCCAGTTCATGCACGGGCTGAAGCTTGCCGGGGTGGAGCTCGATCGCAAGGCGCTTGCGGACCTCGCGGTCCACGAGCCGGCGGCCTTCGCCGCGCTCGTCGGCTCTGCGAAGCAGGCGATCGACGCCGTTCCCGCAGCCTGAACACCCGTCGTCGGACACACCCGGGTCAGCGCGCTCGCATGGGGCGCTGACCCGGAGCTGTCATAGCCCACCGTTTCGATGAGCACGAACTTCGAATCACTTCACGACCAGTTCGACAGGGAAGTCGCATCGGCGAGCGACGCCGAATCGCTCCGCGCGCTTCGGGACCGATGGCTCGGCCGAAAGGCAGGCCTCGTCACCGATGTGCGAAAGCAGATGGGCGCCATTGCAGCGGAAGATCGAGCTGCATTCGGAAAGGCATTCAACGCGCTTCAGCAGCATGTCGAGGCCGGTCTCGACCGGGTCAGTGCCGAAATCGCCAACCGGGAACGCGACGCGACGCTCGCTCGCGAGACGGTCGACATCACGCTGCCGGGGCGGGCCGCGCCGCTTGGCCACCGTCACCCGATCACGATCCTGCGGCAGAACATCGAGGATATCTTCGTCCGCATGGGCTACTCGGTCGAGGACGGTCCGGAGATCGAGACGACGTTCTTCAACTTCGACGCGTTGAACATTCCGGAGGGCCATCCGGCCCGCGAGTCTCAGGACACGATGTACGTGTCCGAAGACCTTGCGCTCCGGTCTCAGACGTCCACCGTACAGATACACGCGATGCAGCGGCGACAGCCTCCGCTTCGTGTCATCGCGCCGGGGCGCGTCTTCCGTCGCGACACGCCGGATGCGACCCACAATCCGATGTTCTTCCAGGTCGAAGGTCTCAATGTCGCAGAGGGCATCACGCTCGCCGACCTGCGCGGCACCTGCGAGGAGTTCGTCCGGCAGCTCTTCGGCGCCGATGCGCCCGTGCGCTTTCGCGCGAGCTACTTTCCCTTCGTCGAGCCTGGCTGCGAATTCGACTATCAGTGTTTCGTCTGCAAGGGCGCCGGCTGCCGCGTCTGCAAGGGATCGGGCTGGATCGAGATGGGCGGCGCCGGAATGGTCCACCCGCACGTTCTGCGAACGGTCGGAATAGATCCGGAACGGTTCTCGGGCTTCGCTTTCGGTTTTGGCATCGACCGCCTAGCCGCTCGCCAGTTCGATCTTGACGACATCCGCCTGCTCTTCGCGAACGACCTTCGCTTCCTCGAGCAGTTTTGACCGGAGCCCGGCCCTGACGCCGGCTTCCTGACGGGTACCATCGGCTGCAATGCGCATCAGCATCAACTGGCTCAAGGAGATGGTCGCAACTGACGTCGATCCGCGTGGTATTGCGGAACGACTGACACTGGCGGGTCTGGCCGTCGACACGATCGAGGAGATTGGCGGCGATACGTTGTTCGAGTTCGACATCACGTCGAATCGTCCCGACGCGTTGTCGCACTTCGGCATCGCCCGCGAGGTTGCGGCGCTTTTCGACGCGCCGCTCGCGGCACCCGTGGCGGCTGTAGAAGAGAATGGCCCGGCGACCGAGTCGCTCACATCGGTCGTGATCGAGGATGCTGAGCTCTGCCCGAGGTACGTGGCTCGCGTGATCCGCGGTGTGAAGATCGGACCGTCGCCCGAATGGATGGTCCGCCGGCTGGAGGCACTCGGCCAGCGTTCGATCAACAATGTCGCCGACGTGACGAACTACGTGCTGCTCGAGCAGGGACACCCTCTGCACGCGTTCGATTTCAATCTGCTCGGCGGGAATCGGATCGTCGTTCGGCGGGCGCGGCCCGGCGAGCGGATCGTGACGCTCGAGAAGCTCGCGACAGGCGACGAGTTCCGCGAGATAGAGCTTCGGGACGACATGCTCGTGATTGCCGACGCCGACGTGCCGGTCGCGATTGCGGGTATCAAGGGCGGCAAGGGAACCGGCATAAGCGACGCGACCGTCGACGTACTTCTCGAGGCGGCGTATTTCCAGCCCGCCGGCGTGCGACGGACGGCTCGGGCGCTCAAGCTCGACACGGATGCGTCGCATCGCTTCGAGCGTGGAGCCGACATCGAAGCCACGACGCGCGCCATCGACCGTGCGGCGGCGCTCATCGTCGAAGTCGCCGGCGGCACCGTGAGCCGGGGAGTTGTCGACTGTTATCCCAGTCCTGTGGTGCGAACCCCGATTCCACTCAGAAGATCGCGCGTCGAAGCCCTCGTCGGATACGAGGTGACGTTCGACCGGATGGTCGAAGCGTTGCGCGGCCTCGGGTTTGCCGTCGAGCCCCTGCGGGACACCGAGGAACTGCTCGCGGTCGCGCCGAGTTATCGCGTCGATATAGCGATCGAGGAGGACCTCGTGGAGGAAGTGGCGCGCGCACTCGGCTACGGCCTCGTGCCGTCCACGTTGCCGCCGTGGGGCGGATCGGGGACGTATCTGGCGGGTGAGACCGAGCGTCGCGCCGTTCGAGAGACGCTTCAGGCCATCGGGTTCAACGAGGCGATCTCGTTGAGCTTTGTCGATCGAGTACTCGACGACGAGTTCGCCTGCGCCGAGCTCGACCGCGCCGCGGATGCCGGAGTGGACCTCGTGAATCCGGTGCTCGACAACAAGCCTCGTATGCGATCGTCGTTGCTCACCGGTCTCGTGGAGGCCTACGAGACCAATGTGAAGCACGGTACGCGCAATGTCAGGCTCTTCGAGATCGGCAAGCGGTTTCTTCGCCCGGTGGACGGCGAGCGTCCGGTCGAGCGCGAGACGATCGGCGTTCTCATCGCCGGAACCGTAGATGACGCTGACCACCGTGACCGGCGCGATGCGGATTTCTACGATATCAAGGGCGCCGTCGAGGCAGTGATCCGCGCGCTTCGCCTGCCGAGCTTTACATTCGAACGCGCCCGCGTAGAATGCCTGCACCGTGGCCAGGCCGCGCAGGTTGTGCGCGACGGTCACGTCTTCGGCATCTGCGGGCGCGCGAGCCCGGAGCTCGCGACGCGACGCAAGTTCAGATCTCAGGTCTTTCTGGCGGAATTGGCGCTCGATCGTATGCTCGGGATCGAGCCGGCGCCGGTGACGTATCGGCGACTACCCCGATTCCCGAGTGTGGTGCGCGATGTTTCGATCCTCGTGCCGAAGGCGGTCGACTATTCGGACATCGTGTCGGGTGTTCGTGCCCTCGGAATCCCCGACCTTGCCGATTTTGTTCTCTATGACATTTTCACGGGAGGATCGATCCCCGACGATCACCTCTCGATGACGTTGCGGGCAACGTTCCGCAGCGAGGAGCGCACTTTGACGGACGACGAGGTGTCGGCTTCGCATCGGAGCATTGTCGACGAGCTCGCCAGCAGATTCGGAGCATCGTTACGGTAGCGGAGACGTCGAAGCACGCGGGGTGCTCGACGGATGAAAGACGACAGGGGGCGGCAGCGTGAGCGCATTGTCAGGCCTTGAGAAGTTTTCGCATCTTGAAGACAAGATCTATCGGACAATTGAGCACTGCAAGGCGCTCAAGGCCGAGAAGGAGCGTCTCGAGGTGGACGTCGTGCATCTGCGGCGCGAAGTCATGGGGATGAACGAAGAGAAGGAGCGTCTCGAGTCGCAACTCGAGCGCTTGTACTCGGAACGCGATACGATCAAGCTGAAGGTCGAGGCGATGCTCGACGCCATCGCGGTGCTCGAGAACGAAGTCGAGGCGGCGCGCAAGTGATCCAGGGACTCTGACGGAGGCTCGCACCGATGGTCGAAGGTGAAGGCGGAAACCGTAGCGTCCGAGTCGAGATCTACGGACAGCCGTACAGCATTCGTACGGAAGGGCAGAGCGAGCACATCTTTGCGCTCGCCGAGATGGTCGATCGCCGGATGGCGGAGATCGCGCGTCAGACCCTCACCGTGGACTCGTTGAAGGTCGCCATCCTCGCCGCGCTTCATATCGCCGAGGAGCTGCACCACACTCGTCAACAGCTCGAGGAGATCGACCGCGACATTGCCGAGCGCAGCAGTCGCGTCACGGCGGAACTCGAGCATTTCCTCAAGCGGCACATCCTCGAGCCCGTCGAACACGACGATCAGAACCGGGAGAGGTAGCGACCGTGTGGGCGGAGAAGGGGTAGCCGTACAGAGGGCAGACCTCCGTGTCTCGGTGTCTCAGCGCCTCTGTGTGCGAAGCATCTTGAAGCCATTGAAGAGCTTCGCGCACAGAGGCACGGAGACACGGAGACACGGAGGATTTCTGCTGAGCAGCTTCGCCTTCGCCGACCACCCGGCCGCTACCGCTCCCGGTTCTGATCAGGCACGGCCAGTCCGACCTCGGTCCGAACGCCGAAGACTCGCTCGAAGACCGGGGCCTTGCGCGTCGCGTCCCACATCTCGAGATCGCACGCTCTCGCCGGCGTGACTTCGAACCGCACGCGGTGTTTCCCGAGGCGCACCTGGACGTCGCGGACGGCGTTGCGGTTGCTGCGATCGAGCGCGTCTGCAACCGTCAGGATGGCGGTCAACTTCTCGACGAGCTTGCGATCGCCTGGCCTGAGCCTCGTGAACTCCTGGTGCTTCTTCTTCGGGAGGCGGCCGCCGTGGTACCGCACGACGCTGCCCAGTATCGACTGTTCGCGAGACGAGAACCCGAGCAGTTCGCTGTTCATGATGAGGTACTGCCCGTGCCGATTGTGCATGGCGTGGGCGATCGTGTAGCCAATGTCGTGCAGGACCGCGCTCGCCTCGAGCAACTCGCGGGCATCGGCGTCGAGGCCGTGCAGCGTCGACGTCTGATCGAAGATGGACTTCGCCAGCCTCGCCGTCTGCGCGGCGTGACCGGCGTCATACTCGCACCGGCGGGCGAGTGCGAGGATCGAGCGTCGGCGGATGTCACCGAGCTCGAGGCCGCCATCGGCCTCTCCGGCTTTCACCGCCGGCGCCGGAGCGTGACGATCGAGGAAATCGATCAATACGCCCTCACGCAATGCCCAGTCGCTCGTCACGGCGCGCCGGATCCCGAGTTCCGAAAAGATCGTGTCCAGCAGCACGGCTCCAGCGACGATTATGTCGGCACGCTCCTCGGGGAGTCCCGGGAGTTTCTTTCGCTCCCGCAGCGTAGAGCGGGTCAGAGTCTTCGTGATCCGGCGCAATGCCTCGGCCGTCAACTCGAGCCCCTCGGTCTCCTGCGGGGGCAGAGACTTCGCCGCCGAGTCGCCGCTCTCGACCGCGAGCGCCATCTCGGCAAGCGTCAGCGCCGTGCCGGATGTGAGGATGACGGTCTCGAACCCGGACTCGGCGATTTCGCGCCGAGTTCGCGCGAGGGTAGCGGTGATGTAGCCGCGCAGCAGCTCGAGCTCCCGCTTCGAGATCGGGTCGCTGTGAACGAAGCCGTCGCTCAGGCGAACCGACCCGAGCCGGTTCGAAACCAGGACGCGGTGTTCGCCCCCGGCCAGAATCCAGAACTCGGTCGATCCGCCACCGATGTCGATGCCAAGCGTCGGCGTGGCACCAAGGTCGCGGACATAGCTGACGGACCGGGCGATCAGTCGCGCTTCCTCGACGCCCGACAGCATGTCGACCTCGATTCCGGTCTTGCGACGGACACGCTTGAGGAACTTGTCGCCGTTGTTTGCCTCGCGCACGGCGCTCGTGGCGGTCGCAATGATGCGCTCGCAGCCGTGTGCGCGGGCCAGGTCGGCGAACCGAGTCAGCGCGACGATGGCGCGATCCATCGCTTCGTTCGTCATGTGGCCGACGGTCAACCCGCCCGAGCCGAGACGGACCATTTCCCGCTCCTTGTCGATGGCGCGGAAGTGGCCCTGTTCGTCGACTTCGACAACGAGCAGATGGAACGAGTTTGAGCCGATGTCGACGGTCGCCAGTTTCACGCGCCGGATTCTAGCTCAATTGCAGCGCAAGACCAGAACTCCGACCGTTACCGATGGGCCGACCGAGCGCAGCGCCGAACGTGTGAGCGCTCGGGCTGGTGGTGACGGAAGCTATCGGATCGGGCGTGCGGTACAGCCACTTGGCGTGAGATGCAACGCCGGCCGCTCACTGCGTTCGCGGTTCCGGTCCCGCGGTTACTTCGCCGCGGGGCTCTTCGTCTTCTCAGCGAGACGTGCAAACTCGTCGAGCAGTCGCAGCTTCTCACGATACGCGTCGAGTACCGTCTCCCGGGCCGAATCCGACGGAGACGCAGCGTATGAGCGCTCGCTATCGACGATCCCGGTGTCTGCCGCCACAACGGCCTTCGCGAACGTGGCCCTGAGCTCCGGCGACCATGCGGACTGTGCTTCGGCCACCGTGCGCGACATCTCGTCGACGAGACCTCGCAGCCGTGCGACTTCGTCAACCTGCGTGACATGGGCGAGCGGCACAGCCTGTACGCCAGGCGAAGCGCCTCCCATCGAGTTCCAGTTCACCCCGATCGACGGCAGCGCGTTTGGCGACGTGTACTGGATCGCCCAGAAGGTGCCGACGGCCACGACGATCGTTGCCGCCGCCGCGACCAATTGCCGGGCCGACACACTGAAGTCGTAATGTCGAGCACTCAATCTTCGCCACCAGGCGGAAGGACCCGCGACAACAGATCCACCGCCAATCTCGCGTTCGATCCTGGTCCACACGACCGGTGACGGCGTGTGCAACGGCAGATTCGCGCTCGCAGCGATCAATCTCGCGAGGTCGTCCCGAACGGTCGAGCAGACGGCGCACGTACGCAGGTGCTTCTCGACGGATTGGCGATCCTTTTCGCCCAGATCGCCGTCGAGAAACTCGGACAACTGTTCCTGGAAGTTCGCACACTGCATCACGCTTGCACCTCGCGGTTTTCGGAGGACTTCTTGTCGAGAAGAGTTCGGATCTTCATTCGGGCCTTGTGCAGTTGCGACTTCGAAGTTCCGACAGTCACTCCGAGCATCTGGCCGATCTCCTCGTGTTCGTAGCCCTCGATATCGTGAAGAACGAAGACGGTGCGGTATCCCTTCGGCAACTCTCCGATGGCTCGCTCGAGCGCTATGTGATCGACGATCGGCATTCGCGACGGGCGTTCGGTTCCAACCTCGATGATGACGGGTAGCTCACCATCGTCGGTCGTCATTTCGGGCCGGACGTTCCGCTTGCGGAAGTGCATCAGGACCTGATTGACCGTCATTCGGTGCAACCACGTCGTGAAGGCGGACTCGCCCCGGAAGGAACCGATCTTGCGAAAGAGCTGGACGAAGACATCCTGGGTCAGGTCTTCGGCTTCGGTAGCATTTCCAAGCATGCGCAGACAGAGTGAGAAAACGCGACGGTGGTGCTGACGGTAGAGCTGTTCGAACGCAGCGGTGTCTCCCGCGGCAGATGCCCGTGCCAGTTCCAAGTCAGTCTCGACTCGTGGAGTCTCGATAGCCACAGCCGCTAAGTATTGCATGCGCGTGCCTTTGGACGCACGCTCCGTTGAAGGGTTGCCTGAGGCGGGTGACCTTTTTCGATCAGGCGACGCGCTCGACGCCAAGGACGTCGGCCACGGACCTGAGCGTCGTCGTGAGACGCTCCAGATGTTTGAGGTCAAAGACCTCGACCGTGAGCTCGATCCGTCCGTGAGCGTCTTCGTCGACGCTTGCGCGCGCATTGCGAAGGTTCGTGGAAAGGTTGGCGATCGCGAGCGTCAGGTCCGCGAGCATTCCCGGCCTGTCCTCGGTCGTCACGCGCAGCGAAACGATGTAACGGCCCGGATCGCTGTCCGCCTTGACCCATTCGACCGGAATCAGCCGCTCCTTGTTGAAAGTCAGCGACGGAACGTTCGGGCAGCCGGCCGAGTGGACGGCGACGCCCTTTCCTCGCGTGATGAAACCTATGATGTCCTCGCCGCGCACCGGATTACAGCACCGGGCGCGGTAGACCATGATGTCGTCGATGCCCTTCACCTGAATGCGATCCTCGAGGCCGAGCGCCTTCTTGATCGTCTGCTTGATCGTCGGGCGTTTCTCTTCCTCGAGCTCGGCGAGGCGGTCGGGCGGGAGGAGCTTCGCGATGAGTGAGCGCGGCTGCACCTTTCCGTAACCGATTGCAGCGAAGATGTCCTCACTGCGCGCCAGGCCGTAATCCGGCGCGAGTTTCTGGAGCTCGCCACTCTGTAGCAGCTTCTTCGGGGAAAGCCGGAAGCGCTCGGCCTCCTTCTCGAAGAGCTTCTTGCCGATGTCGATCGAGCGCTCCCGTTCGCTCTCGGCAAGGTAGTGGCGAACTTTCGAGCGCGCCTTCGACGTCATGACGTTGTTGAGCCAGTCGCGCGAAGGGTGGCTCTGGGCATTCGTCATGATCTCGACGACCTCGCCGTTCCGGAGCTGATACTTGAGCGGAACTATGCGCCCGTTCACCTTGGCGCCCACGCACGTGTGACCGACCTCGGTATGGATCGCGTAGGCGAAGTCGACGGGAGTCGCGCCGCGTGGCAGTTCGATGACCTTTCCCTTCGGCGTGAAGGTGTAGACCTCCTTCGGATACAGATCCAGCTTGAGCGAATCCATGAAGTCTCGCGAGTCCGAGACCTCCTGCTGCCACTCCACGAGACGCTTGAGCCACTGGAATGCCGCGTCTTCGCTCTGGTCGCCGAGCTTGCCTTCCTTGTACTTCCAGTGCGCCGCGATGCCTTCCTCGGCGATGCCGTGCATGTCGAGCGTCCGGATCTGCACCTCGAACGGATGGCCGCTGGTACCGACCACGGTCGTATGAAGCGACTGGTACATGTTCTCGCGAGGGATTGCGATCCAGTCCTTGAAGCGGCCCGGCACGGGCCTCCAGTGCGTGTGGATCGAGCCGAGCGCGGCGTAGCAGTCCCTGATGTCGTCGACGATGATGCGGATCGCGACGAGGTCGTAGACCTGCTCGATCGAGATCTTCTGGCGCTTGAGCTTCTGATGAATCGAATACGGCCGCTTGATGCGCCCTTCGATCCGGTTCACGTGCACTCCCGACTGCCGCATGATGTCGCTCATCTCGTGCTGCAGGCGATCGAGATCGGCATCGAGCCGCGTCTTCCGCTCGGCCAGCACGCCCTGCAGCCGGAGGTATTCGTCGGGCTCGATGTACTTGAACGCGAGGTCTTCGAGCTCGCCCCTGACGCGCGACATGCCGAGCCGGTGCGCGATCGGCGCATAGACGTCGAGTGTCTCCTGGGCGATTCGAACCTGTTTGTCTCGCGGAAGGAACTCGAGCGTCCGCATGTTGTGCAGACGGTCGGCGAGCTTCACGAGCACGACCCGGATGTCGTCGACCATCGCAAGCAGCATCTTCCGGATGTTGGCGGCCTGCTGGTCGGCGCGCGAAAGGCTGTCGATCTTCGCGATCTTGGTGAGGCCGTCGACGAGGTGTGCGATCTCTCCACCGAAGTACTGCTCGATGGTGTCGATCGAGACGTTCGTGTCTTCGACGATGTCGTGCAGGAGTCCGGTCGTGACGCAGGAAACGTCGAGCTGCATGTCGGCTAGGATGTTTGCGACTTCCAGCGGATGGACGAGGTAAGGCTCGCCGGATTTTCGAACCTGGCCGCGGTGCTCCTTTGCCGAAAAAAGGTAGGCGCGACGGAGCAGGTCCAGGTCGGCATCAGGCCGGCTGCGCGACACCTTGTCGAGAATCGTCTCGAAGCGGATCATCCACGGACCTCGGGAACCGTCCGGCGGCGTTGATTGAGAATGGGCACGCCGGCCGCTCCGTCCTCCAAATGCAGAACGGGCGCGAAGAGCTTAGTGCTCTCCGCGCCCGTTGATCGTACCACAGCAGGCGGGCTTGTCGGCGCGCCGCTACTTCGTTTCGCCACCGCCCTCGGCCGCCCCACCGGCTGCCGCCTCGGCGGCCTGCGCCGCACTGAGCTTGTCACGATACAGCTCGTCCCACTTGTCCTTCTCCGGGCGGAACGCATCCTTCTTCGTGAGGTCGCTCGTGGCGTTCATCTGGTCCATCACAAGGAGCTTCTGGCCCAGGTACGGCTCGGGATAATCCGGATCGGCGGCAATTGCCTGCTCCATGTATCCCTTCGACTTTGCGACGACCGCCATGATCTTGGCCCGTTCGGCCTCGGGGACGTCGGGGTAAGTCGGAAGCGCCGTCGGGTTGGCGGGATCCTTCTTCACGAATCGCTCGAGCATCTGGTGACCCTCGCGCCAGTAGTCGTCCGCGATCGTGTAGTACATCTGCGCCTTGACGCGATTGGACTGGCCCGGCAGGTTGGCGCGCTTCTCGATGTGCTCGAGGTACTTCGCGCGCATTTCGAGGGCCTGGGCCATCTCGCGATCGGGGCTGTACACGTCACGGAGCGACTTGTAGGCCTTGGCGATGAAGGCTGTCGACTGGTCGATGAACTTCGGATCGGGATTCTTCGCGATCACGTCCTCGAATGCCTTGATGGCGTTCTGTCCGAGCGCGATGGCGCCGGACTTGTCCACGTCCTGGGAGTTGAGAGACTTCTCGAACTCGGCGTTGAGCGCCATGGCGAGGAAGAACCGCGCGTTGACGTTGTCCGGATCGAGGTCGACGGCTTCCTTGAACAGGTCGCGCGCCTCTTCGTACTTGCCCTTGTTGAAGGTGCGGACGCCCTCGTTGAGGCGATTCTTCGCCTGAAGCGAGTAGTAGAAGCCGCAGCCCTGCACGCCACCGACGGCGAACGTCATCAGGACGACAACTGCGAGCCGACGCACGTGAGATCTCATATCGATTCCGTCTCCTCCGAGGACTCGATCGGTCAGACCGATCACTGTTGTTCGGTCACCAGGTCGAGAGCGTCGATCTGCAGACCGATCGTCTCGGCGCCCGAGCCCTTGATGATGTCGATGACATTGACGATGTTCGAATATGCGAGCTTCGTCGGGCCCGCGACGATGACCGTGCGCTGATCCTCGGGACGGTCGGCGAGGGCGCGAGTAAGGCGCTCCTGCAACTCTTCCGGATTGACCTTGTTGCGCGCGGGAAACTCGATCGTGTTGTCGGTCTTGAGCACGACCATGAGCGTCTCGTTGTTCGGCTGGTCCTGCGCAGTGTTGTTCTTCTGCGGGACCTTGGTCTCGAACTGCGCCGGCTTGAGCGGCGCGACCACCATGAAGATGATCAGCAGCACGAGAAGGACGTCGATGAGCGGCGTCACGTTGATGTCTGGCTGATTACCGCCTGAACTCATTCCCATCGGCTTTTGCAGCGGCGCGCGGGTTGTCGTGCCCGCGCGCCCCTCCTCCTGTCTGGTTAGGACCTCTTTCAATCGGGCCCGAAGGCCCCCGCCTCTTACTTCGCCGCCTTTTCCTTGTCAGCAACGAGCCCGATGCGATCGAAACCCTGGTTGCGGATCTCGTCGATCACCTTGACCACCGTGCCGTAGTCAGCGCCGGCGCCGGCCTTCACGTAGACGATCTGGTCCTGTATCGGCTTCTTGGAGAGCCGGTCCTTGACCTCGCGTCCGAGCTCCTTCAGGTCCGTGAACTTGTCCTTGTTGACGTAGAACTCGCCATTGTTCGGGACAGCCACGACGACAGAAGACTCCTTGGTGATCTCCGCGGTCTCAACGGGATTCTTGGCTTTGGGCAATGCGACCGACACGCCGGCCTGAAGCATCGGCGTGATGACCATGAAGATGATCAGCAGCACGAGCATCACGTCCACCATCGGGGTGACGTTGATGGCGTTGATAGGACCGTCGCCTGTGCCTACACTTGCGCCCATGGATTACTGACCTCGCTGCTTGAGGAAATAGTCGATGAGTTCCGACGACGAGTTGTCCATCTCGACGACGAACGCTTCCACCTTCGACGAGAAGTAGTTGAACGCCCAGACGGCCGGGATGGCCACGACGAGACCGAAGGCCGTCTCGATCAGGGCTTCCGAAATGCCGCCGGCGACCGCGCCGATACCCGTCGACTCGGCGCTCTTCATGCCCTGGAACGAGTTGATGATGCCGACCACGGTTCCGAACAGTCCCACGAACGGGGCCGTCGAACCGATCGTCGCAAGTGCCGACAGGCCGCGCTTGAACTCCGCCGTCTTGATGGCCATCGCGCGCTGGAGGGCACGCTTGGCGCTGTCGATGACGTGCGGACCGAAGCCCGACGCCTGGATGTCCTGCAGGCCCGCGTTGACGACCATCGCGAGATGGCTCTTCTTGTAGCGGTCCGAGATGTTGATCGCTTCCTCGATGCGATTGTCTCGCAGGGCCGCGGCGACCTTCGGGGCGAACTCGCGAGACTGCTTCTTGGCCGCGCTGTAGGTAAGGTAGCGCTCGACCATCACCGCGATCGAGTACATCGACATGATGAAGAGGATGATGGCGACAGCAAGCGCCGTCGGGCCCATCTTCTGGATCATGCCCCAGAGGGTGAAGTCCTCGGTCTGCGCGGCTGCAGCGCCGCCCTCTTCCTGCAGGTACGCCAGCACATTGAAGGCGGCGACACCGGCCTCGCTCCAGACGAAGTCAAGAATGGTCATTACTAGAGATCCTCCCAGAAGTTGAGTCGAGCCGTCCCAGCCGTTTCGCCGCCGTTGCGGTCCCCGGTGGCAGGGCCACCGGAGCACAACGGTCAAACGGCGCCGGAATTACGATTTCCTGAAGTTGAATGTGATCGTGCCCACAACTTTCACCGGAACGCCGGAGAGCATCGTCGGCGAAAAGGCCCAGCCACGAGCGGCCTGGACCGCGGCGTCGCGGAGCAGCGGATGACCGGAAACGGCGCGGGCTGACTGCACGGCGCCGGATTCGCTCACGGTCACTTCAACCACGACAGCGCCCTCGATACCAGCGGCGCGTGCCATTTGCGGATATGGAGGCTGCGGACGACGCGTCGCCTTGCCGGCGAGGACGCCACCCGAAACGCGCTGAATCTTGGGCGGATCCGGCTTGGGCGGATCCGGCGCAGGAGGCGGGACGTCGATTGGCGCACCACCGACGATACCGCCGGGAACACCACCAGGGACGCCGCCTGGCACGCCACCCGGCTCGCCGCCTGGAACGCCACCGGGAACGCCACCGACGACGCCCGTCGTCGCGACGGACGGAGGACGCGGCGCAGGAGGCTTGATCTCCGTCGGCGGCTTCGTCTGCGCAACGAAATCATTCGTGACCGGCGTGGTCTTCGGCTGCGCCTGTGCCGGAGCCGGTGGCGGCGGCGGCGCCGCTGCCGGAGGCGCCATGGCTACGAGCGCGAGCTTCTCGAACTCGTAGTTGAGCTGCGCGTCGTACCACATGATGCCGATGACGACCGTTGCGAAGAGCGCGATGGCTCCAAGCACGGAGTTCACCAGGAACAACGTCATGATCTTCGCGTTTTTCCGCTCTGACGTTGATTCAACGAGTTGATCGAACATGGTCTGAGACCTCCCCGTCCTGCGCTGTGACTACTGAAATGGAGGGAGAACTTTGGTGCGCGGGCGCCCCGAAACTCCGGACACTGCAGTGGGAAGAGGGGCCGCCCGTGGCGTCCGGCGGGCACCCGCCTCCGAAACTGCAAATGCATGCATCTGTTACAGTTATTACCCGAGAAAAGCGGGCCAAAGTCTACACCTCGTTCCAGAGCGAGTCAAGCGTGGAATTGCCCTTCCGAAGCCGTTAGACCCCACCCGAAAGCGAAAGTTCCGCGAGGGCTCCTGTTGCGCGAACTTCCGTGAATCCATGAGTTTGCGAGTAGCGCGTGAACATCGTGTGAACCGCCGGACGGCTGTGCGAAGTGGCGCCCTCGACCGGCCCTCGCCCGGTCTCGCCGCTGGCGCATCTTGCGGCGATCATCGGGTGTCCGGGCACATTTCGCAAACGAAAAACGGGCGGGAGGCCGTTGGCCCCCCGCCCGTCCGGTATCCGGAACTCGAACCGGCTAGATCGTCTTCGCCGTGCGCGCGGCGCGAGCCGAAGGTTCGGCGGCCGCAGCATCTGCCGTCGCGCGGACGCTCGCCGGAAGGCTCGCACGCTGGCGCTTGTTCAGCCAGATCATGATCGGGCTGGCAATGCCGATCGACGAATACGTGCCGACAACGATGCCGATCAGCAGCACCATTGCGAAGCTTCGGAGCACGTCGCCGCCGAACAGCACGAGCACGAAGACCGTGAGGAACGCCGTTCCCGAGGCGATGACGGTTCGCGAAAGAGTGGCGTTGATCGCGTCGTTCGTCACCTTCTCGATCGAATCGCGCCGCTGGGCGCGAAGAGTCTCGCGAATGCGGTCGAAGATGACGATCGTATCGTTCGTCGAATAACCGATCAGCGTCAGGATTGCGGCGATGACGGTCAGATTGATCTCCCACCCGAAGAGCGCGAAGATCCCGAGCGTCACCGGAACGTCGTGGAAAACCGCGAGAACCGCGCTCACGCCGTAGATCCACTCGAATCGGAATGCAATGAACACCAGCATTCCCACGAGCGACGCGAGCGTGACGTAAATCGCGCGGTTGCGCAGATCGTCGCCAACCTGGGCGCCCACCGACTCGGCGTTCGTCATGTTGAACGCGCCGACGAAGAACTGCGAATTGAGCGCGTCGCGGAACTGCGGTGCGACCTCGCCGAAGGGAATCTCGTCGATCGACGACACGACGCCGCTGAGCGTTCGATCGCGGTAGCCGATGAACGTGTCGCGAAGCGCCGTGTACTGCGCCGTTGCAGTGGCCGCGTCTCCCTTCAGTCCGAGCGGATCCATTCGCATCATCAGGTTGAGGAAGTCGTCGCCGCCGATCTGGTTGATGTCCGACTTGCCGGCATAAAACGCCCCGACGATGGCATCGGCCGAAGCCGCTGAGACGTTTGGTGCCTGGCGCACGTCCTCGATCGACGCGTACACGCCCTTCGGCTGCGAATTCCGGTGGGCCACGATGGCGCTGGCGATCGCCTCGGGGGTGGCTCCGCCATCGGCGGCGATGCCCGCAAGCGTCAGCTCGTTGAATATCTCGGCCTCATCGGCGAGGTTCACGTCTGACTTGCCAGGGGCGTTCGTCTGGGATGCATTGAAGGTGCTGAGCGCCTTCATCACGAGCCGCTTCTGGTTGCCGATGCCGGTGGTCTCGTCGACGGTGCCGACGTCGGCCGGCAGCCTCACGAGCAGCCCCTGTCCCACGCCGGTACGCCCGCCGCTCGAGATCGGCTGGATCGTCACCTTCTGCGTATCGATGCCCTGCGTGCCGAGCGCCGATCGGATCTCATCCGGGGCCGTCTTAGGGTTCACGAACTGGACGTAATAGAGCGATCCGCCCGCGAAGTCGACACCGAGATTGAATCCTCGTGCGACGACGCCGACGCAGCCAATGACCATGAGGACGACCGAAATCATCATGAACACGCTCTTGTGCCCAAGGAAGTCGATGTTGTTGTCGTGAAAAAGTCGAAACATGAAGGTAGTACCAATCGGCTGCCTGTCGGCCGCCGCTCCTAGATGCTGAGCGTCTCGGCCGGACGTCCGCCGCGATTCACCGTCCAGTTGAACATCGTGCGCGAAACGAACACCGCCGTGAACAGGTTTGCGAGCAGCCCGACTATGAGCGTGACGGCGAAGCCCTTGATGGGACCCGTGCCGAACACAAAGAGGAAGACCGCCGAAACGATCGTCGTTACGTGCGTGTCCATGATGGTCGTGAAGGCCTTGTTGAACCCGGTGTCGACAGCCGACCGGACGACCTTGCCGTTGCGCAGCTCTTCGCGTATTCGCTCGAAGATGAGCACGTTTGAGTCGACCGCCATACCGATTAGCAGGATGACGCCGGCGATACCAGGAAGGGTCAACACTGCTCCCGACCAGGCGATGAACGCCACGAGGAACAGGAGGTTCAGCACGAGCGCAACGATCGCGTTTACGCCCGAGGCGCGGTAGTAGTACAGGAGGAACAGGCACACGACCGAAAGTCCGACGACCGACGAAATCAGGCCCTGACGGATCGAATCGGCGCCGAGCGACGGACCGACCGTACGTTCTTCCTGGTAAACGATGCGGGCCGGAAGTGCGCCCGACCGAAGCGTGAGCGCAAGATCCTCCGCGGTCTCCTTCGAGAAGTTGCCGGTGATCTGGCCGTTGTCCGAGATCTGACCCTGGATGCGCGGTGCAGACTGCACCTGGCCGTTCAGGACGATCGCAAGATCCTTGCCGATGTTGGCACCCGTCCACGCTCCGAAGCGCTCGGCGCCGCCGGGCTTGAGCGAGAAGTTGATCTGGTAGTTCCTGCTGTTGAACTGGTCTGGAATCGCACGGGCGTCGCGCAGATCCTGACCTGCGACGATCGACTTCTTCTCGACGATCATGAAGCGGTCGAGTTGCGGAGTCTCGGGCTGCTCGGCGCCCGCGGCCTTGTCCTGCGGCTCGGCACGCTCGACGTATTGCAGCACTTCCTGCTCCGCCGGGTTGGTGATCGCCTGGGTCGCCGTTTCGCGCGAAGGATAGAAGCTCATGCGCGAGTCACCTACGACCGGGCGAAGCTCGAGTCGCGACTCGGCCTGGAGCAGCTTCTTCACACGCTCGGGATCGTCCTGCCCGGGAAGCTGCAGCAGGATCTGGTATGCGTCCTTCGCACCGTGGCCCGTCACGACGGGCTCGGCCACTCCGAGCTGGTCGACGCGGTTGTGCACGATGTTCATCGCCTGCTGGTGCGCGGACTCCATGATCCGTCGCGCCTCGTCGTTGGCGAGCGAATACGTCACGGTGTCGCCCGACACCGACGACGACCAACCCATGCCGCTGATCGTGGCGTTGTTGAACTCCGTCGTCAGCAGGGTTTCCGCTTCCGCGACGCGATTCGGATCGCCAATTCGCACGCGAACGACGTGATTCGGGGCATCGACCTCGGGATCGCCCGCCAGGGGGATGCCTTTCTCGGTCAATTTCACCTTGGCGACTTCAGCGTCCGCGGCCACAACGGCCTGTACCGCTTCTTCAGCCTGCACCTGCATGACGAGGTGGATGCCGCCCTTCAGATCGAGCCCGAGATGGATGTTCTTTCCCGCGTTCGCGCGGATCTGCGCGAGGCTCGTGAAGTCCGCAAGCGTCGGCTTGCGACCGAACGGCCAGATGATGGCGAGAATCGCAAGGACGGTGCTCACGATGATGAAAATGGTTCGAAGGCGCAGGTTTTTCTTCATAACGTCAATTCGAGTGGGCGTCCGTCTCCCTCCCGGCGATCGAAGCCGATCGTCGGAATGCAGGCGGACACCATCGTGTCATTTGGTTTCCGGGCTCGGGACCGTATCCGATTGATTCGACGTGATCGCTGACCGGAGAACTTCGATCTTGATCCCGTCGGCGATCCGCAACTGGACCGTCTCGTCGCGAATCGACGTCACGACTCCAAGGATGCCACCCGAAGTGACCACCTTGTCGCCGTTCTTGAGGCCTTCGCGAAGGGCGCGCAGATCTTCCTCGATCTTCTTACGTTGCTTCATCTGTGGACGAAGCAACAGGAAGTACATCACCAGGAAGATCAGGATGAGCGGGAGGAAACTGAGCAGTCCGCTTGGCTGAGCGGCGTCTTGGGCAATGAAGGCTGCCAACTGGTGCATCTTTCGGGGTCTCGATCTACTCCGGTCCGCGACGGAGTTCGTTTAGAAACTCCCGCCGGAATTGTTCAAATTGTTTGAGCACGACAGCCTGCCTGACGCGTCTTAGGGTGTCAAGATAGAAGTACAGGTTGTGGGCCGTCGCCAGTACCGGATAGAGCACCTCCGAGCATGTGTATAGGTGCCTCAGATACGCACGGGAGTACCGGCGGCAGGTCGGGCACGCGCAGTTGGGGTCGATCGGCCGCTCGTCGCGCGCATACCGGGCGTTCTTGATGCGCACCAGGCCCTCCGAGGTGAACAGCGTGCCGTTTCGTGCGTTGCGCGTCGGCATCACGCAATCGAACATGTCGATGCCGCGCGCGACCGATTCGACGATGTCCTCGGGCGTCCCGACGCCCATGAGGTAGCGCGGTCTCGACGCCGGCATTCGCGGAGCGATCTCTTCGGTCACCCGGTACATCGCGTCCTTCGGTTCGCCGACCGACAGCCCGCCAATGGCGTAGCCGTCGAAGCCGATGTCGACGAGCCGGTCCAGGCACTCGGACCGCAGCGCGCCGTATGTGGAGCCCTGGATGATGCCGAAGAGCGCCTGCGGCGGGAGCGAAGCGGCGCTGCGGCGTTCGCGTTCACGTTCGAACGCCGCAGCGGACCTCTGCGCCCATCGAAGGGTCAACTCCATTGACGCTCGCGCCCCGGACTCGTCGATCGGATGCGGCGGACACTCGTCAAACACCATGCAGACGTCGGCGCCGAGTCGCGACTGGACTTCCATCGAGCGCTCGGGGCTCAGGAACTGCCGCGATCCGTCGAGGTGAGACCGGAACTCGACCCCGCGTTCGTCGAGCTTGCGCATGCCGGTGAGGCTGAACACCTGAAATCCGCCGGAGTCCGTGAGGACCGGCCGCCGCCAGCCCGAGAAGCCGTGGAGGCCGCCGAGCTCGGCGATCGTCTCTTCGCCCGGACGCAACATCAGGTGATAGGTGTTGCCGAGGATGATCGACGCTCCGAGTTCCTCCAGAACGTCCGCCGATGCGGCCTTGACGGTTGCGTGAGTGCCGACCGGCATGAAGACCGGGGTTTCGACGTCGCCGTGAGGCGTTCGCAGCACCCCTACTCGGGCCCCGGTCGTCGCGTCGGTCGCCAGGACACTGAAAGGGAAGGCGCCCGCGGCCGTTGTAGGATCGGTATTTGACGACATGAACGGCATCCGCCGATACTCGAGGTGCGAGAGTCTAGCGGAGCGCAACTCAGGAGGAAAACCGATGCACCGCGTTCGTCTGCTCGGTATCGCGTTGGTCGCTGCCGTCTGGCTGGCCGGAACGGCGACGACGTCCTCCGCGCAGTCTCCTGGTGCCCTCCTGGGACGCGTCGTCGTCGAGGGCGCGCGCACGCCGCTGGCCGGCGCGACGATCACGCTCGAGCGGTTCAACTCGGAGCGCACCATGACGCTCGTGGCAGACGACCGGGGCCGGTTCACGCACGTCGGCATCCGGCCGGGGTTCTACACGGTGGTCGTCGAAAGTGACGGGTATGCGCCGGTCGAGCTGCGCGGTGTCGAAGTGCGCTCCGGGGACCGGGTCCGTCTGTCGATCGAGGCGACGCCGGCAGACGAGGCGCCGTTCACGCGGCGTGTCATCCGTTACCGTCGCCCGCTGGTGAACGTGGAAGACGCGACGATCTCGACACGGGTGATGTAACAGACGCACCGTCGTCTTGCGTGGACGGCGCGGCGACAGCGCACCGGCCATCAGACGCAATCCGGAACATCGTCGAAGTCGCTGATCGACCGCGGAGCGGTCGAAGGAATAGCCGTGGGTCGCGGGGGC
>CAZXLQ010000020.1:0-15006 GCA_964641945.1 uncultured Clostridia bacterium
CGCAGTCTGGCTGTCGTTCCGATCCATCGATGCAGAGCGTCTCCGCCTGGCAGGGCTCGACCGAATCATCGTCGAATCGGAGCGGTGTGTGCCGCCCAACGCGACGGGAGTCACGCTCTGGCTGCCCGCAACCCCGGCCGTTGACGTCGAGCCCTTCGCCGGACGCGTGTACGCCGCAACCGCCGGAGGGCTCCTGGAGTATGACGAGCAGGGCGCGCTCCTCCGGCGATATTCGTCGCTCGACGGTCTGCCCGAAAACGCCGTCACGTGTCTGGAGCGATTCGAAGGCAAACTCTACGTCGGAACGTCGAAGAGCGGTCTGCTCGAGTTCGATGGCGAGGGATTCACGCGCTACAGGTTCGTACAGCCCTCGGCGGCAAACGTGAGTGCGCTTCGTGCGGGCGACGGACGCCTCTTCGTCGGTACCTTCGACGCCGGAGTATTCGAGTTCGATGGCGAGACGTTCACGCGTCAGTATCAGCGCGACCTTGGCGACTCGTGCCGGCAGGTCACTGCAATCGCGGAGCACGGCTCGCGGATGTACGTCGGCACATTCGACTCGGGGCTCTTCGTGTGGCGTGAAGGGCGCGGTATCAACCTGCGCACGGGCGACGGCTTGCCGTCGAACCGCGTCACCGGTGTCACCGCCCGCGATGCGGCCACACTGGTGGCCACCGACCTCGGGGTGGTCGAGCTCTCGGACTCCGGTTCGATCGTTTCAGTCGACCGGACCCCGAACGCGACGGGTGTCGCCGTTCGCGGCAGCGATACGTGGGTTTCCAGTCTGACATCCGGCGTCTCTACCGTTTCGGCGCAGCCGGCCGCGATGGTGCCGATCGCCGATCGTGGTCGCGTCGAGGCCAATCGGACGGCCACCAGGCCGGTCGAATCGCCGGCATTGGGCATCAAGGTCGAGGACGGCATTCTCTGGGCGCTGTCCGAGAGGGGACTGCTGGCCTCGATTTCGCCGGAAGGTCCGCAGCGATTCGAGACGTTCGCGACTCCTGACGGCGTGTCGGGCCTCAGCGCGGGCCACGTCGCTGCGCTGACGGTCGACGGCCGTGGCCGAGTTTGGGCGGGAATGTTCGACGGAGGCATCGACGTGCTCGATGCCGAGAGCGGCGAGCGGCACGAGAGCCTAACGGACGCCGGCGTGCGCGAAGTGAACGCGCTCGCGCGCGAGACCGGCTCCGATCGCGTCTGGGTGGCGTCGTCGAAGGGAATCGTGCAGTTCGACGACGGCCGGATGTCGCGGCGGTTCGGCCCCGAAGAAGGGCTTGCGGGAAGCAGCGCGACGGCAATTGTCGCAAACGTCGGACCTACCGGAGCCGGAATCGCCGTGGCGACGAATGCTGGGCTCACCGTCACGGACGGGCGCGTCGCCCGGACACTCACGGCGTTCCACGGTCTGCCAAACAACCACGCTTATGCGATCGCGGCGATCGGCCCGCGCCTCTTCGTCGGAACGCTCGGCGGACTGGCCGAAGTCGAAGCCATGAAGGTTGGCCGGACGTTCTCGGTCTCGAACTCGCGCCTCCCCCACAACTGGGTAAATGCGGTCGCGACGTTCGAGGGACGACTCTTCATCGGGACATACGGCGGCGGGGTCGCAACGCTCATGCCGAGCGGCGAGATCGTCGTCCACGACGAGACCGAGAAGACCGACGTCAATCCCGGAGCGATGGCCATCGTCGGACGAACCCTCTATGTCGGGACGCTTTCGTCCGGCGCACTCGTGCTCGACATCGATTCGGGCAGGTGGACGCGACTCGGCGCGGTTCTCGGCTCGGCAAATGTGACGGCGATCGCCGCGACCGACCGCTACGTCTTCTTTGGCACCGACAGCGGGATCGCCCGCATCGAGCGCACAGCACTCTCATGATCAGCAATGGACCTGGTATCGGATTGAACGTGATGAAAGCAGACCTACGTACAGTTCTCGTTTTCGGCTTCCTGACGCTGGCCGCCTTGATCCTTGGCACTGCGCCGGCGGCAGCGCAGTCCGGCGTCCTCATTCCGACAAGCGTCAAGGATCAGCCCGACTCGTCGATTCTCGCACTTACCGAGATGACCGTCTCCGTGACAATCGACCGGCAACTGGCTCGCACCCGGGTCACGCACATCTACGCGAACAGGACGTCGAACCCGATCGAGGGCACTTACGTTTTCGCGGTTCCGACGACGGCGTCGATTGCAGACTTCGCGGTCTGGGACGGCGACACGCGCATTCCCGGCGTGATCCTCGAGCGACGGACGGCGCGGGCAATCTACGAGGAAATCGCCGCCCGGGCCATCGATCCAGGTCTGCTCGAGCAGGAAGGCGACGAGGACGCGCCGACTGCGTTCACCGTTCGGGTGGCCCCGATTCCGGCGTATGGAACGAAGCGGATCGAAATGGAGTACACGGAACTGCTCTCGGTTGATGACCTGCAGTCGTATTACTCGTTGCCGCTCAAGCCCTCGCAGTATGGAATCCAGGCGATCGGACACCTGCGCATCGACATCTCGATCGCGTCCGGATTTCCACTCTCCGGTCTCGACGTCAAGGGGAACCAGTTCCCAGTCGCCATCGATCGTGAGGAACCGACGACGATCGCCGCCCATTACGAGGGGACCAATCTGCAGCCGGCCCAGGACTTCGCATTCAGTTACGGCATGGCTGTGCCGGAAAGCCGGCTCGACGTGATCGCCTACCGGTCGCCGGAGCGGATTTCTGCTGCGGAGCTGCGCGATCCATCGCTCGCCGAGCGGCAGTCGGATGGGTACTTCCAGGCTACGGCACTTTTCAATGGCTCGGGACGCGCGCCAGGTGTCACAGCTGCGGGCGCCCGACCGCGGTCCATCCTCTTCATGCTCGACACCTCGCTTTCGATGTCGGGAGAAAAACTCGATCGGGCATACGAGGCGATTTCTGCCTTCATTGGCTCGTTGACGCCCGTCGACCGATTCAACCTGCTGCTCTTCAACGATGACGTCGCGCTGCTTGGCAACGAGCCGGTACCTGGTACGCCGGAGAACGTGGAGCGCGCCATGGCACTCGTACGCGCGAGCTACCTGTCGGGTGGAACCGATTTTCGCGGCGCGTTCGATTCCGCGCTCAAGGCCGCGGCAAGCCTTCCGGACGTCGACGGGGGCCGTGCCGTCGTTCTGATCACGGACGGCAATCCGACACTGTCGACCGTGCAGACGAAGCAGATCGTCGACGCCTTCCGCGCGGCCAACGATCGGGGCCCGAAAGCCCGGCTCAGCGTCTTCGGAATCGGCGCCGACACGCGGGTCGGTCTGCTCGCTGAACTTGCACGATCGAGCCGGGGGCTATTCGTCTGGTCGCGCGAAACCGACAGCCTCGAGTTCCGGCTGCGCGCGTTCATCAACAAGATCGGAATGACGCCAATCGACGACGTTCGGCTCGCCGTTGACGGTGGTGACACGTACCAGGTCTATCCCGACTCGGGCACCACCGGTTACGAGGGATCGGCAGTCCAGTTTCTCGGTCGGTACCGGAAGCCGGGACAGGCGTCTTTCCGCCTGTCCGCTTCCTCCGAACGCGGCAACATCAACCTGAGCGCGGGGCTGCTCCTGCCGGATCGTGACGACACTCACGGCGAGATCCCGCGACTCTGGGCTCGCGCGCGAGTCGACGCGCTCCTCGCCGACATCGAGCTCAACGGTGAGAACGAAGCGTCGATCGCCGAGATCATCGCGCTCTCGAAGCGCTACAAGTTCGTTACGCCCTACACGTCGTTCCTCGCGGCGCCCCGATCGCTTCTACGGCCGCGGACGATTCGGCCCGGCGATCCGGTTCTTCGCGTCGCGACGGATCCGTCGGTGACGAGCGTCGTCGCGGTTTTCCCGTTCGGACTCGTGAAACGGCTCGCATACCTCGAGGACGAGGGTGTGTGGGAGACCCGATTCCTGGCGCCGACCGACATGCGCGACGGCCAGTACGCGTGCCGGCTCGTGATGACCGACACATCCGGACGCTCGTTCGAGGAATTGAAGCGCTTCCGGATCGACAGTCGTCCTCCGCAGCTCGACGTCTCGATCGAGCCGGGTTCGGCTCGCGCCGGCAGCGACGTGCGCATCGTTGTTCGCACCGACGCCGATGCTCGCTGGATCTCGGCGCGACTCTTCGGCGCCTCGCCAGTAAAGATCGTCTGGGACGGCGCCGCAAAGGCGAACGTTGGCCGACTGCGGTTGCCCGTCGAACTGCCGCCGGGTGTGTACACCGTTCAGGTGACCGCGGAGGACTTTGCCCGCAACGGCGCCGTCGCCGAGGTTCGACTCGAGGTTCTCGCGCAATGACGACGAGTCGACATCGTTGGGTCTGGTCCATCACTGCGACGATGGCGCTTCTCGTCCTTGCCATTTCGCTGGCGTGCACCAGATCCCGGACAGCGACGTCCGAACCGGCCGCCTCGAGCTCGACGGCGAGCTGGGACGCGTTTGCCGACGGAAACAGCTCAACGAACTCGGTGAATTCCAGGGCGGTGCCGGTGACGCCGATCGAGATCACGGGAGCGCCGTACGTTCGGTCGATCAAGCTGGCGTGGTCGGCGTCGGAGCGAGTTCCGACGTACGAAGTCCAGAACCAGACGCTTCGACTGCCAGCAGAGACCCGGCAGGCCGTTCTCCAGGTTGCCATCACGGACCTGCCGTCCGGGGCCGACCTTCGGGTGGATTGGTACCACGGCGAGAAACTGGTCTTCTCGGATGCCCTTACGGAGCACGAGGACGGCGATCACTTCTTCGCACTCGTCAAGCGGAATGGGAGCCAGCTCGAGAAGTTGCCTCCGGGCGAATACCGTGCCGTCGTTCACGACGCCGGCGCCGAGATAAAGGTCGTTCGTTTCCAGATCGATTCGTAATTTGCAAGGAGCCATCGCCGATCGCGGCGATGGTCGGAGAGCGGTTACCAGATGAGCCATCAGCACGTGACGCGACGTCGTGAAGTTCCTGCCAATGCCGGTCAGCGCGAGTGTGGAGGATTGAGATCGTGAAGCTCTCTCGAATTGTGGTCGTTGCGACCGTCGGCCTGTTCATCGTCCTCCTTGGCGTCGGCGCTGTCGCGACGCCGGCAGCCGGACCCTCTCAGCGGCCTCGACCCGCAGCCGGAGCTCAGCGCGATCCGATCGGTGTAGCCCTCGCAACGCCGGCAGGCGTCGCGCCCCAGGCCGAGGTCGATGCTGCTCTTTACGTCGTTCAGCCTTTCTTCGACGTGAGCACCCGGATTCCCAGACCGTATGCGGATGCGCGGCCACGTGTCGAAGCCCTTGCGACCCGGTATCCGAACGACCCGCAGATTGTGCGAACGCTGGCTCGGCTCGACGAGCGTCTCGGACGGTTCGACGAAGCGGTGACGTCGATGGAGCGCTTCGCGAGCCTTTCGGGTCGAAAGCCGTTGGCATTGCGCCGGCTGGCAGCGTTCTATCGGGACCGCAACCGTCCTGCCGATGAAATCAAGGTCCTCTCGGAGCTTGCCGAAAAGCTGCCGATGCTTGAACGAGCCCCGGTTTATGCGCGAGCCATCGTCGCCGCGAACGACGGACGACCCGCGGGCGTCAACGTCGATACCTTCTACGAGAAGCTCATCGACGCGAATCCGGAGAACGGTGAGGCACTGCGTGAGTACGTTACGTTGCTCCTGGATTCGAAGGACACCGAGCGCGCGCTTCGAGCCGTCGACCGCGTCGCGAAGTCACCGGGTGAGCGGACCAGAGCGACGGCCAGACTGCTGCTCGCCGAGCGGGCGCGGATCTACGATCGGCTCGGGGACCGGGCCTCGGCGCTAACAGTCTACGAGCGGTCGTACGATCCGCTCTGGCCTCGCGCGGTTGCGGCGGACTACTACGCACTGCTGACGCGTTACGGCCTCTACCGTGAGCGCCGTCGAGCGCTACAGAATGACGCCGTAAAGCCGGGCGCCTCCGTCAACTCCGTCGCACGACTCTTCAACTTCTATGCTTACGAAGGCAGCCTCTCGGCTGGCGCACGGCTGCTCGAGTCGGTCGAGGCGGGACGCGGAACGGTCGAGTGGTCATCGGCGGACCTCGAGCTCTTCGCGAATCTCTACGCGCAGATAGGCGATTACGACAATGCATCGCGCTATGTCTACAGTCTCTACCTGCAGGGAGCCATGCAGCCGGGCGCCCCGGATCGTGAACGCATCCTCTCCCGACTGTTCGAGACGCTCGTCGAGGCGAGCTCGAGCGCGACACGGATTGCTCCGGGCGGCATCTCGCTCTATGCCGACATCGCGCGTATCGACCGACGCCCCGGTGCCGTCAACGCTCTCCTGTCGCTGATCCTCGCCGGCAACAATCCGGCGGCGGAATACAGGCTAGAAGAGGCGAAGGCCGGCGGATATCTGAATCGCGCACTGGCGCATTCGATTTACGAGCGCTTCTCGACCGAATTTCCGGCGTCTCCACGTCTCGGCCTGATGACCGTCGAGTTGCTGGAAGCCTACGCAGACCTGGGTGCAAACTCCGACGCCGTCGCCGTCGGCACGGCGTTCCTCAATGCCAGACCGGATGCGCCGGACTACGAGTTTGTCGCGCTCGCGGTCGCGGATGCGCACGTTCGCCTCAAGAACCGCACCGCCGAGCGCGCGGTCCTCGCGACGCTTCTCGACCGGGGTGCATCGCGTTCGCGCGGTCGAGCGCTGATAGAACGATCGCCGGCACGCATGATTCCGATGTTCGGAGCCGTTGCGTTCTCGGACGATGAGTCGTGGAGCGTGGATGAACCCCCGGCGCTTTTCATGGCGCCGAACGGCGTCCCCGTCGACGCATCACAGGCTGGCCGATTCGATGATGAGGGAAGCGAGGAGTCGTCCGATCCTGGGAGCTTCGGCGATGCAGTGACGGATCCCGACGATTATCGCTCCGAGCCCGATGACTATCGCGGGCAGCCAGATGCGGAAAGACGACGGCCGTCGTACGGGCTTCTGCTCGAGCGCACGGTGGCGTCGTTCGAGGCCGAAAATCGAAAGTCGGAGGCGCTCGCGTTTTTCTGGTCAGAGTTGCGCAAGCACCCGAACGACGAAGGACTGCACGAACGATTCCTCGGCTGGCTCGGGAACACCAGCCTGATCAACGAGGAGCTCAAGGCCTACAAGCTTGCTCTCGAGCGCTATGACGACGGCACGTGGCTTCATCGCGTCGCTCGCTGGTACGTCCGTCGCGGCAGGGGCGCCGAGATTCGCCGGCTGACCGACCAGGTCATCCGCACGCTCGACGACGAACAGGTCACGACGTACCTGCAGGAGTACGCCGGTTACGGCGGCGCCAGCCGCGGTGATTCGCTCGACGTCGACAAGGCCCTTGCTCTGCAGATGACGCGCATTGCGATGCAGCGATTCCCGAACAACGAGCGGATCGCGCGCATGCTGCTCGACCGACTTGCCGACGCGAAGGCGTGGCCGGAGTGGGAACGGCTGTCTCGCGAGCATTATTTCGGAAACGAATCGATACGCACCGACTACCTCAAGCGATTGTCGGAGACGGGTCGCCTCGAGGCGGATTACGTGCTGGCAAACGAGCGTGCTCGCGGTGGTCTCGAGGCCGATTCCACGTCCTCGTTCGCTTACGCCGTTTTCACGGCAGACGCCGCCCGTTGGCTCTCGCGCTTCGACGAATCGATCGCCGCGTATCGCCGGCTCGTGGCCCTCTATCCGGGCGAGCCCGCCTACGCGATGCCGCTTTCCGACCTGCTGCGGTCGTTTGGATCGCGCGACCCGAAGTTCTATGACGAGTCGGCCGAAGTGCTCGACGGCATGTCCAGGATCCATCCGACGGACGCTTCCTATGCCACGAAGGCCGGGGAGGCACTCGCCGAGGCCGGCCGGATGCCCGAAGCTGCGAAGCGCTGGCGCTCGATCGTGGCCGCCTCGCCGGGCTCGCCGAAGTCGCGGCTCGACGTCGCGACGATCTTCTGGGACTACTACCAGTTCACGGATGCAGCGGCCGAGCTCGAGGCTCTGCGTCTCTCGACGCGTGACGACACCCTTTACGCATTCAGGCTCGGGGCCATCCACGACTCGAAGCGGGATCTGGCGAAGGCGATTCCTGAATACGTCAAGACGCTCGGCACGTCCGGCGGCGAGCGCGAGCAGGCGATGGTCCGTCTTGCGGAATTGCAGCGACGGCCTGGCGTTTCCGCGCAGATTGCCAGTGCCTATGCGGCGGTTCACGCCTCACGTCCGACCGACGGGCAACTCGTGCTTGGCTACGTCGACTACCTCAAGAGAATCGAGAACAGCGGTGAAGCTGTCGGCGTCCTGAACCGTGCGGTCGACCAGCTGACCGACCCGGTATTTCTCGATGAGGCTCGCGGCCGGTTCCGCGCCTGGCGGTCACCCGACGGCGAGATCCGGACGCTGCAGCGCCTGGCGGACAACGCACGCGACGAACGCGAGCGAATTCGTGCCAGACTGCAGCTCGCATCGGTCTATGAGTCCGAGAAACGGCGCGACGATGCGGCCGGTGTTGTCGATCGACTGGTATCGGAGTACTCGACGAACTTCGGGGTGATCGACGAGGCGGTGCGGATCTACTGGCGCCTTGGACTGATGGATCGTTCCGTTGCGCTTTCACGCGACGTGATCGCCAGGTCCGCGGGCGACTACCGCAAGCGATTCGTCATCGATCTTTCTCGTCGGCAGACGGAAGCGGGGCGGCTCTCGGACGCCGAGGCGACGCTTCGCGCGTACTTCACCGAGAGCCCGCTCGACATGGACGTCTTCGGAGCGCTCGCAAAGACCATCGGTGATCAGAAGAAGGACGAGGTGCTCGCGGCGCTCTACGTCGAGGGGCTCAAGCGGATTCGCGAAGCCGGCCTTGGCGATGACGAAGAGAATCTCAAGGTCGCCGAGCTTCGCACCGGGACGATCGCCGCCCTCTCGCGCCTCGGTCGCCACACCGAGGCGATCGATCAGCACATCGAGATCATCAACCGCGATCCCGAAGGCTATGCGGCGCGCGAAACGGCATTCGAATACGCCGCGCGCCACGATCAGAGTGCGCGCCTTGTCGGTTACTACGAGAAGCTCGCGAAGGAGTCGTACAAGGATTACCGCTGGAGTCTGGTCCTCGGCCATTTCTATGAGTTGAATGGCAACACGGGTGGTGCCATCGAGGCTTACCAGCGCGCGGTCGTCAACGAGCCGCAGCGGGTGGATTTCCGGCGAATGCTCGCGTCCGCGATGGTTCGGGGCGGACGATTCGACGACGCGGTCGTCGAATTGCGGCGCGGTTGGGAAATCGACGGGAAGGATCCGTCGTGGCTCCTTCAGGTCGCGGAGATTCGCGTCCAGCAGGGCCGGCTCGACGACGCCGCGGCGACACTCGAGGAAGCGATTGCGGGACGGAAGAGCATCACGCCTGGAGAGCTGTGCGGCTACGCGGAGCGGCTAGACCGATGGGGGCTCCTCGAGAAGTCTGTCGCGCTCTACGATCGCGCGATCGAGGCTGCGAAGACGCGTCCGGAACAGTCCGGATTGAGTGTGGACCGACTCTCCGCATACGTGCGCGTCGCTTCACGCGTGCGTGCGCCGGCGGACCTCTTCAACAGGCTCGAAGCGCTTCGGTCGACGTTCGCCGGTCGGGGCGATCCATCGTCGTTCTACAGCGGAAAGGACATCGCGCGCGCGATCGAGGAGGTCGAACGAACCGCGTTTCCGCGCGCCGTCGCTGACTACGGCTCGGCCAGCGAGCGGTCGGCTCTCGATGCCGCTCTCCGGACAGCCGCATCGCGGGCGACCGAAACCGACGCCAGGCGTCGATACCTCGGCATCGCGCAACTGTGCGGACTATCCGAGTCTCACGAGGCGATCCTCGTTTCGATCGTCGAGCAGGCGCTGTCGACGTCGTCTGTCGACCAGGGCGTCGCATTTCGCAATGCGGTGACGGAGCTCGCGGAATCGCTCGCAAGCCGGGCTCAGTTCGCCAGGGCGGCGAACCAACTTTCGAACTTCCGGGCACGCGATCCGAAATCGGGTGACTTCGACTACGACCGCCGTATCGCCGAGTACTACAGGCTTGCCGGCGATACACCCAATGAAATCGCGGCGCTCGAGCGCCTTTACACTACGGCCGGCGGCAGCGTCATGACGGGTGGAGAGAGGACCGTTGCGGTTGAACGCCTGTTCGAGGTGCTCGTCGCGACGGGCCAGCGCGATCGTCTCGTTGCACTCGCCGGACGCCAGAGCCCCTTCCAACTGATCCTGATCAATCACCTCATTCGTACGGGCGATCAGGAGACTGCCGCGCGTGCAATCGCGAGTTCAGGCTTCTCGCCGGTCTGGGCAAAAGCAAAGACTGCCGAGATGGGGCTCTACTTCCGCAATGCATCGCCAGCCGTCGAAACCGCGTTCCGCGAGGCGCTCGACGTCAAGCCGATCGGAGAGCGTGTCGGGCGACCGTTCAACAGCGACACGATGCTCACCGGAGGCGACTACTTCCTCGTAGCGCGAAACTACGGACTGTGGCTCGACGTCGTGGCGTCGCGCGGGAACGAGGCGCGTAACTTCATAGTCGGCCGACTGGAGCAGCGTCCCCGCGACGCGGCTCCGCAGGAGCAACTCGCCCGGTACTACCTCGTCCGCGACGAGTTGACGCAGGCGGGTGTTCACGCCGAGCTCGCAGGCGAGATCGCTCCACGACAACCGTCGGTGATCGGAATCCGTGGAGAGGTGCTTGCAGCAACTGGCAAGGTCAGCGAGGCGGTAGCCCTCTGGACGCAGCTGATCGAGGCAGATGACGCGGGTTCGGAGAGCTACGATCTCTACTTCAGGCTCATGTCATCGCACGGGAAGCTCGACGTGGCGGTCACTCGGCTTCGCGACGTCATCGCGGCGCGGATGTACGTAGGCCAGTTCGGCGAGGTCAGGGCGGTCATCGGTTCGATGGCGGACTACGGCCGCGAACACCCGCAGCAGTGGCCAGCCATCGCCGACATGTTCTACGGGGCGGCCGTCGGCTCGGTCGATGACATCGAGTTGCTTCAGCTAGTGCTCAACGAGGATCTCGTGGGGCCGGAGCGACGAGGACCGTTCTACCGGCTGATCACGGATCGGCTCGATTCGCTTGCGATCGCCGCGGCGAACGATGACGAGGATGCCTACGTCTACATCGGCGGAGAAGCCGTTACGCCGTCTGACGAGCTGCGCAAGTGGCAGCGTCGTGCGGTGGACTACTTCATTACTCGAGGGGACTACGCCGAAGCTGAGGCATTGCTCAAGACGGTCGAGTCGGCAACGATCGAGTCTCACGGCCGGCTCTACGATCAGGCGTCATCGACGGACGAGACGTGGATCGAGCTCGCCCGCGCGACGATTGCGCTCAAACAGGGCGACAAGGTTCGCGGGCTTGCCGCGCTTGGCCGCTTCATCGATGCCGATGTGGACGAGGACGGAGAGCCTGGAACCGGTGAAATGTCGAGGTGCCAGTCGGCAGTGGCGGTGCTTCGTGCGAACGGCGCGCATTCGGAGGCCGAAGATCTGCTCGAGGCGACCTATCGGAAGCTTCTCGAAGTCAGGAACTACGACGCGTCGAACTTCACTGGACTCGCGGAGGTGCTCTATCGGCGGGGTCGCGCGGACGAGGCCAACGGAGTGCTCCGGCGACTTGCCGCAGGCCGCAATCCGAGTACGACGGCGCTGTCTGCTGCAGCGGACGCCGCTTCCCGCTCGGCACAATACCCGGTTGCCATGGAACTTCGGCAGCTGGTCCTGCGACACGCTCCGGCCGATATCGAGAACCGTCTCGAGCTGGCGCGCCTCTTGGCGGCGACCGGGAATGGTCGGGATGCCATGTCGGCGTTGCTCGAGATCGTCGCCGACGAACGCGCAGCAAATCGCGTCAGGGCGCAGGCCGTGGACCTCGCCGTCGAGGTTGCAACGGCGGACGCATCGGCCCGCACGGCCGGAAGCGCGAAGGTGGCGTCGGGACGCACCGAGCCCGAGCGGGTGCTCGCGGCGAGGCTGTTGGCGGTTGGAGGTGACGTCGACGGAGCGCGTCGCGGGCTCGAGGCGGTGCTCGCCGCCGGGGCGTCGCCATTCGCCGCAATCGAGCTCGGACGTCTGGAGCTCGCTGCAAATCGTCCGGGCGAAGCTGCCCGCGCGTTCGAGCTCTCGCTGGCCGCGGAGAGCAACGGGAACCTCGGTTCGTCCATTTCGTTTGGAGGCGCAACTCCGGTTCACGGGCTAATTCGAGCCTACGTCGCAATGGGGAGACTGGATGCGGCGTTGAAGCTCGCCGAGTCGCGAGCGGGCACGTACCAGCTCGATGGCGAGGAAGAGGCGGCGGGACTGGTGTTCGAGCCCGAGGTCGTCGAGGCGCGCATCGCTACCGGTCTCCCCAGCCTCGGCGCTCGAAACGTCGAGGCCGAGCAGCTCGAGCGCATTGCGACGTTGAGCTCGTTGATCGACGCCGCCTCTCGTTCCGAACGCTGGTCGGATGCCGTTGCATTCGGCAGACAGCAGGCGAGTCTCCTGCCTCCGGAAACGCCGGAGCGAGAGCAGGCCCAACGAAGGATCGGTGACCTGCTGTCGCTCGAGCGCGATGCCGAGCGGCGCGCCTACGGCATTCTTCGCATCGGCGAGGCCGTCGCGGCCGAATCGATCACCATTCGCGATTTCACTCTCGATTGAAGCAGGCCGGCCGGAGACGGTCGACGGAGAAGCTGATCATGACCTCTCGATCACGACGAATCGGACTAGTAGCCGCGGTGCTGATCGCCGCCCTGGGCGTCTCACTGGCGGCACTCGGCGGCGCGACCGCCCAATCTACGACTCCTCTGCTGCGACATGCTGCTTCCATGCCGGCTGGCGCGATGGCCTATGTCGAGGCGAAGGACCTGCAGTCGTTGCTCGGCTCGTGGATGGCCTCGTCGACTCGGGACCGGTACGTCAAGAGCGCGAGTTACCGTTCGTTTCGACGTTCTCGCCTCTACCTGAAGCTGGCCGATCGGCTTGCGGATCTCGAGCGCGGCTTCGGCGTCGAGATCAACGACGCAAGACTGGCGGAGATCGCGGGCGGGGCGTCGGCGCTCGCCGTCTACGATCCCGCGAAGCTCGAGGTGTTGCTCGTCACCGAGGTCGCCAGTCAGAAGGCGCTGGCGTCGAAGCTCTTCGCTCAGTCTGCGTCCTTCGAGCAACGCCAGACTGCCAAGGGACAGCCCTATTTCTCGAGGGAAGTGGTCTCGGATGGCGGGAGCCTCGTGCAGCGTATTGCCTTCGGTTATTCGGGCGACCGGCTCTGGGTCGGTACCAGCGAGACGCTGGTTGCCGAGGCGATCGACGGACCCGGTGGCGGAGGACTGAGCGTGGCCGTCAACGAGACCGTCCGCGCCGCGACCGATTTCACGGTCGCACACGACCTCGTCATCTGGGTGGACGTGGACCGTGCGGTGCGGAACAAGTATTTCGGACTCTACTGGATTCACAGGAATGCCAGGGAACTCGCCGATCTGCAGACGGGACTGCTCGACATCGAGATTGCGGCGACGGGCGTGACCGAGCGGCGTTGGTTCGTCAGAAAGACGGGCGGCGAGCCGGCGGGCGGGGACGATGGCGCCGGAATTGCGGCGCTCTCGGCGCTGGCGCCAGCCGATGCGCAGCTGGTTGAGGCGAAATCGGCGGACGGCGGCCTGGGGACCGCGCTTGCAGAGACAATGTTCGGTCCGGATCGGTCAGCAGGCTCGATGTCGAATGTCCGCGCCTCGCGCGTCGACAATCCGTTCGAGGAGTCAGACTCAGACTCGAGCGGCCGTCGTCCGGCTGGAGGCCGTTATCGCTTCCTCGATGACCGTTTCGATCGCGATGTCGACGATCCGGCTGCGGCGCCTGTGCGCCGAGTGGCAGCCGCGACCCCGACGGTCGCGCCGTTGGGCGACCGGCTCGGGGCGCTGCTTCAAGCTGCGGTGCCGGTGCGATACGCCGTATTCGGGAGCGTGAAGCTGCCCGAGGGGAAACTCTTTGCGTCGTTCGAACGAGCCGTCGTTGTCGAGATGGGCGCGCCCGACCGATTCGATACTGCCGCGTTCGAAGCGCTCGCCCGCGAAGAATTCGCGCGGCGATTTCTTGTCGGCGGGCAGGTCTCGCGCGTCTCGTGGACGGATGCCGGAGGCGCTCGCGGGCTCGCCGGTGCTCTGATCTCGCAGGGCGGTGCCTATCGCGTGGCTGGAAAATTCCTCATCGTCGGGCGTGACGCCCAGCAGTGTGCCGCGGTCGCGGCTCGCATCGGATCGTCGCCGGCGCCGGCGACCGTCTCAGGAGGGAGGCTCACGCGACTGGCGGAGGTTCGACTGTCGGCGGCGGCTGGTCCTTTCAGGCGGCTCACCGGGTTGCTCGATGCGAAGGACGCGAATGCGCTCGACGTAGAGATCGCGGGTGAGGAAGCCGAGGCGGATGCCCTGCGGCGGCCGGTCCTATTCTTCAGCGAGAACCTGGCAAGCCTGCTCGACGTCGTCCAGCAGGTGACGGTCGTTCGGATTGCGACGTCGGAGGACGGAGCGTTGATCCGCGAAGTCGTCGAGTATCGGACGGGCGGGTGATTCAACTCGGGGACGGCCCAAGCAGCCCTCCGAAAAGCGCCGAAGGCGCGAAAGAGCCAGAGCCCACGGCGCAAGCCGTGGGTTGTCCGATTGGAGTCGATCGAGCCCCGCAGGGGCGACACAATGCCTGCAAAGTCGAGCGCCTTCGCTGTTTCGCCCCTGCGGGGCTTTAGCTCCATCATTCGCCGTTCCCACGGCTTGCGCCGTGGGCTCTGGCTCTTTCGCGCCTGCGGCGCTCTAGGAATCACACCGTTCCGGTTCCCGTCTGGTGGCTAACGCTTCGAAACCAGACCGGTCGACTCCCTGACTCCGCTAGACAGAAACCCATTCACTAACGCGCACGATAATAATGCCTAAGGCGTGTGAGTTGGCGACGCCAGAGCTACATCCGCTCAGGCACGTCGATGCCCAGCGTCGCGAGCGCATCGACGAGTGTTCGCTGCACCAGCC
>CAZXLQ010000020.1:15106-30153 GCA_964641945.1 uncultured Clostridia bacterium
GGCACGTCGATGCCCAGCGTCGCGAGCGCATCGACGAGTGTTCGCTGCACCAGCCCGATAATGGCGATCATCAGAGCCTGGCGGTCGGGATCCGTCTCGTTGCGAACCTGGTGCCGGTGGTAGAACTCGTTCGTCAGTTGCGCTGCCTGGAATGCGTAACGCGCGATGATCGACGGCTCGAGTCCTGCAGCAGCGCGCGCAAGGGTCTCGGGAAGCTGGGCGCACAGGTAGACGACCGGCCAGAAGTCGGCATTCTCTTCTGCGGCTAACAACTCGGTCACCCGGTCGGTGCCGAGTCGTTCGAGCGGGTCTTCGAGATCGACGCCTGCGTCTCGCAGCTTCGCGAAGATCGAGTTGAGGCGCACAGCGGAATACTGGATGTATGGACCGGCCTCGCCCTGGAACGAGAGCGCTTCCTTGAGATCGAACGCGATGACGGCATTGCGTGAGAACTTGAGCAGGAAGTAACGCACGGCGCCGATCGCGATCGTGTGTGCGATCGCGGCCTGCTCGTCCTCCGGGTAATTCATCTTCTCGACGCGGGACCGCACTTCGGCGAGCGCATTCTGCTCGAGCATGTCGAGCAGGTCGTCGGCCTTGACGCCGCGGCCCTTTCGACCAGACATGCCGATGAACGTGCGCTTTCTCTCGTCGTCGGCGAGCGGGAGCCCGAGGTCGTCGCACGCAGCGACCGTCAACCCGACTTTCTCGTAATCGAGATGCGTGCTGGCGGCGACTTTCGGATCGTTCGCGACTGACATCACGCCCTTCTTCACGAAGTCCTGGACGTAGCTCTGTCCGACGTCGATGACGTTGATATACCGGTCGCCGTGCCCGAACCGCGCGTGGTCGGTCTCGCCGGCGGACGGATCCGGCGTCGTGATCCACACGACGTGGCCATCGGGATATTCGTGGAAGCGGCGGTACGAGAAATCGCGGTCGATCCGGTTGAGCTTCCAGAGATGGTAGGCAATGTCCTTGCCGGCGTAGGTCACCAGCCCGTTGCTCTTGACGAGGATCTTGTCGGCGGCAAAGTCGTCGTCGTCGGTGGACGCGTCGGCATCTTCAGCCCGCATGACCCAGCATCCGGCGTGTTTCCCCCCGGCTTCGAAGTGAATCGATCCCGCGGCCTTCATCATCTCGAAGGCGTCCGACCAGAAGTTGCTCTGGAGCACTTCGCTTTCCCGTGGCATGACGTCGTAGGTGATCCCGAGCCGGTACATCGTTCGAAGCAGGGCTTCGAGATTCCGCATTGCCACGTATTCGGCCATCTCCGCGATCGGACCGCTGCCGGACTCGATGGCGTGTTGTGCCTCGGCGCGGAGCGCGAGTTTCTCGGGGTTCTCGCGTCCCTCGGCATTGCCGTCCCGGTACCACACGCCGACGCGGGAATAGAGATCCCAGCAGTAGTAGTCGAACGGGTCGGGAATCGCCTTGATCTCTTCAAGGGTGTGCGGCTCGAGATGAAGGAAACCGACGACGACGTCGGCAACCTGGACACCGGTGTTGTCGATGTAATTCTGGATCTCGACCCGGTGACCGGTCGCGCGCAGGATTCGTACGATCGAATCGCCGAGCACTGAATTGCGCAGATGCCCGATGTGTGCAGCCTTGTTCGGGTTCACGCTCGTGTGCTCGACGATGACTTTCTCGGCTCCGTCCGTCGTCGTCATCGGAGACCCGGCGACGAGCGACTCGAGGATCGCGGCGCGGTCGAGGAAGACGTTGACGTACCCCGCACCGGCCACATTGAGACGCTTGATTCCCGCCGGGAGCCGACCGGGCTCCTGCAGCCAGCCGACGATCGCCGTGGCGAGATCCCGAGGCGCACGTTTCTCGCCGGTTGCGGCCTTTATTCGCTTTGCGAGGTCGAAGGCCACCGGGCACGCAAGGTCGGCGTGCGCCAGGTCACGCGGCACGTCGATCACCGGATCGTCTACACGAAGTCCGGATGTCGCCTCGGTGGCGGCGGCGATCTGCGACTTGAGAGCGCTGGTCAGGGAGTCGAGCATCGGACGGAAATCTCCAGGGCCGGCGGATCCGGCGTGCGAAAACGCGGAGTCTACCACGCGAACACCGCCGAGAGCCCGTTTGCCAATCCGTCCGCTGGCCAGCTCGCCACCGCTCGCGCTTCTGTACATGGAGACGCCTCTGCATAAAGATCCGCGAGCGGTAGCGAGCTGGTCTGCGGACAGTGCTCGAATGCGATTCGCTACCCTCAGGGTCGCTTTCTTGACACCTGTCGGACCGGACACCTACCATCGCCGGTTCCGCCTTGGCGGACACAAGCCACCATGAGCATCGAGTCCGCAAAGCGAATCCTCGGAGACGCCCGACGTGTGCTGGTCTTTACCGGCGCGGGCGTATCAGCCGAGAGCGGCGTCCCGACGTTTCGCGGCGGCGGCGGCTCGGCTGTCTGGCGCGGTTTGGACGCCACGGAGCTCAGTTCGGCGCGGATGGTCGGCAGTGACCTGAAGCTGGTGTGGGAGTGGTTCGAATACAGGCGCGGATTGCTGGCCTCCTGCGAACCAAACCCGGCGCACCGGGCGATTGCGGCGTGGGGGGATCGCTTCAGCGACCTGACGCTCGTAACGCAGAACGTCGATGGACTGCACGACAAAGCCGGCAGCCGTGGCGTTCTCGAGCTGCACGGGAACATCTGGCGTGGGCGTTGCCTGGAGTGCGGGGCCCTCGAGCGGCTGGACGTAACTCCGTTGCCGGAACTGCCGCCAATCTGCTCGGCCTGCGGCGGAAAACATCGGCCGGACGTCGTCCTCTTCGGAGAGTTCCTGCCGGAAGACGTCTTCGCACGCGCGACTGCCGCGGCCGAGCGCGCCGAGGTCTGCATCGTCGTTGGAACGTCGGCGCTCGTTTTTCCGGCAGCGGAGATTCCGCTCGTCGCTGCCCGGAACGGGGCAGGCATCATCGAGGTGAATCCCGAGCCGTCTGGCATAGGCGGGCCGCTCTCCATCATGATCGAGGGGCGTGCGGGCGACGTGCTGCCGCGACTGTGAGCGTGACACCGATGCGGACCATTTACTTCGACTGTTTCTCGGGCGCGAGCGGCGACATGTTGCTGGGTGCTCTCATCGACCTCGGGCTCGACCCGGACCGGTTGCGCGAGGAGCTGCTGAAGCTGCCGATCGTCGGGTATCGAATCGAGACCAGGCGCGTCGAGCGCTCCGCGCTGAGTGCGCTGAAGGTCGACGTGATCGTCGGAGACCGGGTCGAGGGCACGGGCGGAACGGTGCACTCGCACCCGCACGACCACGGACACGATCACGCGCACGGTATTTCATTCGACCCTTTGCACCACGAAGTAGTCGAAGGTGAGGAACCGGAGGAAGATGCGACCGACCACGACACCGAGTCGCATTCGAAGGGACTCGAGGAGATCCTCAACCTCATCGACACGTCATCGCTCTCGACGCTGACTAAGCAGCGCGCCAGCACTGCATTCCGCCGTCTTGGCGAAGCTGAGGCGCGCGCGCACGGCACGACTCCCGAGACCGTTCACTTTCACGAAGTCGGCGCCGTCGACGCGATCGTGGACATCGTCGGTACGATGGTGGCGTTCGAGCTCCTGCGCATCGATCGGTTCCTTTGCTCGTCGATCAATGTTGGCGGAGGGACGGTGGACTTTTCGCACGGGCACTATCCCGTGCCGGGACCCGCAACGGCGGATCTGCTGCGCGGCGTGCCGATCTACTCGGGCGCGGTGCAGAAGGAGCTCGTGACCCCGACCGGCGCGGCCATTCTCACCACGGTTGTCGAGTCCTACGGCCCGCTGCCGCCGTTCGTCGTGGACAGGATCGGGTACGGCGCCGGGACGCGAGACGTTCCGCGCCACCCGAACGTCCTGCGGGCGATGATAGGCACGGTTGTCGAGGCAGGATCGGGCTCGGACCGGATCGTGGTCATCGAGGCGGCCATCGATGACATGTCTCCCGAGGCGATGGGATACTTCATCGAGAAGTCGCTGGCGGAAGGCGCCATCGACGTGTACGTCACTCCGGTTCAGATGAAGAAGAACCGTCCGGGAGTCGCGTTGACGGTGCTCGTCGAGCCCTCCGACCTCGATCGGATTTCGCGGCTCGTGTTTCGCGAAACGACAACGATCGGGTTGCGCCATCGGGAAGTGTCGAGGCGTGTACTGGATCGAATGCGCATCCAGGTGGAGACTTCGGCTGGTCCGATTCACGTAAAAGTTGCGAGCCTCGACGGGGAAGTCGTCAACGCGGCGCCCGAGTACGACGATTGCCACGAGGCGGCGTTGCGGACGGGACTTCCGCTCCGAGAGATACAGGCCATGGCCGCTGCGGCGTATGCCGGGAGAAACGAATGAGCGAACGACGAGTCGACCTCGAGAAGATCGAGCGCGGAGTCAGGCTGATCCTCGAGGGAATCGGCGAGGACGCCGACCGCCCGGGAATCGCCGACACGCCCAGGCGCGTGGCGAAGATGTACGCCGAGATTTGCGAGGGGCTGCATCTGGACCCGGCCGAGTTCCTGAAGGTCGTCCCCGACGAGACGCACGACGAGATGATCGTCGTGAAGAACATCCCGCTCTATTCGATCTGCGAGCACCACCTCGTGCCTTTCCACGGCGTCGCGCACATTGCGTACATTCCCGACGATGGTCGGATCCTCGGATTGTCGAAACTGGCCCGCATCGTCGATCGAATCTCGCGACGCCCGCAGATCCAGGAGCGGCTGACGACGCAGGTCGCCGAGTTGCTGGACAGTGGACTGCAGCCGAAAGGCGTGATGGTGGTCATCGAGGCCGAGCACCTGTGCATGTCGATGCGCGGCATCAAGAAGCCGGGCACGACGACGGTCACGTCGGCCGTACGGGGCAATTTCCGCCGCGATCCACGCACCCGTGCAGAGGCAATGGCGATCATCGAGAAGAAATAGGGAAGGACGGAATCTCGAGCCCCGATGCGCTGCCGCGCGACAGGCACGCCGAACACCGCTACCATCACTGCCCATGACGGACCGTTTCTACATCACAACGCCGATCTACTACGTCAACGCCGAGCCGCACCTGGGGCATCTATACGCGACGATGCTCGCCGACACGGTTTGCCGGTTCAACCAGCAGCGTGGCCGCGAGACGTATTTCCTCACCGGTACGGACGAGCATTCGCAGAAGATCGAGCGCGCCGCCGAGGCGAAGGGGATTCCCGTTCAGGCGTTCGTTGACGGTCTCGCCGGTCGATTCCGCGACGTTTTCGATCACTGGAAGATCGGATACGACCAGTTCATCCGGACGACGTCGGACGTCCACAAGGCCGGCGCACAGGAGCTCTGGCGGAGATGCCGCGACGCGGGTCTGATCTACAAGAGCGTCTACGCGGGATGGTACTGCGTCCAGGACAACGCGTTCATCGACGGGCCGAAGGAAGGACCGCCGCCGGAGTGCCCGGACAGCGGCGGACCTGCGGAGTGGGTCGAGGAGGAGAGTTACTTCTTCCGGTTGTCGGCTTTTCAGGAACCGCTCCTGGCGTATTACCGCGAGCATCCGGACTTCATCCAGCCCGAATCGCGGCGCAACGAGATCGTCAGCTTCGTCGAGGGCGGCCTGCAGGACCTCTCGATCAGCCGCGTGACGACGACGTGGGGAGTGCAGGTTCCGGACGACTCGGCGCACGTGATGTACGTCTGGTTCGACGCGCTGTCGAACTACATCACGGCGCTCGGATTCGGTACGTCTCCCGACGACGACCGGTGGAAGTTCTGGCCTGGCGTTCACCTCATCGGGAAAGACATCCTTCGCTTTCATACGGTCTATTGGCCGGCGTTCCTGATGGGCGCAGGTTTGCCGCTACCTCGCAAGGTTATGGTTCACGGCTTGTGGATGTCGGGTGGACGAAAGATGTCGAAGCGGCTCGGCAACGGCGTCGACATAGGGCTGCTGGACAGGCACTTCTCGCACGACGCGGTGCGTTATTACTGCCTCGCCGAGATGGGATTCGGACAGGATGGCGACTTCACATACGGCGCCCTCGTCGACCGGGCGAACGCCGATTTGGCCAACGGAATCGGCAACCTCGCAAGCCGGTCACTGACGATGCTGGCAAAGTACTTCGACGGAGTTCTGCCGCAGGCTGATCCGGATCCAGGTCTGCGAGAGACCGTCGAGCAGGCGGTTGCGACCGCAGTCAACGAGTTCGAGGATTTCGAATTCCGGCGCGGGATCGAGGCCATCCGTTCGGCCATGGCCGCGGCAGACCGGTACATATCGGACAAGAAGCCGTGGGCAATTGCGAAGGATACGGAACGGCGCGACGAGCTCGCCGTTGTGCTCGTGACGGCCTTGGAGGCACTGCGTGCGTTCGTCGTCGTGCTGGCGCCGGCATTGCCCGAAGGCTCGGCGGCGATCTGGCGGAGCATGAACCTGGACAGCGGTCCGTCGGACGTCGACCCGGGTGCGCTTCGAATCGGTGTCGTCCCGGCCGGTCATCGCATTGGCGACATCGCCCCCGTTTTTCCGAGACTCAACAAGGAGCAGATCATGGACGACATCAATAAGGAGACCTCCGTCGACGGCGCCCCCGCGCCGGAGGCAGTCACGCCTCCGGCGGCCACTGCGCCGGCGCCCGAACCGGCGAAGACCGAGCCCGACTACATCACGATCGACGACTTCGCGAAGGTGGAATTGCGTGTCGGCCAGGTTCTCGCCGCGGACCGCATCGAGGGGGCGGACAAGCTCCTCAAGCTGAGCGTCGACCTCGGGGAAGCCGAGCCGCGACAGGTGCTTGCAGGCATCGCCTTGCACTACGCGCCGGAGACGCTGATTGGCCGCAAGATCGTCGTTTGCTCGAACCTGAAACCGCGGAAAATGCGCGGGCTCGAGTCGCAGGGAATGATCCTGGCGGCTTCGGTCGGAGAGGACGGCGTGCCGGTGCTCGCGACCTTTGCCGAGGACGTCCCGAACGGCGTCCGCCTCAAGTAGTTTCGTAACGGGCCGCCTCGACGTGTTCATCGACTCTCACGCCCATCTCGAAGGAAAGCGGTTCGACGCCGACCGCGAGGAAGCGATCGCGCGCGCCCGCGCGGCCGGTGTTCACCTGATGCTCACCGTCGGTCAGGTCGGCGAGTCGTGGGACTCGATGAACGCTTCGCTCGCTCTCGCGGAGGCACACGACGACATCGTCACGTCGGTCGGTCTGCATCCGCACGACGCGAGGTTCTTCGATGAAGGAACGGCTGCGCGTATGGTCGAAGTGGCGCAGCATCCCAAAGTCGTCGCCTGGGGGGAATGCGGGCTGGATTTCTACTACGACAACTCGCCGCGTGACGCGCAGCGCGACGCGTTTCGCATACAACTGCGGCTGGCGCGCAATGCGGGTCTGCCTGTCATCGTCCATTCACGCGACGCGGCGGACGAAACGCTCGAGATCCTCGAGGGCGAACTGGGTCGCGGCACCGCCGAGGGCGTCTTCCACTGCTTCAGCTACGACGCCGAAATAGGGCGGGCCGCGGTTGCGCTCGGGATGTACGTCAGTTTCTCGGGCATCGTGACGTTTCCGGGCGCATCGGCCGTCCAGTCCGCAGCCGCGGAACTTCCGCTCGACCGCATCCTCGTCGAGACCGACTGCCCGTTCCTTGCTCCGGTTCCTCATCGAGGGCGTCGCAACGAGCCGGCCTTCGTCGTCGATGTCGCGGCGAAGATCGCCGAACTGCGTGGGCTCTCGCCCGCAGACGTTGCCACGGCAACGACGGCGAACTTTCACCGGCTGTTTCCGAAGTGCGTTGCCGTGCCCGGCGCGGTCGACTAGCGAGTCGGCGGGATTCGGGCGGAGCGAGGCACCGTGCCCGGATCTGCCGTTTCCTCAGAGGGTTCCGTGCCCTCGAAAGTCCTGTGCTAGAATTGCGGCGTCCCTTGGCGGCACGGCGCGTCGCTTCTCACGGCGACGGAGACGGGCTGTCACCCTGCTGGGGAACGGTCGATCGGCCGTTACCTCACTCGCTCCCGGGTATTCGCGGCACTGGTCCCGAGAAGACGTCTTTCAATGCAAACGACAGTTCCCAGCAGTACATCGCCCGCCGACGAGCGCTCGCGCCTTTCGGCACCGCAAGTGTTCTCACTGATTCGGGACGACCTGGCCTGCGTAGAGCGCGACCTTGGTACGCTTCTCGCTTCGGAGCTCGGCATCGTGGACGCCATCGGCCGACATCTGCTCGAGGCCGGCGGCAAGCGGATTCGTCCCGCACTCCTCCTTCTCGCGGCGCGGACCTGCGTTGGCGACGCGAGCATCGCGTTGCCGCACGCGGTCGTTCGCATGGCCGCCGTGATGGAGATGCTCCACGCGGCAACTCTCGTTCACGACGACATCATCGACGATGCGAAGGTGCGGCGCGGCCGCCCGTCGGTCAACGTGACCTGGGGCAACGAGATCAGCGTCCTCATGGGAGACTGGCTCTACATGAAGGCCTTCGAGGTCACGCTCGATCAGCGTAACTTCGATGTGCTCGACCTGCTGACTCAGATGACACGTCGAATGACGGAGGGCGAGCTCATCCAGCTCGACGTCCTCGGTTCGGTGGACATTACCGAGACGCAACACCTCGAGATCGTCAGGCGAAAGACCGCGTTCATGTTCCGTGCGTGCACGGAGATCGGCGCCATCGTCGGAGGCGCCAACGTCGAACAGCGCGCTGCGCTTCGCGAGTACGGTCTGAATGCGGGCATCGCTTTCCAGCTCATCGACGACGTCCTCGACTTCGTGTCGACGGAAGACAAGCTCGGGAAACCAGTCGCCAACGACCTGCGCGAAGGAAAACTGACGTTGCCGCTCATTCACCTCATCGAGATGGGCGATCCGGAACATCGCCGGCTCGTCGAAACGGTCGTGACCGAAGGCGCGTTCGAATCGGTGACACGCGAGGAGATCCTCGGGCTGGTGATCGAGCACGGCACGCTCGACCGGGCGCGCGCGCAGGCTCGCGCGTACGCTGCCCGGGCGACTGACGCCCTTTCGTGTTTCCAGGATTCCGAGTATCGGCAGGCGCTGCTTTCAATCCCCAACTTCATCGTGGAGCGCGAGACGTAATGTACTGTCGGACGTGCGACATCGAGTACCCGAACAGTCTCAGGTTCTGCAAGTATTGCGGTGAGGGACTCGTGGCGAGAGAGTCCGTGGGGACTCAGTTCTGCCCGGCGTGCGGCTCGACCGTTGAACGGGAGTGGGCGTTCTGTAACGAGTGCGGAGTAGACCTCGCAACGCTCGGAGCGCAGCCCAAGGATGAGATCTGCCTGTCGTGCAGTGCGACGGTAAAACGCGGCTGGATGTTCTGCAAACAGTGCGGCGAGCAGGTCACCGCGGATCGCGCCCCAAACCGCTGTCAGAACTGTAACGCCGGAGTTCGTGACGGTTGGATGTTCTGCAAGCAGTGCGGTGTCGGACTTACGGCCGCCGGCGACGACGTCGGAGCGTTTCGTACGGTGGCGGGCATGCCTGCGCTGCCTCCGGAGGACGACGAGGCCGAGCCGTTCTCGAATCTGAAGAGCGGTGAGCTGCCGCCGCTGGACGCCGTCATCTCGGCGTCGAAAAGCCGGCAGGCGAGTCGCGCGCCGGCGCAGGAGGACCCGCACCAGGGCACGAAACCTCTGCTCGTGACGCGAACGACGGGCCATCTCGACACGGACGCGCTCGAGCAGGAGTTCCGCAACCATTCGGCAAGCGGCGTAGCCAGGGAGGGTAGGCTCGAAGCTTCGGAGCTTTTCGACTCTGATTCGGATGAACCGACCAGCCGGCTGGCTGGCGAGGAGGCCCGGCCTTCTTTGCCGCCTGGCTCGATGTCTACCGAGGTTTATTCGGCCATTCATCCTCCGCCGGCCCCGGATTCGCCACTTCACGGCACTGCGGTGGTTGGAGACGTGCCTCCCGTCGGGGCGCCGTTGCCGCCGGCTGCCGACTCGACTCTCGTGATGAGTGCGCCACTCGCGCCTCCCATGCCTCCGTCACCGGATCGAAATGCGGCGACGGTCGTCCAGCACGGGATTCCTCCGGGCGCCGGATCGTGGCAGGACGCGACGCCCGTCTTCCAGCCACCCGGTTCAGACGCCACGCAGGTGTACGACGTGTCCGGCGGCGGGACGCAGCTCTACGACGCGCAGGCCGCGGCATCGCTGCCGGACGTGGTCGAGTCGGAGGCGTTCGATCCATATGCCACCCAGGTAGTACATCCATCCACGTTCGGCGTTCAGGCGCCTCCGCCTCAGGCATACCCCACGAGCGGTGGCGCGCCGATACCGACATTCGAGCAACAGCAACCCGCGACCGTGAGCAGTCCGACCGTGGCGCTGCCGTCGGATCCGGCCTTCTCGTCTTATTCGACTCCGGGACCGCAACAGCAGCCTCCGGCCTGGGGCGAGCTTCACGCGGCCGCCGGACAGCGCGGGCAGGCCGGCAGTTATTCTGATTACCTTGCCTCGACGTCCGTGCCGCCACAAGTTCAGCGGGAACCGCAGCCGTTCCCGTCGCCGCCGGTGAGCACTGCCGCACCGTCGTCGGGATCGGGAATGAAGTTCATCATTCTCGGGATTGCGGGGCTCGTGCTGCTTTCGATCGTGGGTGTCGCTGGTTTCTTCGCTGTCCAGTGGTGGCGCAGCCAGCAGGTCGCCACGTCGCCGCCGGTAGTATCCGAACCCGTGCCGGGTCCGGCCACTCCACCCACGGCTCCGGTGTCTTCCGGCGTGCCTGACGGAATGGTGCTGGTCCCGGGCGGGAGTTTCGCCCTTGGGACGGATGACGCGGCGGCTGACGAGTTCTCGCGACCCGCGCACTCCGTCGAGGTGAAGTCGTTCTACATCGACAAGACCGAGGTCACGAACGCCCAGTACAAGGCCTTTGTCGACGCTACCGGTCGAAAGCCACCGGCGAAGGGTTGGACCGGTGGAGCGCCGACGCCTGGCACGGAAAACTGGCCGGTGGTCCACGTCTCGTGGGGTGACGCGACCGAATACGCGACGTGGGCAAAGAAGCGATTGCCGACCGAGATCGAATGGGAGTTCGCGGCCCGCGGCACCGACGGCCGTGCCTACCCGTGGGGACCGACGTGGGATGCGTCCAAGGGGAACCTCGGCAAGCCGCTCACGGCTTCGATCATGCCGGTCGGTCAGTTTCCGGCGGGGGCAAGTCCGTTCGGCGCGCTCGACATGGTCGGCAATGTCTGGGAGTGGACCTCCAGCAGCTTCTCGGTCTATCCGGGAGGCACTGTCGACCCCGAGGCATCCGCCCGGTTTGACGGTTTCAAGGTCATCCGCGGCGGTGCATACGACAACATGGGTATCAACACGGCAATGTACCGTGGATTTTTTGCGGCAAAGGAGACCCTGCCACGCGTCGGATTCCGCTGCGCGCAGGATGCTCCGTGATCAAGGCCCCTGGGTAGTGGGACGGTGCGAGGCTCGTTCGCATCGGTTTCTGAGGAGAGCTTCATGATTCCGGTCAAAACGCTGACACGATGCGTGGTCGTGGTACTCGCCCTTGCGTTGACGGTCGTCGTGCCCGCAGCCGCGGCGGCGCAGGATTCGACGGGTCGTCCGACCGGTCCGACCGGCAAACCGAAAAAGCCTCGCGGCCGTCCCGGAAAAGTCATCCGAGGTCGTTCGAAGTCCGACGTCGAGAAGGTGCCATCGTCCTCCGTAATCATCCGGTCATATCCGCCCGGCGCTGAGGTCTTCATAGATGGCGAGCTAGTCGGAACGACGGCTGACGACGGAGAGCTCGAGTTGAGCGACATGCGACTCGGAGCGCACCGCATCGTTCTCAGGAAGGACGGATACCGGGAATGGTCGCAGACGGTCATCCTGCGGTCGTCGACCGAGACAGAGGAGATCGAGCCCCTCCTGCAGGCAGAGAACTCTCAATACCTGCGCGACCTCGGCAAGGTGCCCGTTCTGGATCTCGGTCGGGAAGTGAAGGGCCAGGTAAGCCGCGAGAGCATTGCGCTGTCGGATGGCACGGGCTTCTATTCCGAGTACTGGATCAAGTTGACCGAGTCCGACGCCCTCATCATCGTGCTGAAACCCGTCGGGTTCCGGCCGTCGATCAAGCTCGTAGACGATTCGAACATCCTCTACCCGGTGCAGCCTGTTTCGGAGAGCGTCTACCAGACAGTGACGTTGCCGAAGGCAGGCAACTACTACCTCCAGGTAATCGCGCCGCTCGACGAAAGCACCTATTCGGCGGGCGAGTTTTCGCTCGTCGTCATGTCGGAGAAGTCAGCGCATGGGCCGCAGCCGATTGCCATCGGGGCGTCGGCTACGGGATCTCTCGACGTGACCGACTCGCAGAGCGGTCCGGGCGATTATTATGACGCCTGGACGATCGCAGGGCAGGTTGGCACCCGCGTCAGGATCTCGGTCGATACGGCGGGTGGTTTCGTTGCAGGACTGACGTTGCTGCTGGATGGGCGCGTCGTCGCGACGAGCGGCAAGGGCGACGAACCGAAGAAGAAACCCAAGGGCAAGGGCAAGGGCAAGGACGAGCCGCAGGGCCCGTCGCTGCCCGAGATCCTCACCACGCTGACGGGCGGCACATACACCATCTACGTTCGGAGCCTCTCCGGCGCAAAACAGGGCACCTACACGCTTTCCGTGACGATGGCGAACTAGCGCGCGGCGCGGCTGTCTGGCCGCCGGGCTCTCCGATGAACCAGGAACGATTCGACGTCCTCATCGATTCGATCGGAAAGCTCGCTCGCCGCGGTGCGACGACGCACGCTCTCAACATCCTCGAGAAGATGCGGCCGGTCGAGGTTGCCGCCGTCCTGAAGGCTCTTCAAGGCCGACCACGCGAGGCCACGTTTGCCGGACTTGCCGAGCGAGATCCGGAGAAGGCGGCCGAGTCGCTGTCCGAGCTGGGACCGGAGTTCGTGCGCGAGCTGCTCGAGCCGCTTCCCGTCGATCGAACCCTGCTGCTGCTCGCTGCACTCTCGAAGGATGACGCAGCGGGGCTCGTCGACGAGTTGCAGGAGCCGCTGCGCACCGAGTTGCTGGAGCGCCTGCAGGACGAGCACGCCTCGGATGTGCAGGAGCTCCTCAATTTCGACACCGAGACGGCCGGCCGGATAATGACACCGGACTTTTTCGCGCTCGGCGAAGACGTTACGGTGTCGGAGGCGATCGCGGCTCTTCAGAAGCGCAGCGAGGACTTCGAGATGTCGTTCTACGTGTACGTCGTAGACGAACGAAGCCACCTGCTCGGCGTCGTGAACATGCGACAGCTACTGTTGAACTCGCCTTCGACCCCGCTTCGGAAGTTCATGTCGACGGATGTAATCAAGGTAACGACGGCCGCGGATCAGGAGGAGGTTGCGAGGCTCGTGGCCAATTACAACCTCATCGCGCTCCCCGTGGTGGACGCCGAAAACCGCCTGGTCGGGATCGTCACGGTCGACGACATAATCGACGTGATCAAGGAGGAGGCGACGGAAGACATTTATGCCCTGGCGGGCGTCGAGGCGGACGATCGCGCGACGGGCAGCTCGTGGCAATCGGTGCGCAGCCGCCTGCCATGGCTGTTGATCAGCCTGGGCACCGCGCTACTCGCGTCGGCGGTCGTCAACGTGTACCGCGACGCAATCGGCAGCGCCCTGGTGCTCGCCGTGCTGATGCCGGTAGTTCTCGCGATGGGAAGCAACGCAGCCACCCAGTCGATGACGGTCGTCGTGCGCAGCATCGGGCTCGAGAACCTCGTGTGGAGCGTCGGCGTTCGTGTGATCGTCAAGGAGGTCACGGTGGCGGCGCTCAACGGTGCGGTCGTCGGTTTGCTTGCGGGACTGGCCGGATGGCTCTGGTTCTCGAGTTTGCGCGTCGGTGTCGTCATTGCGGTGGCACTGCTTCTAAACACGATAGTGGGCGGGCTCGTGGGAGCCCTCGTTCCGATCACCCTGAAGCGAATGAAGGTGGACCCGGCGATTGCGTCGAATGTCTTCGTCATCACCCTGACGGTGATAGTCGGGCTCGTCATCTACCTGTGGATGGGCCGGCTGCTGCTCGCGAACTGACATTGGAACGCAACGATGGAAAGGTTCTGATGAAGGCGATCCGGTTCGACGGCGATCACGTAGCTCTTGCAGAGATTCCGGTGCCAGTAATTGCCGGAGAATCACTCGTCCGGGTTACGGCGGTCGGGGTGTGCAACACCGATCTCGAGATCGTGCGCGGATATGCCGGCTTTCGAGGAACGCTCGGGCACGAGTTCGTCGGCATTGTCGATTCATCGCCCGATCCGTCGTGGATTGGCGCCCGCGTAGTTGGCGAGATCAATTGCGGATGCGGCTCGTGCGCGCGCTGCGACGCGGGTGATCCCCGTCATTGCTCTGACCGAACGGTGCTCGGAATCGTGAATCGGGACGGAGCGATGGCCGAATACGTGAGCCTGCCGGAGCGGAACCTGCTCCGAGTGCCAGACAGCGTGTCGGACGATCGAGCCATCTTCGTCGAACCGCTCGCAGCCGCGTGCGAGATCCTGCACCAGGTCGCGATCGACGCTTCGACGACAGTTGCGCTCATAGGCGACGGCAAGCTCGGTCTGTTGATTGGTCAGGTCCTGGCAACGACCGGAGCGCGGCTCACAGCGTTTGGGCGTCACACGTCGAAGCTCGCGGTGCTAGAGGCGAAGGGCGCGACTGTGCGACTTTCGTCGGACGGCCACGAAAACCTGCGAGGCGCATTCGATGTCGTCGTCGAGGCAAGCGGCTCGGCATCGGGATTCACAATGGCACAGGCAATCGTGCGACCGAAAGGGACGATCGTGCTCAAGAGCACGATTCATGGCGATGTACCGTTTGACGCGACGAGCCTGATCGTCAACGAAGTAACGCTTGTCGGATCGAGGTGCGGGCGTTTCGAGTGGGCCCTCGAGATGCTCGAGCGGGGCGTCGTCGACGTCGAATCGATGATTTCGCGTCGCATGCGGCTGGACGATGGAGACGCCGTGCTCGCGGCCGCTGCCGAACCCGGTGTGCTCAAGGTGCTCGTCGAGGTCGGCGACGGACGTGGTGACCTGTGAGATAGGAAGCCCGGCGTT
>CAZXLQ010000021.1:0-29766 GCA_964641945.1 uncultured Clostridia bacterium
GCTCTGGTAAACTCGCGGCCATGCAGCTTCCACGCACCCCGCGCGAGCGCCTCGTAGTTGCCCTCGACGTCGAATCCGGAGCCGAAGCGATGGCGCTCGTCGAGCGTCTCAGCGGCACCGTGGGCATGTTCAAGGTCGGCAAGCAGCTCTTCACGGCCGAGGGACCTTCGCTAGTCCGCGAGATCGTCGGCCGCGGCGAACGTGTCTTCCTGGATCTGAAGTACCACGACATTCCCGCGACCGTCGCAAAGGCCTGCGTCGAGGCCACTCGTCTCGGCGTCTCGATCGTCAACGTCCACGCCTCGGGCGGCAGGCAGATGCTGACCGAGGCCGTGAAGGCCGTCGATGCGGTCTGCGCGTCGGAACATCTCGCGCGTCCGCTGCTGCTAGCCGTGACAGTGCTCACGAGCATGGACGACGCGAATCTCGCCGAGACCGGCGTCGCGGGCACGGCCGCTGAACAGGTTGTCCGCCTCGCACGCCTCGCGCGCGACTGCGGGCTCGACGGCGTCGTCGCATCGCCACTCGAGATCGGCCTGATCCGGCAGAACGTAGCTCCGGAGCCGTTCGCGATCCTTACCCCCGGCATCCGGCCTGCTGGCGAAGCGAAGGGCGATCAGAAGCGCGTGATGACGCCGGCCGAGGCTGTCGCCGCCGGTGCGACCTACCTCGTCGTCGGCCGTCCGATCACGGCTGCCGCGGACTCGAAGGCCGCCGCCGAACGCATCGCCGCCGACATGGAAACCGTACCGGGAACCGCTTCGGCGTGACGTCGCTAGAGCCGATCGGAGAAGGTCCGCCGCTCGTCTACCTTCCCGGGCTCGACGGCAGCGGCGAGTTGCTCTTCGCCCAGGAAAAAGAGCTCGGGACGCGGTATCGAATCCACCGAATGCGATACCGCAGCGAGGGTGCGTTTACGTATGACGATCTCGTTCGCGACATCGTCGAAGTGCTCGACGAGGCCGACGTCGAGCGCGCAACGATCGTCGCCGAGTCGTTCGGCGGGACGATCGGACTGCATCTCGCAATCGCCTATCCCGAACGCGTCGAGCGACTCGTCGTGTTGAACACGTTCGCCGCGTTCGCGAATCGCCGGTTTCTCAGGTGGGGCGGATTCCTTGTTCGGCACGCACCGCCGCGACTGGTCCACGCCGTCCGAGTCGCCATTGATACGCCGACGCTCGCACTGCTCGAGCGAATTCCGAAAGACCGCCGTAAGGTATTCCTCGAGGTCGCCCGCCGGCAGCCCCTCTGCGGCTACGCGCGCCGAATCGAGCTCATCGAGCAGTTGGACCTTGCGGACTCACTCGAAAGCATCACTGTTCCGACGCTCGTCGTCTCTGGCGAGATCGACCGCGTGGTGTCATCCGCTGCTTCGCGCGAGCTCGCCAGACGCATTCCGGGCGCCACCCTCCGCACGTTGCCCGGTGTCGGGCACGCAGCGCTGATGACGCCCGGTGTCTCGCTCCTCGAGATCCTGCAGAACTGGACACAGATCAACACGGATGAACACAGCTGAGCTGTGTCCATCCGCGTTCATCTTTGCCCCTATTCGTTGTCGTAGTACTCGCGGCCGAGGTGCGTGATGAGGTCTTCGCCCATCATGTGGCGCAGCGTGTTCTTGAGCTTCACGAGCTGGATGAACAGGTCGTGCTCCGGATAGAGCTCGGGCGCAGTCATCGGGCTCTTGAAGTAGAACGAAAGCCACTCCTGCACGCCCTTCATGCCCGCGCGCTGCGCGAGGTCCATGAACAGCGCGAGATCGAGCACGAGCGGCGCCGCCAGGATCGAGTCTCGGCACAGGAAGTTGAGCTTCAACTGCATCGGGTACCCGAGCCAGCCAGTGATGTCGATGTTGTCCCAACCTTCCTTGTTGTCGCCGCGGGGCGGGTAGTAGTTGATCCGGACGACGTGCGAGAAGTCCTGATACAGGTCCGGATAGACGTCCGGCTGCAGTATGTGCTCGAGCACCGACAGCTTCGATTCTTCCTTCGTGCGGAACGACTCGGGATCGTCGAGCACCTCGCCGTCGCGGTTACCGAGGATGTTCGTCGAATACCAGCCTTCGAGTCCGAGCAGGCGGGCCTTGAGACCCGGCGCGAGGATCGTCTTCATGAGCGTCTGGCCGGTCTTGAAGTCCTTGCCGCAGATCGGCGATCCCGACTTCACCGCCAGGTCGCGCAGCGCCGGGATGTCGACCGTGAGGTTCGGCGCGCCGTTCGCGAATCCGACGCCGCACTTCATCGCCGCGTAGGCGTAGAGCATCGACGGCGCGATGGCCTCGTTGTTCTCCTTCATCGCGGCCTCGAAGGCCTCGATGGAACCGTGCGCCGCTTCGTCGATCTCCTTGAAGATCTCGGTCGACGCCGCCCAGACCATCACGAGGCGGTCGCAGCCGCGCTCGGCCTTGAAGTTCTCGATGTCGGCGATGAGGGCCTGCGCGAGCTCGAACTTGTTAGCGCCTGTCTTCACGTGCGTACCGTTCAGGCGCTTGACGTAGTCCTGGCTGAAGACCGCCTTCATCGGCTTGATGGTCCGAAGGAAGTCCTTGACCTGGTTGAGAAGCTCCTTCTCGAGCACGCCGGCGTGCAGCGCTGCCTCGTAGGCGTCCTCCTCGAAGATGTCCCACGCGCCGAACTCGATGTCGTCGATGCCCGCGAGGGGAACGAACTCGTTGATCTTCGGCGAGCGGCCGTCCGTGCGTTTGCCGAGGCGAATCGTGCCCATCTGGGTGAGCGAGCCGATCGGCTTGGCGAGCCCGCGACGCACGGCTTCGACGCCTGCGATAACGGTGGTGCTGACGGCTCCGAGGCCGACGAGAAGGATGCCGAGCTTGCCCTTGGCGTCCGCGATCTCAACTCCGCGCTTGTCCGACATGTGGTGTCTCCTTCGAGTATCTGTACAGAGGTGTCGAGAGTATTGCAGACGGAGCCCGTCGGATCTTGCGGAGGTTTCGCGGGATCTTGCGGTGTTGGGGCAGGGAGTGAGAAGGCTTCGCGTACAGAGTACACTGAGTAACAGAGTTGCACGAAGGCTCCCTGCGAATCTCCGGGCCTCCGTGCTCTCAGTACGCGGAGCCTTCTTCCGTCCTGCTAAGATGTATCAGGTCGGTGCACCTCCGGCCTCTACACAACGATATGAACAACTCGACCTCGCTCGCCTCTCGTGCCGCCGTTGCGGTCATCGTCGCGCTCATCGCACTTCCCGTGTCGGCTCAGGATCGAAAGTCCGTCGAGATCGACCGCGACGTCATCACCGCCATCGAGAAGGGCGAGGCGCGCGATCTTTCGAAGCTCGCCATCGCGCGCACCGCGCCGGACACGTCCGGGTGGGACGCCGTCAAATACACGATCCATCTCGAGCCTTCGATGACCGGAAGGACGATCTCCGGCACGACGAAGATCGACGGTGTTGCGACGACAGCTGGACTGACGACGGTCAATCTCGACCTCGTCGGTTTCACCATCGATGCCGTTCGGCTCAATGGATCGTCTGCGAATTTCTCGCGAACCGGGGGCGGCCGTGTCATCAGCGTTGTCCTGCCGGCTCCACTGAACGTCGGCCAGGCCTTCTCTATAGACGTCGTTTATCGCGGTACTCCGATCATCGAGGATGGGCTTGGCTTCGGTTTCTCGTCGAATGGCGCCGCAACGTTTGCCGAGCCGGAGGGCTCGCGCCTCTGGTTCGCGTGCAAGGACCGCCCGTCGGACAAGGCGACCTACGAGAGTTTCATCACCGTTCCGAACCAGTTCGTCGTCGCTTCGAACGGCCGCCTGGTCGAGACGACGCAGGAAGGTGGGAAGACCACCTATCACTGGCTGGAATCGCACCAGATCGCGACGTATCTGATCTCGCTCGCGATCTCGAACTACCGCGTCATCGAGGACAGCTACGGAGACCTGCCCGTCTGGCACTATGTCTATCCGGAGCTCGAGTCCGATGCGCGGCGCGACTTCTCGCGCACGCCCGAGATGATGCAGGTCTTCGAGGAACGACTCGGCGTTCCCTACCCATTCGACAAATACGGCCACGCCCTCTTCGAGAACTTCGGCGGTGCGATGGAGCACCAGTCCTGCACGAGCTACGGCTCGCCGCTGATCACGGGCGACAATCGGTACGACCGTGTCGTCGCTCACGAGCTCGGCCACCAGTGGTTCGGAAATCTCGTCTCTCCTGCCGAATGGGAAGAGATATGGCTCAACGAGGGCTTCGCGACCTGGACCGAGTTCCTCTGGACCGAGCACATCAATCCGGCTGGACTCGAGGGGCTGATGGCCGGACGTGAGAGTTACTACATCGACTATGAAGCCAACGCCGGCGCGTATTCGCTCTACGCGCCGCCGCCATCGCGGCTCTTCGGCGCGACGATCTACCAGAAGGGCGGCTGGGTTGTCGCGATGCTCCGATACGTGGTCGGCGACGAAGCGTTCTTCAACGGCCTGCGCGCTTACCTCGAGTCGCATTCTTTCGGGAACGGCCGCACCGAAGAGTTCAAGGCCGCGATGGAGGCGGCATCGGGCCGCGACCTGGATGCGTTCTTCGACGAATGGGTCTACGCGACCGGTTATCCGCGATACGAAACGACCTCGACGTCACGTGTCGTACCGGGCGGACGCCAGCAGACCGACGTCCGGATCGTGCAGGTACAGTCCGGCACTGTCTTCACGACGCCACTCGAGATCGAGCTGGTTGGTCCTGCCGGTGAACGCGTGGTCGAACGAGTCGAGATCGGGTCTCGCGAGTCGATTGTCAGTCTGTGCACCGACTTCGTGCCGTCTCGTGTCACCGTCGATCCGTCGAATCGGGTGCTCGGCACGGTCGAAGCGCGCAACGGCACGGTGGCCAATCAGCCGGTGCTTTGCGGAGAGAGTCCTGGCGAGATTTCGATCACGGGCGTTACCTGGAAGTCGAGCGGGCAGGGCTCGCTGTCGATCTCGGGCTCGGGCTTCGTCGTTGGCGACACGCGGGTGGAAGTCAACGGCGTCGAACTCGCCAAGACGAAGTATCCGAAGGGCAGCCAGAACCCTGATGGGACGACGTCTCTCGTCGTCGGCAGGCAGAAACGGCTCAAGACGCTGGTGCCGGCCGGGACGGCAGTTCAGATCACCGTGGTGAATCTTTCGACTGGCCTGCGATCCGCGGCTTTTGAATTCACTCGGTAGCCTTTTCGTCTCGGCGAATCGACTGCGCCTCTGCGAGTCCTCTGCGTCTCTGCGAGAACTTCGACCGTGCGTCAGAATTTCTCGCAGAGACGCGGAGGACTCGCAGAGAACGCTGACGTCAGCCCCGGCGTGCGAGGTCCCGGTACTCCGTCGGCGTGAATCCCGTTGCCTGCCGGAACACCCTCCCGAAGTGGCTCGCGCTCTGATATCCGACGCCGGCTCCGATGTCCGCAATCGACCGGTCGGTCGTTGAAAGCAGCCGGCGCGCGTGCTCGATGCGCAACCCCGCGAGGTACGCATGGGGCGTCACGCCCGTGATACGCTTGAAGAGTCGCGCGAAGTGAAACTCGCTCAGATACGCGGCTTCGGCGATCTCCGCGAGCGACAGCTCGCGGTCGAAATTGTCGTGCATGAATTCGATCGAGCGCCGCAGTCGCCGGTCGACCAGCCCGGCGCGCGACCGTTCGAGCCGCTCGAGCCTGTCGGATGTCGCGTGCGGTCCGACGATATCGAGAGCCGCGAGCGCCATCACTAGCTCGATTGCTTCGCTGCGGCCATCACCGCTGCGGCCCAGCTCGACCACGAGACGGCGAATCGTCAGCGCCAGCGCGTCGTCGATCGGCGCGACCGAATGCGAGAAGATGACCGGTCCGCGTCCCTCGCGTCCAAGTCGCGCGGCCGCTTCGCCGAGCCACGGCTGTGACATCGTCAGTGTGAGCCGTTCGCCCGATCCGTTCAGCGAAAACGCGGCGCCAGAGTCGACGAGCGCCATGTGTCCCGCGCCGACGCCGTGATCGACTCCCGCTATTCGGACCGTGAACTCCCCATCGAGCACTGCTACGACCGTTGCATCAACCGCGACGACCGCTTCGCTCCCGTCGACGCACGCGCGCGACAACTCGACGCGAAACTGCGGCCGAAGCGCTGCGCGTCCCTCCGTCGATTCGCTCACGTCCGAGGCGACCTCCTAAGGTTCCCGAAGCTGGTAGATCACGCGCACATCCCGTCCAGGCGCGGTCGCATCCACGCGCACCGGAACGACGAATCGCACCTGTCGAACGAAGCAGAGGCTCTCGGCGCCGGCCCTGCAATAATAGACCGCTGCGTCGACCGTCAGCGTCGTTTGACCGTCCTTTGCCGTGAATTCCACCCGTCGCGGAAAAGCATCGCCCGACTCAGGCGACGCCGGAGTCACGGTGACCGTCGCGTCCTTCGCCAGCACCGCGACATATTGCGGAGCGTCCGAGCTGAACTTCAATCCGGCAGCAAGCGAGATGTCGACGACGACCGCGCCAGTTCCAGTCGCGATGCGCTGTTCCGGCAACTCGACGATGGGCCCGTCGAACGCCGCATCGGTGGCCATCGGCATTGCGAGCTTGTCGAGTCCCTTCAGTACGAGGGTCTCGACACGCTTCGTCGCCAGGTCGATCACCCGGATCACGTGGTTGTTCGTGTCGGCAACGTAGACTCTCGTGCCGGCGACCGACAGTCCTCCCGGCTCGTCGAATTTCGCAACGGTCAGTTCGCCGTCGGCAAAACCGCCGTCGCCCGTCCCTGCAAGCGTGCGCGACTCCTGTTCCTTCACGTCGATACGCTTGATCTTGTTGTTGTAGGTGTCGGCGACCAGCAGTTGACCGTCGTGAAGCGCGACGCCGAGCGGATGCTGGAGTCGCACCGTCTCACCGAAACCGTCAACGTCGCCGAACTCGAAAAGCGCTTCGCCTACTACCGTCCCGACACGCCCGGAAGGGTCGAGGTCGACGGTCCGAATGGAACTGATCTCGCTGTCGGCGACATACAGCCGGGTTCCGTCCGAGGCGAGCCCGGATGGCTGCGCGAGCGCGGCGCGCCGAAGCGGTCCGTCGGTTCGCGTCTCGCGACCGGAACCGGCGTACGGATCGGCCCGCCAGGTTTTCAGATTCAGGGTCCAGATCTGATGAAAGCCCGCCATCGCAATGTAGAGCACGCCGCGATGGACGACGAGATCCCACGGCGAACTGAGCGGCACGGCCATACCGACGCCGCCGACATTGAACTCACGCGCCTGTTCGCCGGTGCCGGCAATAGTGTCGACGATGCGGGTCTTGAGGTTCACGCGGCGGATCGCGTGGTTCTCCGTGTCGGCGACGTAGAGCAGTTCACCGTCGAGCGCGACGCCCTGCGGCTTGTTGAACGAAGCCTTGTCGAACGAGCCGTCTGCCATTCCCTCGTCACCCGAACCGACTACATCCGTAACTCGTCCGTCCGAGCGATTCGCGACAACGATCCTGTTGTGGTTCGAGTCGGTAATGAAGAGCCGGTCCGTCTTCGGATCGGCGTGGACCTTTCCCGGAAACGAGAGAACGGATCGCGGCGCGCGGTTGCGCTCGAGGCTGAAGACGACAGGCCGGGTATCGAGCGTCTTCGCGGCGGACGCCTCGCGGACGAGTTGGCCGATCGGAGCATCGAACCTCTCATAAACGCCTTCACCCGAAGCCTTTCCGACGATCTTGCCCCGAGTGTCGATGAGAACGAGCGTCGGCCATGCGTTCGCCGTGTATTCGCGCCACACGCGGAAGTCCCGATCGTTGACGACCGGATGCTCGATGCCGTATCGGAGGATCGCCTGCCGGATGTTGTCTGTCCCCTGCTCCGTCGTGAACTTGGCCGAGTGAACGCCGATGACCACGAGTGACGAGCCATATTTCGCTTCGAGACGCCTGAGGTCCGGAATGATGTGCATGCAGTTGATGCAGCAGTAAGTCCAGAAATCGAGCAGCACGACCTTGCCGCGCAGCTCCGCGAGTTTCAGCGGCTTGTCGGTATTGAGCCAGTCGAGCCCCTCGGGGAACTCCGGCGCGTTGACGACGGCCTGGCGCTCGGTCGACATCTCCTGGGCCTCTCCACGACTGGCGGAGATCGTCATCACGACGGCCACCGCGAGCAGAACGGCAATCCTACGCTTTCCCACGTTCACCCCCAATGATCAACGCCACGGATTCTCGCAGATACACGCACATTCGCGTGTATCACCGATCGCCCGTGGCGTATTTCAGCGGAGGTCGAACGAGACGTCCACCTTGGTGAACGCTGCGACCGCGCGGCCGTTCTTCATCGCGGGGGCAAACCGGCATTGCCGGGCTGCCGCGATGGCGGCCTCGTCGAGGCCGAATCCGAGACTGCGAAGGACCTTGATCTCACGGACCGAGCCGTCGGGACCGATGCCTATACTCAATCGGACGAAACCCCGAATCCCGTGATCCAGCGCCGCCTGTGTGTAGGTGGGTTTCGGACGATTCAGGACTCGCGCCGCCACGTCGGGATCCGAGACGTAACTGACACCGAGCACTTCGGACATCGACAGGTCGCCAGCCGGAGCTTCCGGAGCATCGACCACCGGCGCGCGTCCAACCGAGGTCGACCCCCCGGCGGTCGCAACGAAATCGGGGACAGAATCGCCGGTCGGGCCTCCGGGCAGAGCGCCCGTGACCGGTGCAACCGTGGACGGCAAACCAGCCGACGCAGTCGGTGCGGTGACCGGCGCGGGAGCCTCGACGCTGCGATCCTCGCGAACCGGTGAGTTGAAGGATCCTTCGGAAGCGTAGCTCTCGACACGCGGCGTGCGAATCGGAGTCACGAGAAGCGATGCTGGCAACTCGATGACGACCGCGGTCTCGGTCGGTTCGTCGATCTTCCACGGCTCGGAGCCAAACGTCATCGACGAAAGCAGGAAGCCGCCAATTCCAATGTGCACGAGAATGCTTGCCGCAACGGCAACCTGGAATCGAGTCCGTCGCGGACGCGAGAGACCGAACACAGGAACCGGAGGCACCTGGAAAACCGTCTCGCCCTGTCGTTCGCTCATCCGGCGCTGCAGCCGGTCGAGCAACATCTGGCGATGATCGTGGTCGACCACCGGCACGTCTCTCCGGTCGTGAATCTGCCGCAGCGTTTCGAGCAGCGAATCGTCGGTCGCGATGGTCTGCCCGCGCTTCATCCCGTCGACGAAGCGTCGCAGTTCCTCCATCTCAACCTCTGTTTTCTTGCGCCAAGCCATCGTTACTACGTAACCCCTTGATCCAGAAAAACTTACTGTGCGCCTTCGCGCTCCAGCACCCGTCGCATCCTCTTGAGGGCACGATGCAGCCGGACGTATACGAGATTCGTCGAGATTCCCATCACCTGAGCGACTTCGGGGCTCGACAACTCCTCGTAAAAAATCAACGTGACCACCAACTGGTCCTGGTCGCTCAACTTGCTGATCGCCTCTTCAACTTCCCGGCGCCTGAGCGACGCCAGAATCCGGTCCTCGGCGAGCGGCCGTTCGTCGACGAGCGTCTTGACGTCGTCGATATTGAGAACGCCTTTGCCCGACTGTCCCTTGCGCCGAAAGTGATCCGTTATTCGATTGTTTGCAATCCGATACAACCAGGCTGAGACACTGACTCCCTGCCAGGTGAATCGAGGCAGCGCATCGAGGGCCTTCATGAAGACATCGGCAGTGATGTCCTCCGCGAGCTCCCGCGAGTGCAACCGTCGGTACGCAAACGAGAAGATTTTCCCGTAGTAGCGCGTGTACAGCTCCTCGAAGGCGTCCGACTGCGACTTTGCCCGCTCGATGAGCGCACGCTCTTCCTCGGCCGCTTGCGCGCGTACCAAGTCCGTTTGCGTGTCTGTGAAGGCTCCGAATCGAATCACGAAGGTTCGCTTTTGTCCCGGAAGTCGTTCGTCAACGGGCAGGTAAACGCACCCGTCACGACCTTCTTACAGCAATTTCGAGCCTGGGTCGACCCGACGCAACGGAGAACGCCCCCTCACGAATTTTCCGGCGGGTCCGCCTCACCGCCGAGCTCGAGGTCGATCATCTCATAGCCGCCGTAATGCTTCGTCGTACGGACGTCGGTCAACGCATCCAGCTTCTCGATCACCAGTTGTATTCGCCGTCCCTGGCTGACGATCTCCGTGATCCGGTCGGATGTGCCGGCATCGGTCGAAGGAGCTTTCCGGAGGATCAACTCGGCGTTCCCGATTATCGTGGTGAGCGCATTGCTGATCTCATGTCGAATCGTGGCAACGACGGCCTTGGCGGTCCCCAGCCTCTCGCGCGCAAGACGCTCCGCCAGAGTCACCGAGAACAGCATTTCGTCCAGCGACGTTCGACCGGACTTCACGTCACATCGAACGAAAATGCCCGCAACTCCTCTTCCGTCAACTAGTTGTGGGGCTTCGAATGGAATGGCCTCGAAGATCCACACCGACTCTCGCTCGACCGCACGGGGAAAAAGGACGAGCCGGCGCTCGGGGCTCCGACCGTCGAGAGCGGCACGCACAGCCGTGGCGACGCGCCCCGAGGGGAGGAGGCTCTCCGCATCGAAGGCATCACCGGACCGGATCGGAACTCCGTATAGAGCTTCGAGAGCCGGGTCGAACATGGCGAACCGGCCCTTGCCGTCGAGCACGAAGCGTACGGCGCCGGCAGCATCGGCAAAGCGTTCGGGGGCGATACCCCCGAACAGCGTGCCGACAGCCTCGGCGTCCGAATCGTGCTCGTCAACCATCTGGGATTTCACTTTGTCCTTCTCAGATGGTATCGGCGTGTCGGGTTCGTCCCTTTAACCCGAATGGGCGCTGGCGTCGACCTCTTCGGAGCGAATCCTCGTGTCCCGCACGAGGTTCGAGGCCCGGTGCAGACTCTCGAAAGTCCCGGCATCCGTCCACCAGCCATCTACGGTGCCGTAGGTCAGCGCGTCCCAGGCGATGTACCTGTTGTTGACATCGGTGATCTCGAGCTCGCCGCGTGCCGATGGTTCGAGTCCCTTGATGATCTCGAAAACACGTCCGTCATAGACGTAGACACCCGTGACCGCGAACGAGCTCTTCGGCTCCTTCGGCTTCTCCTCGATCCGAACGATCTTTTCGCCGGCAATCTCGGGAACCCCGAATCGCTCCGGATCATCGACCTTCGCGAGCAGCACACGCGCCCCGGTGCCGGGATATCCATGCACGGCCGGCCGAATGCCGTTCTCGAAGATGTTGTCACCGAGCACCACGCAGATCGGATCGCCATCTGCGAAGTACTCAGCCAGTGAAAGAGCGTCGGCGATGCCGCCCTCGCCTTCCTGGTAGGTGTAATTCAAATGCTTGAGTCCAAATTCCTTGCCGTTGCGGAGGAGCCGCAGGAAATCGCCCGAGTTCGAGCCGCCCGTGACGATAAGAATGTCGGTAATTCCCGCATCGACGAGCGCAAGCAGCGGGTAATAGATCATTGGCCGGTCATAGACCGGCAGAAGATGTTTGTTGGTAACCCGGGTCAGCGGATGCATCCGCGTTCCGAGACCGCCTGCGAGAATGACGCCTTTCACAGTACTAACTCCTTGAATAAGAATGCGATAGCCGAATCAGGACTTGAAGAACTCGGCGATACGACCCACAACGGCCGTTTGCTGACCCTCGGTCAGATCGGGGAAAATGGGTAGCGCGATGGTTTCACGCGCCGCGCGTTCGGCTTCGGGAAAGTCGCCTTCCGAATGGCCGAGACTGCGGAAACAGTCCTGCAGATGCAACGGAATCGGATAATAGACCTCGGATCCGACACCCCGCTCACGAAGGTGGTCCCGCAGCGCATCGCGCCGCCCGCCGGAAACGCGAACGATGAACTGATTGTAGACGTGGCGACGCTTCGGGCCGAGCGGCGGGAGCGTAAGCTCACCGAGAAGTCCTGCGTCTTCAATGAGTTGGAAGTAACGGCACGCGATCTCCGCGCGCCTCGCGTGCCAGCTTTCGAGATACCTGAGCTTTATGCGAAGGACGGCGGCCTGCAGTTCGTCGAGCCGTGAATTAAGCCCGATCATCCGGTAGGTGTACTTCGGCCGTTGACCGTGATCCCGAAGAATCTTGAGTTTCTCGGCGAGCTCGACGTCGTCGGTCGTGATCATGCCGCCATCGCCGGCGCCGCCCAGGTTTTTCGTCGGATAAAACGAGAAACAGGCCATATGGCCGAGAACGCCCGTCCTCCGCCCGTCGAACTCCGCCCCGATTGCCTGAGCCGAGTCTTCGACGATCGGGACGCCGTGCAGATCCGCGACCTCGCGAACCGCGTGCATGTCCGCCGTCTGTCCGTACAGGTGCACCGGGCAGATGGCCCGCGTACGCCAGTTGACCTTCGCTTCAATCTGCGAGGCGTCGATGTTGAACGTCTCGGGCTCGATGTCGACGAAAACCGGCCTGGCTCCAAGCCGGGCGATCGAGCCGCCCGTCGCGAAGAAGGTGTACGGCGACGTCACGACCTCGTCCCCCGACTTGATGTCGAGCGCCATGAACGCGAGCAGCAGCGCATCCGAACCGCTCGCACATCCGACCGCGTATTCGGCGCCTACATATGCCGCCAGTTCGCCTTCGAATGCGGCGCCCTCCGGACCGAGAATGAAGTGCTGGCGGTCGAAGACGCGGGTCACCGCCTCCAGGATTTCCTCGCGCATCGCCGCAAAAGACGGTTTGAGGTCGAGCAGCGGAACGCTGTCTGTTTCGGTAGAAGTGTCTGCGACTTTTGGTTCCATGGCACCTGTGAGGTCTAGAATTCGAACCACCTCGAGCGTCTTGCTCGTGGAGACGTTGCGTCGGGAACGTAAGGTAGCGGCAGCCCGTCGACGACAGCCCGCGGATTGTCGAAGACGAGCGCCCGCGCGTGCTCGTCGCCGACGGCGTCACGAGCCACCGCAAACGCCTGTGACAGACCGGGCCGCCGCCGTCGCGGAGAGTGAGTGTCGCTGCTGATCGCGTGGATGAGGTTGTTCTTCAGCAGTAACCTGGCAGCCGCCTGCGCTTCCTTCCCGAACTTTCCGAAGAGGCTGGCCGAGTCCAGCTGCGCGTACAGGCCGAGCTCGGCGAGGTTGTAGAACGACTCGGGCTTCTCCTGGATCGTACGGTTCCGCTCGGGGTGCGCGATGATTGGCCTGAATCCGTGCGAGGTGAGCTTGTAGATGGCGTGCTCGCACCCGTGCGGAATCGAGAACGGCGGAAGCTCGAGCAGGACGTATGGACCGTCGTTGATCCCCCATCCCTCTCCGGTCTCGCAAAGTTGCTCGACGACGGCGTGCGTGAAATGGAGCTCACAGCCGAGCACGAGCCGGATCGAATCCCCGACGGCTTCCTGGATCCGAGCAAGTCGTTCCTGGAGCAGGCCGATCGGATGGTTCTCGTGAATTCCGTCGAACCGGTGCGGCGTGGCGACCATGACTTCAGTCCCGTCCGCTGCGGCGAGCTTGCACATGGCCACGGCGTCTTCGAACGTTTCGGCGCCATCATCGATGCCGTGAAGGATGTGCGTGTGCAGATCGATCATGCGAATCGGCGAGCATAGCGGAAAGGGGGCACGATTACGAGCACGCCACCGATCGGGGACAGTGCCAGGTCCGATGGGATTGAAACGCCTGGCGCCTGTTCGATTTACCATTCAGCGTCTGCGCCTCTGCGAGTCCTCCGCGACTCTGCGAGAAACGCGGCGGTGAGACTGATTTTCACGCAGAGGCGCAGAGGTCCCGCAGAGGCGCAGGCGCTCGTCCCTTAAGGCTTCGGCGGCTGCTGGGGCTCGAGACCGTCTGGAATGCCGTCGCCGTCGCTGTCGGTGCCCCCCGTCGGCGCCTGCTCGCCCGTCCCGGGTGTCGTTGCCGGAAGGCCCGTCTGGGCACCAGGCACCACACCCACCGGAGCGGGCGGAATATAGACGAAGATCATCTCTTCGTACTTGTTCATCCCGAAACGGGTGCGAACGGACTTGCCGCGCGCCTTGCTGACGACTCCGATGATCGGGCCGGTGCTGCGCGTGTTGCCGAAAACCGAAGCCGAGGGGTCTCGCCGGGTCGGCTCGACTCGGCGCGGAGTTTCCTGGGCGAAGGCTACATTGACGAACGGCGAGTTGCCGGAATCCTGAAGACGGGCGCCGTCCTCTTCATCTTCCTCTTCGTCCTCGTCGAGATCTTCGTCTTCATCGTCCTCGTCGAAGTCCTCGTCGTCCTCATCGTCGAGCTCGTCGTCCTCGTCGTCATCCGGTTGGCCATCGGCGGGCTTCGGGGTCGTGTCGACGATGGCGCTGCCACCCATGTAAGAGGCGTAGATCGGCGGAAGCTGTCGTCCGGTCGCCTGTACCCACGCGCGGAAGTACTTCCGCAGCCTCGGGTCGCCGATCCGAATCGGTTCCCATTCCTCGCCGGTCAGAGGATCGATGTAGGCACTCTTGCGCACGAGGAAAATCTCCTCGGTGCCGATATTGACCCCGTCGCGGAGCTTCTTGAGCTCCGTAAGGTACCCATACGGCGGCGGCGGCGACTTCACCACCAGCCCGGCCGGAGGCACCTTGCCGCCGCCCGAGTAATAACGCGCGATGGCCTCAGCCATCTGCTCGCCTCGCCACATCATTTCGATCTCGAGCTCGCGGCGCGCCTGAACCTGGGCATCCGGAATCGCGACGCCCATTCCCACGGCCATGACCGTCAGCGCAACGATGAATCCGAGCAACGCGTAGCCTCGCTCGGAACGTCGCCGACGAAGACGTGGTGCCGTCGGGTCGATAAAGCCCGGGACCTTCATGTCGTCGACTTCGGCGTCAGGCTGATCGTCTTGCGGATGTCGTTGCGTGTGTCGAGCATCTCGACCTGCCGCTCGTTGATCGCCACGATTTTCCAGAGGACGGCGCCATTCAGCGAATCACCGACGCTGACGACCTTCGGACGCTTTCCGTCCTTGAAGCCGATGACCGCCTGATTGCCGATCCGACCGGAGTAGATGAACGACTCTGTAGGCTCCGGCGAAGGCTGCAGCGTGAACGGGAGCTCGCGCGACCACAACCGGTCGGGCTGCGATGACGAAACGACCTTGATTCTCGCCGACCCGGCCGACGCAAGGTCGCGCTGTCCGAGAGTGATCTTCAGTATCGAATCGGACTGCCGCTCGGTGGCCACCCGATTGCCGTTCACCAGGACCACTGCATCCCGGGGGAAATAACTGCCTGTAACGGTGACGTTGACCGGCTTAGCCGACCCGGCAATCGCACTGCCCGGGCTGATGTTCCCGATGTTGATCGTCGGGGGCGGCGGCTGTTCCACTGGCGGGGGAGGTTTCGGTCTCTCTACCACCGGAGGCGGGAAATCGAAGACGTTTCTCCTCGCAGCGATTCCTCCGGAAAAAGTCACGAGCGTCGGAAGGATCTCGAGCGGACCGAACTCCTCGACTGGTCCAACGGGAGTCTGGGCGACCTCACCGGCCGGCGATTCACCAGCCGGCGCACCTGCCCGAAGGTCGGCGTTTCGAACGCGCCCGTCGTCGGGCGGCGGAGGCGCAACGGCCCGTTTAGGCGCGGGCCAGAAATTCCATACGGACACGATGACAAGCAGACCGACGAGTCCGCCCAGCGCGATCATCTTCTTTCGGTCGGCCGACATCATCGGCTTTTCTGGATGATGTGTCGCCATGTCGTGCTCCTACTGTGCTCCGGTACCTGCCGCAACAGCGACAACCGGTTGAACGCCAATCACGTCGGGCTGGAAGTACCCGGTCATCGAGATATCGAGCGAGATGGCGCCCGACTGGCGCCGCTCGACGCTCCGGCCACGCGAGCCCCTCTCGCCAGTCTCTTCTTCCTCCTCCGAAGACGAAATCACGACCGACTCGATGATTGCGAACTGACGGCTCGATTCGAACTTCGCGAGAAACGCCCGAATCTGCGGGTAGCTCCCCGAAATCGTGCACGTCATCGTCAACGACGGATAGGTTTGAATCTCATCGTCGTTCTTTCGTGTCTTGCGCTTCGCCTTCCCGCCCTTCTCGTTCGCTTCATCGGCCAGAGGGTTTCTTGCCTCGAAACTGATCGGGCTGGTGAGCTCCACGCCGGTCTCGCGAGTCAGGTCGTTGACGAGACCGATGATCTGGAGCCGCCCTGACGTGCGCGGCTGCAGAGTCTGGCCACGAAAGCTGTCGAGACTCTCGTGCACGGATTGATATGCGGCAGTCAACGCCGCCGGGTCGCTAGCGAGAGCACGCAGCTCATCGATCTTCGTACTGTTCGCGGCAACCTCGTTCGAGAGCGTCAAACGGCGCACCTGATCCGGAAGAATCCATCTGAAATAGATGAAGAACACGGCCCCGAGGAGCACGATCAGGCCCAGCATCGCCGCGATCTCGACGGCGGTGATCTCCCGCAGAAACGACCGGACTTCAAAGCCGGGTCGTGCGAGTGAACGCAACCTGGCCGCCGAAGCCGCCTGCACGCGCGCGACTGCACCGTCCGGAGTGTTGAGCTCAGCCATCGTCTCGCACTCCCGCAACCTCCGACGCCATCGCCTGCGCCTGTTCAACTGCATCGGGTGCCATGGTCGGCCGATACAACACGTCGATTATGAACTCGAAATCGCTGGAATCGGTAACCGGACCGTTCTCGACCGGATCGGACGCAAACCGGCCGCCAGACCCGTCGAGCCTGGAGAGAAAAGTCGTCATCTGGTCAATGTCCTTGCCGGTCCCCGAGATCTGGAGCCGCACGACGAGCGAGGCGCCGCTCCCTTCGAACCCGATGATCTGGATGCCCGTGAGTTTCGCGCGCTCCGGTACGTATGGCTCCAGATCGCCGAGTAAACGGGACCAGGCAACGGACTTCCTTTCGAGAAGCACGCGTGCGTCGTCGAGAGCCCGCCGGTCCGCGTCAGAGAAGAGGGCGCGGCCTTCGGCCGCTTTCATTTCAGCAATCGTCGCCTCGAGCTCGGCAATAACCGCGGTCTGCTTCGCGGTCTCGTCCTTCAGGGCCGCCGTGTCAGCACCGACTGCTCCGGCCCGCGCGAGCACGAAGACGAGCGAAAACAGGACTACCACATAGCTGCCAGTCACGATCAGCCAGAAGGCCGCCCGATTGCGGAAGGGCTCTTTCGAAAGATTCAGGTCAATTCGCATGCAAACTCTGAGAATACACCAGTCGAAAGAATCGTGACGAGTCGGCAGACAGGGCTCGCCCGTGTCAACCGGTCGCTGAAACGCACGTTCGGCCGCGAAGTTCCAGCGAGGCGGGGCTCACGCCTTCGAGTCGGCATCCTGTATCAGCGATCGCAACTCGAGCCTCTGATAGCCCGCCTCGTCGAACCGGTCGCGCAGCGGGTCGAATTCGACGACGCGGTTGCGGCCCGCGACCTTTGCCCGGTACAGCGCCAGATCCGCCTTTTCGATGAGCTCGATCGGATCCTCGCCATGCACGGGATACGTCGAGATTCCGATGCTGATGGTCACCGACAATCTGACGTTTGCGCCCTTGCGCGAGACACTGATCTCGTGACGGCCGATCGTCTCGCGGATCCTCTCGGCTATGAGCAGGGCGCTCGACGACGGAATGTCCGTGAGGTAGGCGACGTACTCTTCGCCTCCGTAACGAGCGGCGACATCGGATTTTCGGAGACTGGCTTCGATGATCTCTCCGACCTGCTTGATCGCCTGACTGCCGACGACGTGTCCGTACGTATCGTTGACCGTCTTGAAATGATCGAGATCCATCATGAGAATCGAAACCTGTCCGCGATCGGCCTGCTCGCTTCTCCGCGTCAGCTGGCGTTCGAGCTCGACGACGAAACTCCGCTGCGTCAGCAGGTTCGTCAGGTCGTCTCGGATGATCATCTGCTGGATGCGCTCCTGAAACTCCGTCTCATCGTCGTCGAGCAGCGCGAACTTGAAGACGTGCCGACCCACCCGGATCTTGTCGCCATCGCGGAGCACGTAGGGATCCTCGACGACCTGGCCGTTGACGAAAGTTCCGTTCGTCGACCCGAGGTCGACGATGCAGTAGACGAGCCCGCCGGCCGCGGACTCGAGCCTGGCGTGAGCTCGCGACGCCAGGTTGTCATCGACGCGTAACTCGCAGTCGCTCCCCCTCCCGATCGTGAACATCTGACCGCCAAGCGGGATAGCCGAGCCGAGACTCTCGCCCTGAAGAACGATCAGTGTCGGCCTCTTCGCCGTGTTCGAACCGGACCCCACCTTGTCGAGCTTGACGGTTTGGTTGTCGTCCACGTTTGCGTCTCCAGAAACTGCCGTATCATAAACCGCCGGTCGGTGAGGGGGCAATAGGCCCTCCTTGACGCACAAGTCTCGCGACAACTAGAATTTGCGGCCTCCGGAACGAAATGGACATGTCAGACGAAGTGACGAAGCGTTGCACGGCAGAAGAGGCGGTCGAGCCCGAGTGTCGGCCTTCACAGGGCGCCCTCACGGTCGAGCGCGTCGCCGAGGCGAGTCTTCCCACCGAGCACGGAGAGTTTCGCATCATCGGCTATCGAAGCCTGACGAGCGACGAAGAATTCGTCGCCGTGGCAAAAGGCGAGGTATCTACTGACGAACCGACGCTCGTGCGGATTCACTCGCAGTGTCTGACCGGAGACGTTTTCCATTCCCTGCGTTGCGATTGCGGTCAGCAACTCACTCGGGCGCTCGAGCTCGTCGAGGAAGCCGGACGCGGCGTGATCGTCTACCAGCAGCAGGAGGGTCGCGGCATAGGCATTCTCAACAAGATCCGTGCCTACGCATTGCAGGAGCAGGGACAGGATACGGTCGAGGCCAACCTGTCTCTCGGATTCGCCGCGGATCAACGCACATATCAGCAGTGTGCCGAGATTCTCTTCGATCTCGGGCTCTGCAAGGTCATCGTGATGTCGAACAACCCGCAGAAGTTCGCGGCACTCGAGAGGGCGGGACTCAACGTCGTCGACAGGAAGGAACTCGACATCCAGCAGTACGAATCATTCGCGAACTACCTTCGGACCAAGCGCGAGAAGATGGGTCACATCATCTAACCGGCGGCGCACTGTACGGGAATCGGGTAGTGGGTCAGTCTGACTTCTCTCGCGTCGATTCGGTTTTGCACTCTTGCGACTTGCGTCTTCCTTTGCGCCTTTGCGCCTTTGCGAGAGTCTCTTCAAGACTTCAGAGAAGTTCTCGCAAAGGCGCAATAGGAGACGAGTCAGAACGAAATCCGGCCCGTTCCGCGAGAATCGCCGCCCTGTCGGACGATACGCGCGATCTGGTCCCCGTTGATCGCGCGTGCCTGTCCCGCTGACGTCTCGACGAAGATCTTGCTCGGCAGATCGACGCGCCGGGGAAACACGGTCTTGCCAATGACCGTGACGTAACGGGGCTGCGTACGATCGAGCTCCGTCAGTTCGTCGAGCAACACGAGGTGAGCGTCGCCGTTGTGCTCGGTGACCGTCACGAAGACGTTTCGCGTGATGATCTTGCAGACCCCAAGCGATTCCGTCTGCGAGCCGGCTCCGTGGAGCGCCGTCGGGAGGTAGAGTTCAATGTCGTACGAAAAGCTCATCTCGGCAATTCTACTCCTCGCCCGATCGGAGGTTCGCGCCAATCTTCCGGACGAGTCGATCGAGCAACGGAACCGGCAGGCCGACGACATTCTGGTAGTTCCCCGCGATCTCGGTGACGAAGAGCATTCCGCGCCCCTGGATCGCGTAAGCGCCGGCCTTGTCAACCGGTTCGCCGGACGCGACGTAAGCCTCGATCTCTTCGTCAGCAAGATCGCGAAACCGCACGAGCGTCTTCTCGAAATCCACTGCCTCGTCGCCGGTCTCGATCCGGCGAACGGCGACGCCTGTCATCACGGCGTGCCAGCGACCGCCAAGCGCCCGTAGCATTCGTTTCGCTTCCGCGGCATCGCCGGGTTTTCCCAGCGGCTGGCCGTCGATGACGACCACCGTATCCGCACCGATCACGACACCGGTGCGGTAACCATTCACAACCGCGTGGACCTTGGCCACGGCAGCACGCATGACGTACTGCTGGGGCGATTCTCCGGGCAACTGCCGCTCGTCGACGTCGGGCACCCGGACGTCGAATTCGAGACCGAGCGTCGTCAGTATCTCGGTCCGTCGAGGCGACGCGGACGCTAGGATGAACCGTGTCTTCGGCTCGGACATCGCCCTTCTTGTCGCTCGTGTTGACCCTACGGTATATTTGCCGAGGTCGATCCTCCCGGCATCACAGGGGTTTCTGGTTGGTGTGGAGCCAGTCGGCCAGCGGTGCGGACCATCCGCTCACGCCGGTTTCCAAAGGAGTTCATCGCTTGCGAAATACTCTGCAAACTACGGTCAACCTGACACTTGCACTTCTGCTTACGACGGCATTGATTAGCACAACGCCCGTGCAGGCGCAACTGGGCAGCCCGTCCGGTGGCGTCAACGCGAAGGCCATGGCCGAGCGTCTCGGAGCGGACGACGGTTTTGCCGTCTCGCTGCAATACAGCGGGGACATTCACGGCAGCCTCGAAACCTGTGGCTGACCGAGCAGCCCCATGGGGGGTCTGGCGCGTCGCGTCAGCTACGAAAAAGCTCTGCAGGAACAGGTTGGCGGGTCGATTTCCGTGCTTCAGGTCGATGCGGGGAATTTCCTGTCCGACGACCTGACCCTCCCGGCCATGGCGGCCGAGGCTCGGGTCAAGAACGAATGGGTGCTCAAGTCATTCGATCAGTTCAAATTCGGTGCGGCCAACGTTTCATATCGTGACCTCCCGTACCTTTCGGAGCTCATGAAGAAGCCCGCGCACTCCGAGAGCCTCAAGCGCTTTCCGTTCCTCAATCGCGTGATCTCGGCCAACGTCGTTCCAGCTTCGGCGGATGTGGCTGCCTTCAAGCCGTACATCATCGAAGAACTCCGCGCATCGCGCCTAGGAACCAAGCCGCTGAAGGTCGCGATCATCGGGGTCTCCGATCCGCAGGGGGCTCCCGGGAACATCGTGTCGGGCTACAAGTTCCTCGACCCGATCGCGACACTCAAGCCGCTCCTGCTCGAGCTGCGCCCGAGAGTTGACCTCATCGTCGTCCTCGCTTATGTCGATCGACAGACTGCCAAGCAGATCGGAATGGGAACGACGGGAATCGACCTGATCGTGGCCGCCCATCAGCTCCCGCTCATTGATAAGGTGGACGAGGCGGGCGACGCCGTCGTCGGGTTCGTGCCGAATCAGACGAAGTGGCTCGGTGAGTTCCGGCTCTATCGCGCAGCGGATTCGAAGGGCACGGCGATCAGCAGCTACCTTTACCGCCACGTGCCGCTCGACAAGGCTCTGCCCGACGACCCTGTCGCCGGAAAGTTCGTGGCCGACGCCCGGGCGGCCTTCACTAAACTCGCACCTGCTGGTGGCACACTTCAGCACTCGCACTGACGCTGGGGGTCCCTGTCATCATGGACACGACTTCCAGACGTCGCCGCGCCGATAACGATCCCGCACTCGGCGCGGTTCGGCGGACAAGAGGTCGACGTTGAACTCGCTTTCCCGATTGCTGCCGCGCATCGTTCGCGAGGGCCAGGATTCACCTCAGTCCATTGAGATGGCCGTCTTCGCTGCCTGGGCGGATGCCGTCGGCCCGGCAACGCGACGAGTTGCCGCGCCGCTCGAGTACGACGGCAGGACGCTTCACGTGGCCACCGTCGACGCCACCTGGCGTGCGCAACTCGAACGGCTTGCACCGCAGCTGCTGTTCAGGATCAATGGCGCCCTCGGAACGAGCCTCGTCTCGAGAATCACTCACCGCGTTGATCCGGCGCTCGCCTCAAGGGCCGATTCCGAGAGCCCTCGCACGGTTCGTGTGACCGGAACCGACCTCTGTGAGAAACTCCTCGAACCGGACGCCGCAGCAATCTCCGATCCGGCGCTTCGTGCCATCTTCCTTCGCGCGGCGGCGCGTTGCCTGGCCCGTCGCACGGGCAGGCCAACATCGACATGACTCATGCCATCGAGCTCGATCGACTGACCAAGGACTTTGAGGTCGGCTTTCTGAAGAAGCGCCGCGTCAGGGCGCTCGACGACGTCAGTCTCGAGGTGTCGCAGGGCTGCATCTTCGGTTTTCTCGGGCCGAACGGGGCCGGCAAGACCACGACGCTCAAGCTGCTGATGGGCCTTCTGCGACCGACGTCGGGGAGCGCGTGCATCCTAGGGGAACCGATTTCACACGTGGCGATGCACAAACGGATCGGCTACCTGCCCGAGCAGGCGTATTTCTACGATTACCTGACGGCGAACGAACTGATGCACTACTTCGGCCGGCTCGGAGGTGTCGACGATGCGACACTTGCCCGGCGTATTCCCGAATTGCTCGAACGCGTCGGCCTCGAGAGCGCGGCATTCGACCGCCAACTGCGCAAGTTCTCGAAGGGCATGCTGCAACGAACCGGACTCGCCCAGGCTATCGTCAACGACCCGGAGGTCGTCTTTCTGGATGAACCGATGTCGGGCCTCGATCCGATCGGTCGACGTCAGGTCCGTGATCTGATCCTCGACCTGCGCGACGCCGGAAAGACCGTCTTCTTCTCGTCGCACATTCTTTCCGACGTCGAGGCGCTCTGCGACGAGGTCGCCATCCTGAACCGGGGACGCCTCGTGGAGACCGGCAAGCTCGCCGACATCCTGGGACGCCGCGCGGGCGAGCTCGAGATCGTCGTCACCGGACTGACGGAAGAAGCCGTTGCCGAGCTTCGCTCTGAAGGGGTCTCAGTTTCGAAGTCGCCCGGCGGCGCGCACATTCGGGTGGCCGACGAGTCCGCCGTCGACGCGGCGCTGGCGCGAATCCGAACACTCGGCGGTCACCTGATCTCGGTAAGTCAGACTCGAAGCTCGCTCGAGGACTTCTTCATGCGCGAGGTTGTCGGCGACGACAAAGACGGCGGGGCAACCGAAGCGTCGTCGCCGCCGGCGTGACTGGCCGACGGAGCGGCGCTGTCTGCTCGCGGATAATCCGGGGCTTCGGACACTACGACCGCTCCGCGGTCGACGACCGCGGAGCGGTCGAAGAAAATAGCCGTGGGTCGCGGGGCGAGTGCAACGAGCACACGCGACCCGCGGTACCGCGGCCCTCTTCGGTCCGACCGCGGAGCGGTCGCATCGCCCCAGAGATAACGTGCGTCGTATGGCTTTGCCATGCCCGTCGTCGTGTTGCTTCCCATTCAGGAGACAATGCGACCGCTCCGCGGTCGGCGCGCTCTTGGTAGAGGTACCGCGGGTCGCACAGGGCTCGTTGCACTCGCCCCCGTGCGACCCACGGCTATTTTCTTCGACCGCTCCGCGGTCGTTTCCGCGATACGCGATGGTATCCCTCTCGCTATCGCGAAATCCCATTCAATGCGCGAACCGACAGGTCCAGATGGCGCGCAAGCCTAGTCGACGCTGTATTTCTTTCGAATGCCGAGCTCGCGCAGTTTGTGCTGCAGGCTCTGCCGGTGCATCTCGAGCAACTCGGCGGCCCGCGTGACGTTGCCGCCCGTCTCGCCGAGCCGGCGTTCGATGTAGGCCCGCTCGAACTCCTTTCGAGCCTCCTTGAAGTCCTCGATGAATGGGATGGCCAGCAGGTCGCCCGACACCGGAACCGCCGAGTCGGATCGCGACGACGCATCGGTCAATTCGGAGGGCAGGTCGTCGACCGTCAACGTGTCGCCGGCCGCAAGCACGACTGCACGTTCGATTGCGTTGCGAAGCTCCCGCACGTTGCCCGGCCACGGGTAGTCGACGAGGCGCCGCATCGCGTCGGGCTCGATCTCACGGCACTTCAATCCATAGAGCGATGCATACCGATTCACCATGTCGTTGGCAAGCAGCGGAATGTCGTCGCGACGGTCCCTGAGCGGCGGCAGTTCGATAGTCACCACGCGAAGCCGGTAATAGAGATCCTGACGGAACCCGCCATCGGCAATCTCCGCCTCGAGATTCTTGTGCGTGGCGCTGATCACGCGCACGTCGACCGGGATCGACGCGTCTCCTCCAAGCCGCTCGACTCGCCGGTCCTCGAGCACTCGAAGCACCTTGGCCTGCGTCGTCGTGCTCATGTCGCCGATCTCGTCAAGGAAGATAGTTCCGCCGTCAGCGGCTTCGAACTTCCCCTTCCGCCGTGCAGCCGCACCGGTGAAGGCTCCCTTTTCGTGGCCGAACAGCTCCGACTCGATGAGTTCGGATGGCATTGCGGCACAGTTCATCGCCACGAACTCGCCCGTTCTGTGGCTGCTGCGACGGTGGATTTCCTGCGCGACCAGTTCCTTCCCCGTACCCGATTCCCCGCGAATCAGGACCGTGACATCGGTCTCGGCGACCTTCTCGATCGTCGAGAAGACGCGCTTCATCCCGTCGCTCTTCCCGATCATAGTGCCGAAGCCGCTTGCGCCGGCGAGACGCGTTCGAAGAGCCCGGTTCTCCTGGCGCAGAGAGACCGTCTCGAGCGCGTTCTTCACGACGATGCGCAATTCGTCAACGTCGAAGGGCTTGGAAAGGTAGTCGTGCGCACCACGCTTGATGGCGTCGACCGCCAGGCGCTCGTTTCCGTGTGCCGTGATGATGACTACGAGCGGCGGCGACGGCATCGCAGCGATCTCGGTGAGGTAGTCGAGGCCGCTCTCGCCAGGCAGGTTCACGTCGAGCAGGATGAGGTCGGGTGGCGTTGCGGCCACGCGGCGCCGCGCCTCGTACGTAGATCCCGCTTCGTCGAGGGCATAGCCTTCACGCGAAAGCGCGCGCCGGATTCCGTAGCGCGCCGCCTCTTCGTCATCGACGATCAGCACCCGTCTCGTCATCGGGCGAGAGCATACCCCATGTCCTCCAACGGTCAGCCGGCGATGCCGATGAACACCCGGAGGTCACGGACGTTCGTTCCGGTCGGACCGCACACGATCTGTGCGCCAAGCGGCCCGAAAAACCCAGCGGAATCGAAGTCGTCGAGGGCTTCGCTCGCGTCGAGCCCGCGAGTCCGGGCCTCGTCGAGGAGGCCGTGCCAGCCAATTGCGCCGGCGGCGGATGAGTTTCCATCCACACCGTCAGTGCCCGCACCGAGAAAGGCGAAGTCACGGAGCCCGTCCGAGCGGTCCCTCGCCGCGACGAGCGCCGCGAGCACCAGATGCTGATTGCGCCCGCCTGTCCCCGACCCGCGAACATTGAGGATCGCTTCACCCGACGACACGACCGCACAGATCGCCCCGGGACGCGACGCCGCGAGCGTCGCAAGTGCGTCGAGGTGTGCCCGCGCGACGTCTTCGATCCCACCGTCCAACTCGCCGAGATTGCGGACCTCGTCGACGGACCTCGCCACGTGCATCGCGGCGTATTCCGCGGTGTTCGTTGCATCGAGCAGGACCACCGATCGTACCCGCTCGCGGTCGGACGCGGACCACGTCGGCGGCTCCGCAAGGTTCCCGGGCAGGACGAGACGAGCACCCGCGGAGCCGGAGAAGTCGACTCTCTCCAGCGAGGCCAGGACTTCCTCTCGTGTCGTATCGTCTTCGACAGTCGGTCCGGAGGCCACCGACGCCACGTCGCCGCGCGGAACGTCGGAGACCACGAGCGTCAGCATTCGGGCCGGTTGCGCCGCCATCGCAAGCCGCCCGCCCTTGATGGCCGATATCCGTTTTCGAATTGCGTTGACTTCACGAATCGAGAGGCTCGCCCGAACGAGTCGCCGGTTCAGATCGGCGATCTCTTCGGCCGAAGCGTCCGCCACCACCGGCCACTCGGCCATCGATGAACCGCCTCCTCCTACGAGCGCGACAACGAAAGTCCCGTCGGTGCAGGGTTGCGAGCACAACGAGAGCATCCGCCGGCCGGCACGCAGGCTGGCGCTGTCCGGATAAGGGTGCCCTCCAGGGATCGCCTCGAGCCATGGGCCGATCGAGTGTGCCGAAAACGACGCATCGGCCTTCGGAACGGCGGCGACTCCGCGGCGAGCAGCGATCGAAACACCGGCTCGATCGAGCGCCAGGCTGCACGACCGCGCGAGTGCGAGCGCCGGCTTCCCTATCGCAAGGACTCGCACGTCGTCGACCGAGGCGAGGTCGACACGTGACCCGTCGACGACCCACGCGCCGGGCTCGGCGACGACGCACCGGTCGAAGGCCGCCCTTGGATCACACTCCGCCACCACCGCTTCGAACACGGCGCGAGCCAATCTCGCGAGTGGCCTCACTCTCCGATGCGGATCGAGTCCAGCACTCGTCGCACCACCGGACGCCTGGCATCGATGGCGGCAGCCGGACAGACCGTGACGACGCCAAACACCTCGTCCCCGACCGGAAAGAGGACGGCCTCGGCGTGTCCGGGTCCCGCCGGACTGCTGAACTTCATCACGAAGCGCCGCGCAGGCGCCGACGACACGACCACGTCCTCTTCCGTCGTGATCTCCATTCCGGATTTGGCGAAGCTCTCCCGATACACTCGAGCAGCACTCACGGTGTCCTGTTGAACCGGACCGAAGTTCGCGACGACGACCGTGAAGTCGTCGGGGGCATTCGCGAGCACGAGCCGTGCATTCCCGGCCTGCGGACCGCGCTCGAGCCCGACTGGCACCTCGATCGAAAACCCGTAGCCCGTGTCGAGCCGCTTCATGCCGGGCGCGGCCTCCTGACCGGCGAGCAACTCGGTTCCCGCCACGACCACCAGCAGGACGCAGAACACCGCGCGAGCGGGATGAAGCCAGCAGAGCGTCATCTCGTCACGCAGGTGAGATTTGCTCGGTGTCCAGCAACCGGGCCAGGACCTTGTAGAGCCGCGCGTGGCAATACGGAAGCGTCGCGATTGACTCGGCGAACGACTGCCCACGGTGCATGCACGCCCACAGGTCGTTCGCGACGACGAAATTCTCGTCGTCGGGCCAGTGCACCTCGTCGTAACGCGGCAGGTAGAGGCGCTCGGGATCGGGAAACCGATCGATCAGCGCCCGAACCTCGTCGACGAGGCTGATGGCTCGAATCAGGGATTGATCCAGCGGCTTTCCGATCAGCGGCCCGCGGTCCTCCGCCGGCAGCCGCACGCCTTCGCGAAACACGAACTCGCCCTCGATCGGCAATTCAAAGAGCTGATAGAAGGCCTCGATGCCTCTCAGGTGTCCGAGCCTCGCATACTGGAGGACTCCGCTTTGACTCTCGATCTCCGCCCGGCGCTCGCCGAGGCCGTTGTGAATAGTCAGCGTGCCCTGCGACCGGCCGAGTGCCTGAAGGATCGTCGGAATGTCGAAATGCTGGAGGCTACCCTTGAGCTGGCGGCGACGCTCTATCGTCTCGCGCTTGTACGCGGCCTCGAGCCGGTGAGCGAAGACAACCATCATTCGCATCATGAGCTCGGGCGTCTTCCGGCACAGGTCGATGAAGGCTTCGCGTCGGATCTCGAGCAGCTCCGCGCCACCCGACGTACGCGCTTCGGACTCGCGTCTCGACCCGGTGAGCATGATCGTTTCGCCGATCGTGTCGCCGGGCCCGAGGTAAGCCACGATCTGCCGCTTTCCGTCCAGCCCCATCCGCCAGATCTCGACGATCCCTTTCTGAACGACGTGCATCCGGTCGGACGGGTCTCCGGGTGCGAACAGCTTCGTCGCCGGCTTCAACACCACGGTTGTTCCGGCCGACGACAGTGCTTCTACCGTGTTCGCAGTCAACTGCTCGTACAGTTCGGAGCGCGGTAAGTACTCGATTTCGTACCAGTTCTCGGCCATAAGAGGTTGTCGACCCGTCCGAGAGTAGCCCGCGCCAAATGGGGTGTCAACCGCGCCCTCCGGAAGGCTGGAGAGTTCGAGCGTCGTTGGTCCAGGCTCATGGTAGAGTCCGCGCGTGCAATCGTTTGCGATGCCCCCAGGCGATGACGGACCGTGGCGGCACGGGTTCCTTCGCGCCAACGGTGTCCGGTTTCACTACGTTGAGGCTGGCGACGGCCCACTTCTGCTGCTGCTCCATGGATTTCCCGAGTTCTGGTACTCGTGGCGCCATCAGATCCCGGTACTCGCGACGCGATTTCGGGTCGTGGCGCCGGACCTGCGCGGATACAACGAGACCGAAAAGCCGGCGTCGGGATACGACGTCCGGACGCTCGTAGAAGACGTGGCCGGCCTGGTCCGCGCCTTTGGCTACGATCGCTGCAGGCTCGCCGGGCATGACTGGGGCGGAGTCATCGCCTGGTCCGCAGCTGCAAGATTTCCCGAGCTCATCGAGCGCCTATCGATCCTCAATGCACCCCATCCGACGGCGATGGCCCTCGCGTTGCGGTCGAACGCCTCTCAGCGAAAGCGCTCGCGCTACATCTTCACCTTTCAGATTCCGGGTCTTCCCGAGCGAAGAATCCGCGCTCGCAACTTCGAGATGATCGACAAGGTAATGCGTGGACAGATGGTGCATCCGGAACGTCTGTCGGATGCAGACGTCGATGCCTTCAAGACGGCTCTCGCGCGTCCCGGTTCTCTGCGCGCCACTCTCGAGTATTACCGGGCCGCCTTTCGAGGAGCACTTCGCACAGGATTCGCTGCCCACGACGTCCGAATCAACGTTCCGACGCAGGTGATCTGGGGAGAACAGGACTTTGCGCTTGGCATAGAGCTCGTCCAGAACCTGTCACGCTGGGTTCCGGATCTCGAGCTCGAACTGCTGCCAACGGCCGGGCACTGGGTGCAGCAGGACGAACCCGAGATAACCAGCCAGCTCATGCTCGACTTCTTCAGTCGCTGAGCCGGCGTTGTGGCTCGCGAATTTGTCCCGGTTGCTTTTTTCCGATTCCGTTTTCTATACTCCGGCGTTCGAAGGGACCTCTCGCTCGAAACCCAGCCTGTGATCCGCGCGGTGGTGCGTGCAGTTCGCTGTACCGCTGCGATCATCCGTGTCTCAGCATGTCGCGGTGACTTGCGTTCCCAAGGAGACCGACCTTGAAGGGAAACTCCGCTCTTTCGTCCGTTGCACAGAAGCTCGTGATCGGTATATCCGGTCTGCTTCTGTGCGGCTTCGTGGCAGCTCACCTTGCAGGCAACCTGCTTCTCTACATCACCGACGGCAACTACAAGGCCTTCAACGAATACGCGAAGAACCTGCATGACTTTGCCCTGCTGCCCGTTATCGAGATCGGCTTGCTCGTGCTCTTCCTCGTGCACATCGTCCTGACGCTCTGGATGCAGCTTCAGAGTGGCAAGGCGCGGCCGGAAGGCTATGCCGTCAAGAAGTCGAAGCAGGGTCGCGGAGCGGTGGCGGCTCAGAACGTCATGCACTTGAGCGGTCTGGTCGTGCTCGCGTTCATCCTGCTGCATCTGGCCGACCTTCGTTTCGGACTGCGATTCAACGAAGACGGGCTTTCCCCGGCGCAAACGGTCCTTCAGGTTCTGCGCGACCCGGTGTCGGCGATGTTCTATACGATCGGGCCGTTGCTGCTCGGCTACCACCTGTTCCACGGGTTCCAGAGCAGCTTCCAGTCCCTGGGCCTCGGCGGCGAGCGATTCACGCGCATCGTGAAGATCGTCGGAGCCGTCTTTGCCATCGTCGTCGCGGTCGGATTCGCGTCACTGCCCGTCTGGGTCACGTTGCTGAGAAAGTGAGGCTGCCAGGATGACACTAGAATCGAAGATCCCGAGCGGTCCGATGGACAGGAAGTGGTCGAAGCACAAGTTCGACCTCAAGCTCGTGGCCCCGGCCAACAAGCGCAAGCACACGATCCTCGTCGTCGGAACCGGTCTCGCCGGCGCCTCGGCTGCTGCGACGCTCGCCGAGCTCGGCTACAACGTGAAGGCGTTCTTCTTCCACGACAGTCCGCGCCGGGCGCACTCGATCGCGGCACAGGGCGGCATCAACGCGGCGAAGAACTACCAGAACG
>CAZXLQ010000022.1:0-28914 GCA_964641945.1 uncultured Clostridia bacterium
GGGCAATGTCCCTCTCTTTCCAGTCGAGGTTCAGTCCGGCGGATAACTGGGCGAAGACGACATCGTCCGCTTCGAGGACCTCTACAAGCGCGGCTAGGGCTTCCGGCCGGGCCGGAACGCCGCACCCTCCGATCGGCTGAACGCCTGCTCGTAGAGCGCGAGGACCGCCCCGATGATGCGGTCCTCGGAAAAGTCCCTTTCCGCCCGCTGCCGCGCCGCGCGCCCCAGTCGCTCCCGCAGCGCGGGGTCTGCAGCCAGTCGGCCGAGGAGATCGGCGAGCTCGCCAACGTTTCCGGGCTCGTGCAGCAATCCGGTTTCGCCTTCGACCACGGCGTCGATGATGCCGTAGATTCGCGAAGCCACCGCTGGAACGCCGCAGGCGGCCGCTTCGATGATCACGACCCCGAAGCCCTCGCGGTAGCTCGGCAGGCACAGGATCTCCGCAGCGGCCAGGAAACGCTCCGGCGCCGGCGTGTAGTCGTGGAATCGAAGCCGGTCCGCATGGCCGCCCGCGAGCGAGCGAATCTCCGGGGCAACGTTCTCCTCGTCCGGTCCCACCAGGACGAGATGCAAGGCCGGGTGCCGGGAAGCTGCCGTCGCGAACGCGCGCGCGAGGTCGAGAACGCCCTTGTCGCGCGTGAGGCGTCCGGCGTAGACGAGCAGGATTGCGTCGCCGGGTATCCCGAGCTCCCTGTGCATCCTCAGTCTCGCCTCCGGGGCGGGCCTGAAACGGTCCAGGTTCACGCCGCTGATCGATCCGCCTCCCGGGACCTCGCACCTGCGCGCGGGCGGGATCACGCCTTCGCGGCGGATGAAGTCGCGCTGCGAAACGCTGTCCACGAGCACCAGGCTGGCGCAGCGCGCGGTGACGCGATCCGCGGTCTTCAGGAGCAGCCGCATCGTTCCGGCGCGGTTCGCCCACACCTGCCCGGTGAACGTGTGGATGCGCACCGGCACCCCGGACAGCCGCGCGGCGAGCATCGCGAGCAACCCGCCCTTCGGGCTGTACGAATGGACGGCGTCGAAACGCTCGCGGACGAAGAGCCGTCTCAGCGCCGCGAGCGCCCGCAGGTCGAGCCAGGGCGCGATCCGGCGCTCGATCGCGAGCGGGATGACGCGGACGTCCAGGCCGTAGTCGGCGAGCAAGGCCGCATCGTCCGTGTTGACCACCAGCGTCACCGCGTACCGCGACGACAGCCGGCGGAGATGCGGGATGAGGAAGAACCTGACGATGAGAACGCTGGTCGTCACGACGCAGACCCGCTTGCGTCCCGCGTCGTCGTCCGGGCGGTCGATCATGGCCGGGTGCTTCTAGCCGAGATCGCCACGCCAGGCGGCGACGAGCTCTTCCAGCCCCTGCTCGATCGACACGGAGTACCGATAGCCGAGCTCGCGTTCGATCCGTTCGCTCGAATACACGGTGCGGCTGGTCAGCCCCCGGATGCGGCCCATCGTCAGGGGGTTCCGGGGGATCCAGGAAGTCATTCGGGCCAGCAGCCTTACGGGCTTCTCCGGCAACCGCAGCCAGGGTGGCCGGACGCCCAGCGCACGGGCGATGGCCGCGGCAAACGCTTCAACGGTGATCTGCCTGGCGAGATTGTAGGTTCGCGCGCTCGCAGCCGGCTGCGTTCCGGCCAGCGCGAGCGCTCGTGCCACATCGGATACGTGCACGTAGTTCAGGATGGCGCCGGGTCTCCCGATGTAGAAGAACGCGCCGCGCCTCGCCAGGGCGAACATGGCAAGCAGTGAACGGTCGCGCATGCCGACGCCCAGGATCTTGCACGGCCGCAGGATCGAGTACGGGAACCCGCTCGCGGCCGCCCGCGCCGACACCAGTTGGTCGGCTTCGGTCTTGGTGACCTCGTACTCGCCCTCCGGATGCGGCGGCTCGTCCTCGGTCACCAGTCCGGTCGGATGAGGCCCGTAGGCGCCCACGCTCGAGAGCTGCACCCACCGCCCGATCCGGCCGGCGGCTGCCGCCAGCAGGTTCCTGGTCCCGTCGACGTTGGTCGCGCGCATCCGGGCCTCGTCGCGCGTCTCGCCGGCGCAGTGGTACAGCACGTCGAGGCCGTCGACGAAGGCCGAGAGCTCGTCCGGAGGACCGTTCAGGTCCGCGCGAACGCGCTCGATGCCGGGCGGGGTCGCGCCGTCTCCGCCGTCCCGCCGCGTCAGGATCCGGACACGGTCGCCGCGCGCGGCGAGTTGCTCGACCACGAGGCGGCCGACGAAACCGGTCGCGCCCGTGACGCCGGCGATCAAGCGCCGGGTCCCGCAGCGAGCAGCCCGACGATCTTGCCGCCGGCGTCCCCGTCGCCGTAGAGGCGCGCGTCCCAGTCCGGCGCCGCACCCTCGAGCCGGGCGAGCGCGCTCAGGATGCGCCGGCGGTCCGCACCGGCGAGCACGTTGTATCCGCCCTCGACGAGCTCGAGCCACTCCGTCTCGTCGCGCATCGTCACGCACGGCTTGCGGAAGAAGTACGCCTCCTTCTGCAGCCCGCCGCTGTCGGTGAGCACCGCGCGGCACCGCTGCAGGAGATGCAGCATGTCGAAGTAGCCGACCGGCTCGATGACCTTCACCGTACGGGGCTCGATCGAGAAGGATGCGAGTTTCTTCGCGGTCCGCGGATGGAGCGGCAGGATCAGCCCGACGCGCTCCGCGAGCTCGTCGAGCGCGGCCATGATCTCGGCGAGCCGCGCGGGGTCGTCGGTATTCTCCGCGCGGTGGACGGTCGCGAGGTAGAAACCCCGATCGAGATCCCGGACCAGAGACTCGGCCTGCGCGCTCGGCGCCGCCAGGCGCGCGTAGAAGAGCGCCGCGTCGTACATCACGTCGCCCACGTTCGACACCCGTGCGCCGGCCAGGCCTTCCCGCTCGAGGTTGCGCACGGCCGTGGCCGTGGGGCAGAACAGCCAGCTCGATGTGTGATCGGCGAGGACGCGATTGATCTCCTCGGGCATGCGCCGGTTGAACGAGCGCAACCCCGCCTCGACGTGCGCGACCGGGATGTGCAGCTTCGCCGCGGCGAGGGCGCCCGCGAGCGTGCTATTCGTGTCGCCGTAAACGAGCACCGCGTCCGGCTTGCGCTCGAGCAGCACCTGCTCGATGCCTGCGAGCATGCGGCCGGTCATCTCGCCGTGCAGCGCACCGCCGATTCCCAGGTTGTGGGCCGGCTCCGGGATCTGCATCTCCCGGAAGAAGACCTCCGACATGTTGTCGTCGTAGTGCTGGCCGGTGTGGACGATCAGCTCCTCGATCGCGGGCAGCCCCGCGGCCGGCGCGGACGCGATCGCGCGCGAGACCACCGCCGCCTTGACGAACTGCGGGCGGGCGCCGACGATCGTGACGATGCGCATCGGCTAGCGTCCGATGATCCGCAGGAGTGGCCGGAGCGTGTGGCGGAACGTGAGCGGCGTCTGGCCCCAGATCCGCATCAGCCACGGCCGCAGGCCGGTGCCCAGGAGCAGTCGCTGCAGCGTGCTCGAGGTGACCCGCTTCCACGCGTAAGCGGGGCTCGCGAGCAGGGCGCTGCGGAAGGAAGCCGCGTCGTAGGGCTGCGCGGCCAGCGGCCTGGAGCGCGCCGCGACCTCGCGCTCGAGCACGTCGTCGAACCCCCCGATGAACGTCTGGTACGAGTTGGCCGGGTTCTGCGCGACCTCGGCGAACGCGCGATCGACCATGCGCTGAAGGCCGGCGGTGTCGCGCAGCGCGGCGATCACGTCGGCGAAGTTCGAGAAATCCTTCCTGAGCGGGATGTAGTGCCGGCCGGGCGCGAGCACGCCCGAGTACTCGCCCTCGAAGAGCACCATCGCCGTGCGCAGCGCGGCGGCCTCGAAGCAGCGCGGAGAGATCTGGTTCAGCCGGATCCTGCCCTCGTGCGGCAGCAGGAACTTCGCCTGCACCTCCTCGAAGCCCGCCTGGGGATGCTCGGCGACGTAAGCATCGACCTGCTTCTGGATCTCCCCGGTGAAGTCGAACACGCTCGCGCCGCTCTCCACGCCGAGCATCGCCTTGCACGAAGCGACGAATGCCGTCCACTTCGCGCCGTACAGCCGATCCGACTCGGCATAGGAGACGTCCAGTCGCAGCCCCGAGCCTTCCGCCTTCCGCATGAAGCGTTCGGCGATCTGCCATTTCTCGAGTCCGAGCGCGCCGAGCCAGAAGGGGGGCTTGCGCGTGCGGTAGCCCACGTCGATCGGGCGGGCGGCGATCGGGGCGACCGTCCGGGAGACGAGGGCCTCCGGCACGTATCCGGTGAGGTTGTTGATCTTCGTGATCCCAGGAAGTCGCTCCGCGGGGTAGACCTTCTCGATCTCCGGGGTCGGCACGCAGGTGAACAGCACGTCGACGCCGAGAAAGCGCAGCACCTCGTGCACCCGGTCGATCATCCGGTACTCGTCCTGGATGAAAGCCGCCTTGAGGCCCGGAAAGTCGTGCACCCGCTGCCGCGCGGCCTGGCTGATGTAGTGGTCCACGTAGTAGCCGAGCGCGGTCGAGTAGTGGATCACGACGGCGTCGAAGCGCGCGAGATCGAGTCGGCTCGGCAGCTCCCGGATGAACGAGAGCTCGAAGACGTTGTGACGCGAGAACCGGCGAAACGCGTCGAGGTGATCGGTCACCGTCGATGCGTCCGCGCCCCGGGCGGGGCGGTTGCACAGGAGCAGGACGTTCAGCTTTCGCATCGAACCGGCGTGGTCGATTGCGCGCTCGCCTCAGGCCGCTCGCATGTGCCGGTCGTGCTGCGCGATCGTCGCCCTGATGAGCGGGAGGTTGGTGCGGGTCCACTCGACGGTCTGCGCGAGGCCCGCGTCGATGCCGACCCGTGCGCGGAACCCGAGCTCGCGCTCCGCCTTGACGGTACTGCCGTAGCGCTTCCCGGAGTGATCCCAGGCGCGCCGGGGCAGATGCGCGACGCCCCCCTTGTTGCCGGTCAGCGCATTGATCCTCTCGGCGAGCTCGCGGATCGTCGTCTCCTTCCCGCTCGCGACGTTGTAGGCCTCGCCGGCATGTCCCCTCAGGGCGCACGCGATCAGGCCTTCCGCCACGTCGGTGGCATAGATGAAATCGCGCGTCGCGATGCCCTCGTTCTCGAGCGGGAGCGGCTCGCCGTTCAGCGCCTTGAAGATGAACGTCGGGGTGACGTTCCGCCAGATGGTTGCGGGGGTCCCGCGCCAGCGACCAGCGCCGAGGATCTCGCCCGGCCCGTACACGTTCTGGAAGCGCGCGCGGACGGTCGGCAGGCCGTGCTGGCCGTGGTAGTAGACGGAATAGAACTCGCCGAAGATCTTGGACATGGAGTAGGGGCTGTCCTGCTTCAGCGCGACGATGTCCGTCTCCTCGGTGGCAGTCGCGGTTTCGAAGGTCTTCACCGCGACCGAGCAGCCGGCGGAGGAATACACGACCTTCTTGAGCGCCTTGAACCGCTTGAGGCGCTCGTACAGCTTGAGGGTCGTGAGCGTGTTGTTCGCGTGATCGGCGAGCGGGTCGTGGATCGAGCTCTGGTTGCCGTGGTAGGTGCAGAGGTGGAAGACGTAGTCGTACTCGTCCGCGAGGCTCCCGAGCAGCGCGTCGTCGGTGATGGAGGTCTCCGAGAACACCACGCGCGAATCGTCGGGCACGTTCACGCGCTCGGCCGAAAGCAGGTTGTCGACGATGTGCACCCGCGCAGCGCCGAGCGCGAGCAGGCGCCTTACCAGGTTGCTGCCCACGAATCCGGCGCCACCGGTCACCAGCGCGGTACAGCCCTTCATCGTCGCGTCGTGCATGCGGTTCCCCTGCCTTGCTTCAGCCCTTGCCCGGGGGCGGCGCGAGGTGGCTGAAGATCGCGCCCACGCCGTACTCGTCGTACCACTGCAGCGTGCGACGAACCGAGTCCGCGAAGGACACTTTGGCCCGCCACCCGAACGCTCGCTCGGCGGCCGAGGCGTCGAGCACGACGGCCGGCACATCGTCGGCGCCGGGCGGCACCACCGGCACCGGTTCGGCGAGCTCGATCCCGAGGTACTCGGCCACGACGTCGAACACCTCCTTGATCGTGTGTCCTTCGCCGGTCGAGACGTTGTAGATTCCCGTCGGCGCCCCGGGCGCGAGGGCTCGGTCCATGAACTCGAGGAAATCCTGGAGATCCAGGAAGTCGCGGACGGTGTCGCTGCAGAAGCACTTCTGTCCCGCCTTGAGACGCTTGTAGAACGTCGGGATCGGCCCGATCGCGAGCCGCGGGCCGGTGACGTTCGCGAGCCGCAACGAGACGTAGGGCAGGCCGGACATGGCGACGTACTGCTCGCCCGCAGCCTTCGAAATGCCGTAGCTCGTGAACGGGGACACCGGATGATCGGCCGGGATCGGGACCTGCTTCGGCCGGCCGTAGCAGAGCGCGGTCTGGAAGTTCACGAACCGCTGCACCTGCAGCCGGCGCGCGGCGTCGACCACGTTGATCGTTCCCGTGACGTTGGTTGCGGCGTCTTCGCGCCAGTCCGTCGGATCCTTGTAGGCCGCGGCGCTGTGGATCACCCACTGCGGCGCGAACCGGTCGAACTCGCGGTCGACCAGCGCCCGATCCGCGATGCTGCCCTCGACGATCTGAACGGCTGGAATGGACGGCAGCGCTTCGCGGTGACCGGTCGCGAAATTGTCGATGACGAGGATCTCGTGCCCGGCGGGCACCAGCCGGTCGACCAGGTTGGCGCCGAGGCAGCCGGCGCCGCCGGTGATCAGGGTGCGCACGTCACTTTTTCTCGGCGTGTTTCAGGTGGGTGTAGCCACCCTGTACGCCGAACTCGCGGTAGTACTCGACCGACCTGCGGCACAGATCCGAGAGCGGCGTGAAGGTCATGGTGCCGAAGTCCTTGAAGGTACGCGAGGGGTCGAGCAGGATCGAAGGCGCGTCGTCCGGGGAGAGTTCGCGGACCTCTGGCTGGGGGTAGGGTTTGATCCCGAGCGCCTCGACGATCGCGTCGTAGAGCTCCTTGATCGCGATATCCTTGCCCGACGAGAAGTGGTACGGGCCGCTGCCGACGCCATCGATTGCCCGAACCACCTGCCGCGCGAGGTCGCCGTTGAACACGAAATCGCGGCGCGCCTTCGTCACGAAGCACTGCTTGCCCGTGGTCAGCCGCTGGAAGAAGACCGGCAGCGGGCCGCTCACGCAGCGGGGGCCGATGACGTTCGCCAGGCGGAAGGTCACGTAATCGACGCCCGACAGCCGCAGAAACTCCTCGGTGGTGGTCTTGGTGATCGAGTAGCTCGAGTTGTCCGGGTTGATCGGGTGCCCCAGCGTTATCGGCTGCTCCAGCGGCTTCACGCCATAGCAGAGCGCCGTCTGAAAGTAGACGAAGCGCCTGACCTTGAAGTCCTTCGCCGCGGCGATCAGGTTCGCGCCGCCGACGGTGTTGGTGAGCGAGTCGTTGTACCAGTCGTTCGGGTCCTTGTAGGACGCCGCGCAGTGCACGATCGCGTCCGGGCGGAAGTCGCCCACCCATCGGTCGACGAGCGCCTTGTCCGCGATGGTGTCGTAGACGTTCCTTAGGTGCGGCTGGTCGGGCAGATGCTCGCGACGCCCGGTGGCGAGATTGTCGATGTTCACGACCTCGTCGCCTCGGGCGAGCAGCAACTCAGCGACATGCGAGCCGATCTGGCCGCTGCCGCCGGAAATGAGGATGCGCATGGATGGCCTCGAAGACTGCGGAAATTATTGAATCTTAGCCGACTTGGAGCCTTTCCCCTCGGCTGTGTTGCGGCGCGGCAGAGGCGCGGGGCGGTGCGCCGCGAAGTGCGTCAGGCGACGCTCGAGCGCAGCGCCGCGTGCCGGTCGTGAAACTGCTGCTGCCAGAGCTCTAGGCTGAGAAACGCCCAGATATTCCGGCTGAACAGGCTCTCCTTCGCCATCATCTTCTCGATGTCGAATCCCGGCGTGAGGTAGAAGCGTTTGCGAGCCCGCTCGCTCCTGAACGTATCGAGGACAAACTCGCGCGTATGCCCGCCTTGCCGCATCCACACCTGCAGCGGCACGGGGAAACCCATCTTGTCCTTGCGTTCTAGGATCGGTTTGGGAAGCTTGTCGGCGAAGGCGTGGCGCAGCAGGCGCTTCAGTTCGCCGTTCTGGAACTTGACGTTGGCCGGGATCGTGGCCGCGAGCTCCACCAGCGGGTGATCGAGGAGTGGCACGCGCGACTCGATCCCGTGCGCCATGCTCATGCGGTCCTCGACCTGAAGGAGCGCCGGCAGCAGCGTCTTGAAGTCGAAGTGCGTCATGCTGTCGAAGTAAGACTCCTTCCCGACGTTCTTGCCCCAGTAGATCGCCTGGAAGTCCTCGAACGAGCTCGCGCCGTGAAAGAGGCTCCAGTCCACTACGTTGCCGAAAGTGTTGGAGCGGTTGATCAGCCGGAAGTAGCGCTTATCGCGCTCGTCGAATATGCCTTCGGCCCAGAACTCCTGGATCAGCGGTTTGTACTGCTGCAGCGTGCGCAGGTTGGGAATGATGGATTCATAGGTGACGACGAAGTTCCCGCTGTTCATCGTCCCGTCGAGCGCGCCCTTGATGCACTGCTCGAAGTAGGCGAGCAGGTAGCGGGCATAGCCGCCGAAGATCTCGTCTCCGCCCTGGCCGCCGAGCACCACCTTGAGGTGGTCGCGCACGGTGCGCGACACCATGTACTGCGGGAAGGATCCCGGGCCGGCTACCGGCTGATCGAGGTGATAGATCACCCTCGCGATGTTCTCCACGAAGTCGCTTTCGCCGATGTCGGTCTCGTGCAGGAGCATTCCCTGCTCGGCGGCGAGCGTCTTGGCGTAGCGCGACTCGTCGAACGCGTCGCCGAGCATGAACCGGCCGTTGAACGCCTGAAACCGGTGGGCAGGCCGGAGCTCACGCGCGAGCGCCGCGACGAGGCTCGAGTCGACGCCGCCACTGACATACGCTCCCACCTCCACGTCCGCGCGCAGGTGCACGTCCACCGAATCGAGGAGGCGCTCGCGGACCTGGTCCACGAAGTAACGCTCGGTGTGTTCCCAGTCTACGTCGTAGTGCACCTCCCAATATCGCCGTAGTGCGATGGCCCCTGACGGTTCGACGTATCCGCAGTGGGCGGGCTGCAGCTCCTTGATCCCGGCGAAGAGCGTGCGCTCGCCAAGGCAAAACTGGAAGCAGAAGTAGTCATGCAAGCCGTCGATGTCGGTGTCGAGCTTGGGCAGGAACGGCACGAGCGCTTTCATCTCCGACGCGAACAGGAATCGCTTGCCGTCGGAGTAGTAGTAGAACGGCTTGATGCCGAAGCGATCCCGCGCGATGAAGAGCCTGCGGGCTTTCGCGTCCCAAAGCGCGAACGCGAACATTCCACGCAGACGCTCGACGCACGCTTCGCCCCAGCGCTCATAGGCGCGCAGGACTACTTCCGTGTCCGAGGTGGTCCGGAAGTTCTCTTTGCCGAGCTCGTGCCGGAGCTCGACATAGTTGTAGATCTCGCCGTTGTAGGTGATGACGTTGCCCGACTCGGAGGCCATCGGCTGCGCAGCGGCGTCCGACAGGTCGATGATGCTTAGGCGAACGTGCACGAAACCGGCTCGCCCTTGTGGATCGATCCACGTTCCATCGCCGTCAGGACCTCTGTGGCGAAGGAGCTTGACCATTTCCGAGAGCTTGGCGCGAAGGCTACGGGCATCCGGGCGTGACGCGGTGTCAGGAGCGAGCAAACCGCCGATTCCACACATGACTATCGATCTAGCCCCAGGACTCTTCGCGCCAGGGGCCTTAGGCGCTGTTTCGCGCGATCAGGCAGAAGAGTCCAGACAGACGTGAGAAGGCGCATGGCTACGGCGTGCGGGCGGATTACCCGCATAGGCAAACCTGGCCGTAGTTGTAAGCGTTCCCAGCGCGCCCTGAGCCGCCAGTGGGCCGCGCCAGCGCCCGGTATCGCCTTCAGTCTTGCTGTCCTCCATGGATGAACCGTACTTGGCAACTGCTGGCGTTTCCTTGGCCCGCCGTCGAGCTTGCCGCGGTCTGATAGTTCATGCTCGATCACCTCATCTATCCTGGCGACAAACGTTCGATACGAGTACTCCGGATTGAGTGCAATCTCCTCGAAAGCGCAGGCAACAAGCCGCGTCAGCGCGTTGAGATCTTTTATCGTCGCTACGACCTCGTCGATGTTCGAGAAGTCCTTCTTAAGAGGCACGTAGTGACGATGTGGCTTCAAGATCCCGGAATACTCGCCCTCGTACAGCACCATCGCGGTTCGGAGCGCAGCTGCCTCAAATGAACGAGGCGATATCTGGTTAAGCTTGATCCGGTGTTCCAGATCGAGAAAGAAACGGGCTTGAACCTCTTCGAATGTCGCATCAGGATTCTGAGAGACAAAAGCGTCGACGTTGCGCTGGACTTCCCCGGTAAAGTCGAAGACGCTCGCCCCGCTCTCGACGCCGAGGACGCTGCGGCACGACGTCAGGAACCCGATCCACCGCTTGCCATATAGGCGGTCCTTCTCCTGGAACGATAGATCAGTAGTCAACGACCTACCTTCAGTTGCGGAAAGAAAGCGCGGGACGATCTGCCACTTCTCCGCGCCGAGTTCACCTAGCCAGAATGGCACCATCCGGGTTCTATAGCCGATATCAACCTTCCTGGCGGCCAGCGACGGAACGCGGATCCGCGTGAGGTGTTCAGGCACAAAGCCCGTCAGCGTCGGGACCTTTCTCACTCCTGGCAACGCGGCATTCGAGTACACCTTCTCGATTTCCTCTTCGGGGACGCAAGTGAAGAGGACGTCCACGCCGAGTTCACGGAGGCTGCCGATCGTCGCATCGACGGTACGGTACTCATCTTGAATGAGTACAACCTTGAGATTAGGGAACGCCCTGATTCGCTCCCGGGACGCTTCGTCGAAGTGCGCCGGATGCGCTAGGTAGTTCGAATAATGGATTACCAGAACATCGAATCGGTTCAAAGGGAGTCTTGCAGGTAGCGCCGACACTCCCTTTGCAATCGGACCGAGCAAGGCCAGATAGTTTTGCACTACCGTCACGCGATGGCGCGAGTAGCGCTGCAACGCGTGGATGTGATCCGAGATTGTGCTGGCCGCCCCCTTTGGGTTGACCACCAAAAGAAGAACTTCGAGCTTACGCACTTGCTTCCAGCCTGCTACCTGATCGCGGCGACGTAGATGTCGAGACCCGAGGCATGCCCCAGGCTGCCGAGGAGTGCAGCGCGCGAAACCAGAACGCGTCCTCGAAAGGTCAGTGGATCGCAGTTCTCTTTGCGGAACGTGACACTCGAGAATCGCGCGAACATCCTGCACAGCTGCTTGATCGAGAAAAAAGCGGTCTCCGGTGCGCCATCGCCTTGCGACCCCGAGTCATACGCCTTGCGCTGCTCCTCCGTGGAAGCGCCTACCGCGGTCGGCAGGCCAACCTCGCCAAGCAGCGCCATGAAAGTCTTACCCGGCCACTTGAGCCAATGGCGATACGAGAACTGGTTATAGACCATTACGTATGCAGTGCCACCAGGTTTGAGCACTCGCCACGTTTCATCAATGCACCGTTGCGTGTCTCCTGTATGGTGAAAACACCCAATCGACACGACGAAATCCATAGACTGATCGGGGAACGGGCACCGTAGGATACTTCCTCGTTCGGCGCGCCCAGAGAGCCCCTGCATTCGTAATCGGTGGTTCATCATCCACACAGGCGAACTCGCGATGTCTAGGCCGACGTAATCTGCCCCCGCCTCAGCAATCTTCTGCCCCAGGGTGCCGTAGCCAAGACCGATCTCAAGGACACGGCTGGCGGCCATCCTCGAAACCGGGACGTGGTGAAGTAAGTACGGATAGAACCCCAAGTAATAGTCATCGAACCGCTTTAACGACTCGAGAGAGTGGTCGGTGATGCCAAGATGCTTGGCCAAGCCGGTACCACAGAGCTCGTTCCAAAAGTCAGCGTTCTCGTTATCGATATCAGTGGTCATGAGAGCGAGGGCGCTCAGCCTCGGTCGTGATGCCGCAGCCCGCCTGGCCGGCTACAAAGCAGCCTCAAAGAATCCCTTGACTCGCCGAAATATCGTGAGCGTCAAGTACCCAAGCGCGAGCGACAGGACAGCAACGTATGCTAGCCCGAGCAGATCCGGCGGGCGATGGTACAAGAGTACTGCCCTGTATGCCTCCGAAAGTATGAAGAACGGATTGAATCGGGACAGATCCTGGAGCGCTCGGGGCATGCTCTCAATCGGGTAGAAGATCGGCGTCGCGAACAGTAGCGCCAACAGGAGATTCGGAAGCGCATACGCGAGGTCTCGAAAGAAAACGGCCATGGCTGCGAGAAGAAAGCCGGCCGCGACAACGAGCAGGAACTGAAGCGCGACAACGGGAAAGATGAGAAGCGCATGCCAGGTTGGGAAGTTCCCGTCCAACAGCAACAACCCGAACAAGAATACTAGGCTGACCGCGAGCGGAAGTACGCCTGTCAACGCGCCAGCAATGGGAAGCACTTCAACCTTGAACGCGAGATTTTTGACGAGACCCGATGCCGACACCACCGACGTGGTCGACGTCATAACCGACTCAGTGACGGCAATCCATGGTCCGTAGCCGCTGATCAGCCAGATTGCGTAGGCAAGAGTGGTCTCGGCTCCCGGGAGCCTTATTCTGTAGACGTACCCGAACACGAAGGTGAAGATCGTGAGCATGAGCAGAGGGTTCGCAATCCCCCAGATGCTCCCGAGACTAGAGCCTAGATACTTGTCCCTCAGATTGTTTCTGAGGACGTTTACGACCATCCTGAGATCGCGCGCTTCGAATCCGAGCATTTTTGATCGACCTATCTGAGGTCTTCAACGATGAAGCCATACGGGTAATACAGTGCGGGCCTCCCGCCAGATGGTTCAGTTTGAGAAATGACCTCAATAATCGAAGATCGCTCCGCTGCTAAGGATCCGGCGCGGGTAAGTCGGACGACGATCTTGTAGGTACCATGCGCCAGCGCCGCTGGGATCAGTGCCTCGACATCGAACCGTCCTTCCGGCCCGAGAGCGAGCGCGGGATCTGTGGTCGACAATGAGTCCTCGTGGAGCATTAGACCATCGAGGCGTTCGATCTCGAGCCATAACTCGATATCCTGGGGGGTCGCTGGATACGATCCAGTAATCCTTATAGAGATGCCATGCTCCGCTCGTATAGTCGAGCGAGGATACGATTCGTCGCCCTGATATATGCGCAGCGATTCAAGCGCAAATCCGTCCAGGAACGACCGTGCCGTAATGTGGGCACGGAACTGCTCGCGCATCTCAGCCTCATCCTTTTCGTGGATGGACTTTGCGTAGGCGTCCGTAACGGCCTCGGGCGTACCGTCCATTATGATGCGTCCGTTATCCATCCACAGGCATCGGTTGCAGATCTCTTTGATCGCCGATAGTCCGTGTGAGACCACGATCACGATCTTGCCCTTTGCGCATATCTCTCGTATTCGGCGGGTCGCCTTTGCAGAAAACGCTGCGTCGCCGACCGAAAGAGCCTCATCTATCAGGAGGATCTCCGGCTCAATGTGCGAGATCATGGCGAAGGCCAATCGCGCTTTCATTCCCGTCGAATAGGTCCGGATGGGCCGGTCAATGAACTCTCCGAGGTCAGCGAAGCCAATGATCTCTCCTATTACCCTGTCGACTTCGGCCCGAGTTTTTCCCTGAACTTCGCCGTCCAGGTAAATGTTCTCGCGCCCGCTGAGGTCCTCACGCAGCCCGACACCCAGGGTTAAGATGGAAGTCACTCGGCCCTCTACTCGCACGATCCCGGATGTCGGCGCGCCGACCGCCGCGATCATATGTAGTAGGGTGGACTTGCCCGCCCCGTTGCGTCCCACTATGCCAACACGCTCACCTGCAGCCACCTCAAGAGACACCCGGTCTACTGCGACCTTTGTGCCGGCCCTCGGCACAGCCGTGCCTCGACCGAGAAGGACGTCGCGTACCGTGCGCGCTGCCTCACTCAAATCGAGCGGATAGGTCTTCGTCACTTCGGTTAGCTGGATACTAGGCATCCAATTTGCCCCCTCGCCGCCACGTGACAGGCAGCCTCGTCGGTGTACGGCAGCGATTGCCGACTACAGTCAGGCCGATTCCCGACCCATAGGTCCAGCCCAGGGTGTCGCAGTTGACCAGCAGACCATCGTCGGTCCGAGCGCGCAGGAAGAGATTCAACAGGTACTCACCCGGTGCGAGCGGGAGCTGTGGAATGCGTATCGTGACCTTGAAGTTGCCTATGCTCGCGGCGACAGGGTGAAAACTAGACAGGAGCAATACCTCCCATCCGATGCCTAGCCGCAGCATTTCAATAGAGAACGCGATCTCAACCGGGCTCGGTGCGGATACTGAAACGACAAACGAGACTTGCCAGTCGTGGCCAGAGACGGCCGGGTATTTCGGCTTTACGTCGACGAAGCGAGCGAACTTCTGGTCCGGACGTGGAAGCGATAAATATCGAGCGACGGCCACGTCCGACTGTCCCGAATATGCGATGCGACCGCGTTCCAATATATGGGAGACCTCGCAGAGCTTGATTACCGCTGACCAATCGTGGGTGACCACAACGCCGGATGCCCCGCGGGTCAGTCTTTCCCGAACGCGGCGCCAGCACTTGGCCTGAAAGTGTTCGTCGCCCACCGACAGAACCTCGTCGATCAAGTAAACGTCCTGGTCGATCGCAGTAGCGGTGGAGAAATAGAGTCGAGCCGCCATGCCTGCTGAGTACGTGTAGATACGCCGGTCGAAGAAGCTCTCGAGTTCTGAAAACTGCGCGATCTCGAGGACCAAGTCGCGAAGCCGGCGGCCACTGATCCCTTGGAGCCTAAGCAGCCTTTCGGCGTACTCGCGTCCGGAGATAAATCGGTTCCCCACGCCCCCGAGCTCGAAGAGGCTCGCCACCCCGCCGCGCACGGAAACGCTCCCGGAACTGGGGCTATAGACGCCAGCCATTACCCGCAGAAGCGTGCTCTTGCCCGCGCCATTCCCGCCGAGAATACCGACGATCTTCCCTTTGGGAACCGTGAGCGAGACGCCGCGAAGCGCTTCAATCGTTTCGGCGCCGGACGACATGCCGAGTACGAGACGCCAGGATACGCCCTCATCTAAAACTGGGAAGCGCTTGACCACGTCCGTACAGAGGATCGCGTACCTATTACCCAGATGCTTCCCGTGAACAAAACGCCCATTGGACGCAACTACGGCTTGATGTGACATGCGTTAGTTTGATTAAAGACGAGGCACCGCCCCGTCAAAGGCCCAAGAGGGCGGAATAGATCTGATCGAATCGCCGGGCGCCAGCGTCCGCGGAATGCCACTTGAGTGCGAACTCTCGGCTTCGCCTGCCGATCTCAAGGCGCTTCTGCTCGTTGACGAGAAGTTCGACAAGGATATCGTGAACGTTGCTCGGTGTTGCGCTCACCACCGGGAGTTCATCTACGTAGTCAGGGATCTCGCGGCGCATGCTCTCTAACCACTCGGGGCGGAGAAAACATACCACTGGCTTGCCCAGCATCATCGCCTCGCGCGCGGTGGCTCCGAAGAATCCGTAGGTAAGCATGTCCAGGAAGATGTCGGCCTGGGCCTGGTAGAAACGCAACTCCCTGTTGGGGACCTTTGAGAAGAACATCAACTCCACTTTGTGTCCCTCGCGCTTCAGTCGCTCGACGAGCGGGACGTAGATGTGGGTCGACTTGAGGTTGACTCCGAGCTTGTCGGTCCGAGTGTCAAAGTTTCCGACCGCGTGGAAGAACCGGACGGTCCCGTCCGGAAAGCTCAGGCGATACCTTTCCGGGATCTCGAGGTCGGGGCGCCAGAAATCTGGGTCGAGGCAATAGAACTCAGGGACCTCGTGGACGCGCGGGTCCACGTTATAGTCCACCCGGTTCCCACCGAGAAGGCACTGATAGTCCGCGACTGCGTTGCGGAACCGGCCCCACGAGAGGTTCCGCTCGTCGCTACAGATCTCCGGGCGCTCCCGCCAGGGACAGATCTCGCAAACTGGCTCCGGACCCCACTTGCGGAAGGAAGCTTGCGACACGCCGTCGAGACAGCCGTTGTTCGAGTAAACAATCTTCTTTCCCAACCGCCTGAGCAACCAGATCTCGGACTGGGAGCCTAGCAGCTGCTTGAAGAAAGCTGCTAAGAGTTCTCCGAACTTGATCGCGTGCGCATTCGAGAAATGAAAGACGTCATACCGCCAAAGGGCGGTCAGATAGAATGCAAGTTGAGAGACGATTTCACGGTCGTCACGATAGGTGAAGCGGAAGTCGTGGCCGTGGTAGTAGTTGCGCGACTCATCGTTCGGATCCCAATCGAGCACGTCCGCTTCCCATCCCAACCCGCGCAACCCGCGTGAGAGATACCAAGCGTTGTAATACGCCTGCCCTGCGAACAAGACGCTCCGGCGCGGGAGCCAGCGAGCTCGGAGCCTGAAGATTGGCGCGATGAGCCACGCCATGACAAAGCGCAGCGCATGGCGTACTCCGGGTGCTCTACTCAGCCGAATGACGGCTTGCGCGATCCGACGAGCTACCATCCCTCGGATCCAAGAAGCGCTCGTGTGCCTGGGGCACCACAGTTCATGAGAGCATCGATGACCGAGAGCCCTGGTACGAACTCCCGGCGTCCCGGCTGCAGGTACACGGGATGCTGGAAGTACTGGTACACCAGCCCCAGCCCGGCTCGTTCGAAGAGGGTGTCTTGTTGGTAGCCCTGCGCGCCTCCCCCGGCAAGGTAATGAGTGCCCCCCACCGCTTTCACCAGCCCCGCGAGCAGCTCGGTCGCTCGACCGTCCGCCGGAAGGTCCGACGCCTTCGTCAGCTTCGCTACCGAGAGGCCTAGGGCGGCCGCGATCGTCCGGATGGCGGCCATATTGTAGGTGCACAGGTGCCGCGTCTCATTGACGATGAGCGGACGCAGCCAGGCGAAGACTTCCTCGAAGAAACGGGCGCGGCGATAGTTGGTCTCGATCGTCTTCAGAAGCTGTACTCGCCAGGGCGTCGACTCGTTGAATTCGACCTCATCGATCCGTTTCACGCCGTGGAAACTGCGGACGACCGGCGCGGTCACCCAGCGCCCTTGACCTCCGACGTTCAGCATGACCCGATTGCTCCAAGTGCCGCCCGTTTTTTGGAACTGCACGTTGTCCAAGATCACGAACACGTCGGCTCGGCTGATCTTGTCGAAGTAGCCTAGCCAAGGAAAGAAGTTCGGTTGGTGGATCGCAACCAGTCTCACCGGTCTTTCGGTCGACACGAATCTAGCCTTGCGCCCCGAGTGCACCGACGCCCGACGAGGGCGCAACCCGACGCGCGAACTGGCGCGAAAGCGATTCATGAACTGCATCGGCTAACGAACCCTCAACGCCTCCCTTAGCATCGAGCCGGGACAGCTCCAATTCCTGTGCAGCGTACCTTCCGAGCAGGGTCGCGGCGCGCGCAAGCAAGCCCTGCTCGTGTGTCGATCCTTCTGCCTCAAGCTGCGCGGATCGCGATCGATAATCCAGGTGAGTCAGGCCCAACACCGAGTCTTTCGCCCTTCTAGGGCCCGCGACGACTGCGAACCATACGTTATCGAACGCACCTGCTCGGTCCGTGAGCGGGTGTAGGGTCACCCCCTCCTCCTCAAGGCGGAGGGTGCCCACGCTTATCTTCATGGCGGTTATCTCGGCAAGCGACTTGTGCGTGTCAATCACGTGTCGCACGCCCGAGACGTCATAGAAGGCGCCCGGATGCGGCCTAACGAGGGCGCGTATTAGGTTATAGATTCGCAGAACGCTCTGTCGCCAATCGATCCTGCCGTCTTCAGGTGTTCGACGAGGGTGATGCCGCGCATGCCGCTCATCTTGAGGCGTTCCCTGCAAGTGACCCTCCAGGAGACGCGGCATGATGTCGTGGAGCAGCCCGTCCGTCGCGGCGGCGATCCGGGCCTGAACGTCGAGCCATGTGTCGGACAGCTGGATCGATACGCGCCGCTGGGCGATCGCCTCGCCCGCGTCGAGTTCGGGCGTGAGACGGTGGATCGTCACGCCCGTCTCGACTTCGTTGTTGATTAGCGCCCACTGGACGGGATTGGCTCCCCGGTACTGCGGCAGGAGCGCGCCGTGCACGTTGACCCCTCCGAGCGAAGCCAAAGTTAGAATCTCCGCCCCAAGCAGCATTGAGTACGAGTTCACCAGCAGCAGCTCGGGCGAGAGGTTACGAACGATACCGAGGAACTCGTTGTACCTCGGGTCATTCCTCTTCGGCTGCACGAGGAAGGGGACACCCGAGGCCAGAGCCTGCGATTCCAGCAGCGAGTGATACTGAGGGCGGATAGCCGCACCGACGATGCCAACTAGGCAATCCGGCGGGAGATAGCGCAACGTGAGCGGCGTCCCATAGTTGTCGCTGAAGAGCAGCACTCTCATAGCATCGCAGCTACTACCTAGCTGACAAACTCCTCGAGCCACTGCTCGAAGTTGAGCAAGGACCAGATGAGTAGCCTCCGGTTGCGCTTTCCGCTTAGATGCTCCTCGACGAGGCGCTGTACGACATGCGGGTCGAGCAAGTCGTACATCCGCGCCGCTGGGTTACAGACGACACGCCGCACGTAGTCGAGGCTTTCGCCCTTGAACCAACTCGCGTCCGGCGCCGAGAACCCCTGTTTCACGTCATAGGCTATGTCTTCCGGCACATAACGCGCCATCACCCTGCGCAACAGAAGCTTCCCGTCGTGGGCGCGGGCAAAGTACTTCTCGGTCTTTGGGCCGGGCTCGTTCTCGTCTTGGCGAACGACTTCCGCCAGGTTCCCGAGCTTTAGCGACACTGGAAGCCGCATTGCGAAATCGACGAGATCGTTGTCGAGGAATGGCACGCGCGTTTCGAGCCCGTGCGCCATGCTCAACTTGTCCTCCATGACCAGGAGGCCGTGCAAGAACGTCTTCGCCTCAAAATAGAGCGAGTGGTTGACGTAATCTTCGGGCCGCGTCAGCCGCCCGGCGTGCTGTGCGAACACATCGCGGAAGATATCTCGCGTCCAGACGTGCTTAACCGACGACCAAATCGGTCGGAATAGCTCTTGAACTATCGTGTTTGGGATCAGGCGCTGCCAGAAGCCGTAATACTTGTCGACGTAGTGCTCGAAGTCGTCGTTGACAACGGCGCGGTAGTAGCGCCACGGGTATCCGCCGAAGAGCTCATCGCCTCCTGTGCCTGCGAGCGCGACCTTAACGAACTTGCCCGCCAGCTGGGCGATGTAGAAGTTCGGGTAGCTCTGACCGACCCGCGGCTCTTCGAGATGGCGGACAAGCCGCGGCATCGCCCGCTCCATATCGCCCGCCTTCAATACCATCTCGTAGTGCTCGGTCTTGAAGAGGTACGACATGCGCTCGGCCTTCGCGCGCTCGTCGAACGCGAGCTCGAGCCCAGATGCCGAGCTGAGATCGAACCCGCACGTAAAGGTCTTCAAACAAGGGAACTGGCGCGACGCCAGCGCGGCAATCGAGCCCGAGTCGACGCCGCCGCTCAGGTACGATCCGATCTCGACGTCGCTCACCAGTTGACGGCGCACGGCCTGCTGAAACAACCGGTCGAGCTCCTCGACGTACTCTCGTTCCTCGGCAATCCGGTCCGGTTCACGGAAGTCGAAGTCCCAGTAGCGCTCGGGCTTCTCAGGCGTCCAACCCCCCGTATGCGGCCTAACTTTCATCAGTGTCCCGGCTGGAAGAAGTCGCACGCCGGCGAAGAGCGTTCGGTCGGTGAAGAAGTTCTGAAAGGTGAAGTACTCGAGGAGCGCCTCGTGATCCACCGTGGCCTGCATCTCGGGATGGGCCAGGACAGCCTTCACTTCGGAGCCGAAGAGGAAACATCCGTGACGCTCCGCGTAGTAGAGCGGCTTGATTCCGTATCGGTCCCGTGCCAGCGTCAGCTCGCCGCGCTCGCGGTCCCAGAGCGCGAAGGCGAACATCCCGTTCAATCGGGCGATCGCCCGTTCACCCCAGTACTCCCACGCAGCGAGCAGGACCTCCGTGTCGCTGGTGGACCGAAGCCGGCACCCTAGGTCCTCAAGCTCTCTCCGCAGCTCCCGGAAGTTGTAGACTTCGCCGTTGTAGCTAATGACTAACCGGCCGGACGGGCTACGCATCGGCTGTCGACCGGCAGGGGACAGATCGATGATCGCGAGTCGGCGGTGCCCCAGGGCCAACGGGCCATCGACGTACGCGCCTTCGCCGTCCGGCCCGCGGTGCCGAAGCGCCGCAGTCATGCGGCCGACCGTCACTTCCGAGGCCGGTGAGCCGCTAAGATTCAGAAACCCTGCGATGCCACACATCGGTGCTGTCCAACGGGAAGGGCGATCATTACCGTTTGCCCTACCAATCGATGTTTTCGCGCCCGTGCGACCGGAGGGTATCCTCGTACCACCGCTGGGTCTTTTCCGCACGTCCGGCTATGCAGCGATTGACACGCTGCTTGGGTGACATGACCGTGTCTTGCCAAAGTTCGGGGTGCGTTAGCACCTGTAGCCGAGGATCCGTCGCTTCCTGCAGCACCTCCTCGAGGCGCCGGTGCCGCCAATAGCCGTTGGAGTCAGAACAATAGGGGACCTCTCTCCGAAAGTAGTTCGCGTAAGCGTTGATCAGTCCGGCATACTCCGTGTTGCTAAACCGCTCGGTGACCTGAGAGGTGATATGGAAGGAGAAGACCGGGACCTCAACCTCGAAGCAGTCTTCAAGGATGAGCTTCTCCCGAGTCAGTAATCGCTCGAGCTGCTCCTGGTTCTCGACCCCGTGATAGTGAGTGTCAAAGTGGAGGCCCAGCGCATGTCCTGACGCAACGAGCTCGCGCGCGAGCCGTGTCACCTCGAGCTCGAGCAGGTTGTAGAACTCGCTGTGGAGATGTAGGAAGTAAGTCGACTTAACGCCTTCCTCCGCCTCGACGTGCGCCATCTTGACTGCCCGGTGGACGGAGAAATCAACGTCATGACGCCAAAGGACGAATCGCTCAGCTCGGTCAAAGTCTGTGAACCACCGGAACCGGTAGTTTTCCTTCGCCAACCGAATGAGACGTCGGAAGTTACCCAGCGTGAAGTCGGCGAAGTGGTAGAGGGTTGCGTTGTCCATGACTTCGGGTAAGAACGTCAACGCCCTACGCGATAGAAAAGATTCCGCCGCCAGCAGTCGACCTCAAGCACTGCTCGGTCACGGATCACGAAGCCGAGCTCAGCCAACCAGGACTCAAACTCAGCCTTGCCGAAGCGGCGATAGTGGAAGCGGTCTTCGGCGCCCAGCGGGATAGTGAGCTTCTCGTACCACTCGTGGCTGACGGTCGGCCGCGGGGCGTTCGTGTCCTTCTCGCCGATCCAGACGCACACGTCGCCGTCCGGCTTGACGATGCGTCGCGCCTCGGCCAGCGGGCGGCGCGGGTCGATGAAGTGATCGAGCGAGGTCACGAATAAGACTTGGTCGAAGATCGCTTCGTGGAACGGTAGGTACTCGCCGAGGCCTTGGACGAACGCGAAGCCGCGGGGCTGGTCTCCGCGCAGCGGATCGACGCCAACGAAGAACACGTCCGGTCCTGCACCACAGGCAAAGTGGCTGGGGATGCGCTGAGGGCCGACTCCGACATCAAGCACCGCCCCGCGAAACTGGCAGAAGTCGGCGAACTGCTCGAAATCCCGGCGCTTTCCGACGCCAAGGTTGTGTTCCGGATCCTGCTGATAAGAGACTAGGCCGTTGACCTGCAGCTGTTCCCAGGTCTTCCATTCCTTAGAGTGGATCTCTGCAAGTCGGTTAGGGATGAAGTTCCAGAAGCCATGCTCGGGATCGCGGTCGAAACAGTCGAACGACGAGCAAAGTGCCGCGCCGCGCCTGGTAAGGCGCTCCTTCGTGACCGGGCATGCGAGCCACTCCTCGGGTACCGCCGGGTGGACATCAGACATCAGTTGTTTCCTTCACTGTACGTCGCAGGCCTTCGGCGAGCGACACGAACGATTCATGCCCCGTAAGACGCCTAGCGGTTTCACCCGAACCAACCAGATAGATCGGTGCCGCGTCCGTGCGCACGATCCGTGCCCGACGAGCGAGCAAGCTTTCAAGAATCGCCACGATCTGCGCGAGCGACACCGCTTCGGGACCCGCCAGATTCACGTGTCGCACTGACCCTAGAGAGGGTGCGCGGATGAGCGCGCTGATCATTGCCACACAGTCGGTCACGAACAGTGGGCTGACGTACAACCCCACCCCGCCGGCGAGCGTGATCTCCTCATCGTCGATGATGCGGCGGATGGTGGACGGGATCAGCATATCCGTCTGCCCGGGACCGTAGACCCCGAATATCCTCATCAGGACAACGTCGAAAAGAGAGCCATAGTGCTGCAGGAGCAACTCCGCGCTGAGCTTCGAGGCGCCGTATAGGGATGCGGGGTTCGGCGGATCATCCTCCCGGAGTGGTTGATCTTTGCCCGTCGGATAGACGGTTCCCGTCGACGCCAGGAGAAAGCGCCTGACACCGTGGCGATACGACCAGTCGGCGAGGTCGACGGTCGAGCGAACGTTAACAGCGACGACGTCGGGCACCCCCTCAGGGAATGCGCGGTAGCGCTTGGACTGGGCCAAGTGCACGACTACGTCGATTCCGTTCGGGAGGCCATCGGTCCAGCATGGCTGCGAGAGGTCGACCTGGACGAACCGAACACCCTCGGGCCACCCGTATGAAGCTGATCGACCGGTCGCGATGACGTCATACTCGTGGTGCGAGGCGAGTGCGTGTACCAAACGCACGCCGATGTAGCCGGTTGCACCGGTGACGAGGATTCTCATGGTGTCGAGAGACCCCACCCCAGACGGAGTGGCTCATCTGCGCCGGACACAAGGCTTCTCGCGATCGCTGCTGCACGAGCCCGGAAGCGCATCGTCACGCGGCTGCTCTTTGCGCCGCGCGCCGTCGTTGAGCGAGCTCCTCAATGTGCCCCTTCCGCCAAGCAATGAGGTCCCGCAACCCGTCCTCGAGCCCGACCTTCGCCTGGAAACCGATCTCCTCCGCCGCGCGCTTGGCCGACCCGATGCGGTTGCGCACGAGCGTCGCCTGGCTCCGCGGCGCGTAGTTGATCGGCTTCCTGCAGCCAGTCAGCACGATCAGCTTCTCGGCGAGCTCCTTGAGCGAGGTTCGCTTACCGGTGCCGACGTTGTAGAACCGGTCGGTCGCGTCGGCCTTCATCGCGCATACGTTCGCGCGCCCGCAGTCGTGCACCGCGACGAAGTCGAACGCCTCGGTGCCGTCGCCTAGGATCGTCGGGCCGTCACCCCTGTCGATCGCGTCGAGCATCTTCATGATCACTGCGATATACGCGCCGCGGTAGTCCTGGCGGGCGCCGTATACATTCATGTAGCGCAGCCCGACGTAGTTCAAGCCGTAGCGGTGGTGGTAGGCGCGCGCCATCGCCTCGCCGCAGATCTTGGTGGCGCCGTAGAAGTTCTTGTTGTTGAACGGGTGGTCCTCGGTCATCGGCTCCTCGACCGCGTCGCCGTACACGGACGCGGAGGACGAGTACACGAGCCGCTTGACGCCGTTGGCGACGCACGCCTCCAGCACGTTGAACGTCCCGCGGATGTTGACGTCGAACGCCGAGCGCGGAAACTCGTGGCACTGAAGGAGCCACAGGGCGGCGAGGTGGAACACGCCGTCCATGCCCTTCGTCGCCGCGTCGAGGATGTCGGTCTGGCAGATGTCGCCGCCGACCTCGAAGATCTTCACCCTCGGGTCACGCAGCGCCCCGGCGAGGTTCTCGTGCGTGCCCCGCACGAAGTTGTCGTAGATCCGGATCTCGGCGACATCTTCCTTGATCAGCTCGTCGACTGTGTGGGAGCCGATCAGGCCGGCGCCTCCGATGACGAGGAGCTTCTTTCCGCGGATGTCCATTGAGGCCTTTCTCCTGAGGGGCTCTGGCGCCTACGCCGCTGCGCGCTTCGGGATCGCCTGCCGCACGGCGTCGACGATCCGGTCCTGCGTCACCTCGTCCAGATCCGCGTGCATGGGCAGGCTGACGACGCGCCGCGCCACCCGCTCGGCCACCGGCGTCGCGTCCGGCGTCGAGAGGTGCTTGTACGCAGGCTGGAGGTTCAGCGGTATCGGGTAGTGGACGGCGGTCGGGATCTTCTGGTCGGCGAGCCGCCTCTGCAGCCCGTCGCGATCGTCAACTTGGATCGTGTACTGCGCATAGACGCTGGTGCGGTCTGGCCGAACCGTGGGCGGCGTGACGCCGGCAATGCGGCCGAGCAGGTCCGTGTACCGCGCGCCGATGCGGATGCGCCGCTCGACCTCCCACTCGAAGCGCTCGAGCTTGCCGAGTACGACGGCGCACTGGAGCGTGTCCATGCGGCCGCCGACGCCGATGCGCGTGTGCACGTAGCGCGCCGATTGGCCGTGGACGCGGATCTCGCGCATGGCCTGCGCGGCCGCGTCGTCGTCGGTGAAGATCGCGCCGCCGTCGCCGTAGCAGGCGAGCGGCTTGGAGGGGAAGAAGCTCGTGCAGCCAATGGCGGATAGCGCGCAGCTCTTGCGGCCCTTGTAGGTCGCACCGAAGCTCTGCGCCGCGTCCTCGATCACCGGGAGCTTGTGCTTCGCGGCGATCGCGTTGATCTCGTCCATGTCCGCGACCTGGCCGTAGAGCGAGACCGGCATGATCGCCTTCGTCCGCGGGGTGATCAGCGCCTCGATCTTCTTCGGGTCCACGTTGCAGGTGTCCGGCTCGATGTCGACGAACACCGGTTTGGCGCCGGCGAGCACGATTACCTCGGCCGTCGCGACGAAGGTGAACGACGGGGTGATCACTTCGTCGCCCGGCTTGATGTCGAGCGCCATCAGCGCGATCAGGAGCGCCTCGGTCCCGCTCGCGACGGTGATGCAGTGCTTCGAGCCCGTATACGCGGCTAGCCGCCCCTCGAGCTCGGCGACCTCGGGACCCATGATGTACTGGCCGTGGTCGAGCACCTTCTGGATGCGCGCGTTGATGGGGTCGCGCAGCGCGCGGTACTGGGTCTTGAGGTCGATGAAGTCCAAGGGGCCTCCTCGTGCGGTGCCGCCGTCAGCTGGCCGATTCGGTCGATTGCCGCAGCCGCGCCTCTTCGCGCGCGGCCTCGCGGCGCAGGGTCTCGATCTCCTGCTGCAGTGCCTCGTACTCCTGCAGGCGCTGCTTAAAGAAGCGCAGCGTGACGCGCGCCTTCTCCCGCATCCCCTGTGGGGTCAGGTAATACATGTACGCCCGCTTGTTATGGCTGTTGGTGAAGTTGCGCGCCTTGATGAGCCCTTTCTCCATCAGGGCGTTCAGGCAGTAGTTGACCTTGCCCAGGCTGATGCCGAGGGCGTTCGCGAGCTCGCGCTGGCTCGCCTGCGGGTTAGCCGCGAGGAGCTGGAGAAGCTTGTACCGGTACTCGTCAGTGAGCATCAGGCACGTGAACGGGCTTTGTTCATAGATTGAACATGACCAGCATTAGACCCCTTTTGTGGAGTGAGCGCAAGGCGAATTCGGTCTTGCCGGCGCGCGCAGAGCGATTGGCTAATCGGGGACGGCCCACGGGAGCCACTCCCGCAAGTTACAACTGGACCGAAGGACCCGTCAGCTCGGTATTCCGTCGTTCACGGCGTGCTCATGCGCAGCGCCTACGGCTGACGGCGGATCACTGTGGTTTGCGGACGACGAAATTTATCTCCACGGGATAGAACAGCGTCCGTGATATCCACCCCATGCGCGACGACTCGGTTGCCCTCAGAGCGTACGCGAGCGCGCGAGCCACCAGGCGCGTCGGCGCGGAGTGCCCGCGCTTAAGACGATCGACCGTAGGCCAGTGCCCGGTGGTAGCCCATTCCATCAATTCGGTTTTGAAGATCCGCGCGAATAGCAGGGTCAAGCTGTGCTCGTCGAAGCTTCGAAGGTGCGCGTATTCGTACGGGTAATCCGTGCCGGTGTAATGGGAGAGGTCTTCCCGATACGGAACGCGGATCATCAGGACGCCGCCAGGCTTTAGGGCGCCAAGGAGTTTCCCGACGCAAAGATTGAGATCGATGACGTGTTCGAGCACGTCGGTGCACGTGATCGCATCGAAGAACTCCGCGTGGTAGGGCAAGTCTTCGAGTCTTGCAAGACAGACGTTGATGCCGAGCTCCTGCGCGCGCCGGAGGTAATCGGGGCTGATGTCGACACCGAAACGCTGGAGAGCGGGCAGCTGCGAGAGCAACCGTCCGAGGCCGACGCCCGCGTCGAGCACTCGATCGCCATCCCGCGTGTACTTCCGAAGCAGCCGGACTGTCGAGTCCTCCATTTCGCGCCAGAGACGCTCGGGTATGAACGGGTTCTCCCCTTTGGCTGCGAGATACGCGAGGTGATCGTTTGCAATCCGCGTGTAGTTCTCGAGATAGGCATCTGGCTCCGAGAAGACCGGGATACCGCCGTCGATCCGGAGTGGTTCGAGTGCGTAGGGTGCCGCCGTCTGCATGACTTCGGAAGCCTGCTCCTACGATTGCTCTTTGCCGATCAAGACAACCGGATCGAACGGGGAATCACCGCGCGAAATGCGGCGGCTACCGCCCGGCGCTCATCCGAGCGGAGCGCCGCCCAGCCGCAGGCGAGAATAACAGCGGTCGCCGCGCTGGACCAGCCAACGGCCTGAAGGAGGGTCGCTTCCCCGACCAGAGAAAGGGCTGTTGCGCCGCCGACGATCACGCCACCGAAGCCGATAACGCGAGTCCATTCGTAGCGGACCCGGAGATACGTTTCGCGGAATAGCCGCAGCCACCCCGCAAGCAATAGGCACACGATCAGAAAGCCGCTCGCAAGCCCGATTCCGGCGCCCAAGACGCCAAATCGCATGATCAGTGCGACCTGCAGGCAGGAGGCAACGATCGCGCCCACCCCTTGGATGACCGTGACGGCCCAGACGCGCTTGGCGTAGTAAAGCGGCGGGAGGAGCACCGAGAACACTCCCCCCAGGAAGAAGCCGGCCGCGGAATATCCGACGACGACGTGCGCCTGCTCAAAGGCGCTCGCGGCAAGTAACGCGACGACCGGGCGTGCCCAGGCGAAGAACAGGAGGGTCAGGCAGCCGAAGCCGATGACGTAGTAGGTCATCGCCCGTTTCAGCTGCTCATGCCCCGCCGCAGGGTTCTGGGAAAACGACAGGAAGAACGGCAGCCACGCCGTCGTGAAGCCGGAGACGAGAAGACTCATCGCCACGCCCAGGTTGTAGCCGACGACGTATACCCCGAGGTCTGCCAACCCGCGCAGCTCCTTGAGCAAGAACTGATTCCCCTGCTGAAGAATGATGAGGAAGAAGAAAGACGGCACGAGCGGAAGTCCGTGTCGCAGGAGGCCGCGGATTGCGGTCCGGTCGGTTCGCGGCGCGCCCGCCATGAGGTTCTGTCGCGCCGACAGGCTGAGGAGAAGGAACTGCGATGCCAACTGAGCCTCGAGCACCCCCGCGAGGCCGCGACCGAGGCCTGCAACGAGAAGCAGCCCGAGCAAGCCCGCCAGCACGGCGGAAACGACCGAGATCCAGACGTACTGCGATACCGAACGCCGAAACTGGATTCCCAGCATCAAGGGTTGGGTGATTGCGGAACCCACCACCGATAGGAATGCGAGCGCGGTAGGGTACGCGAAATCGGGTCTCCCAAAGAGCAGGGTGCTCGTTCTCTCCGGCGTCAACAGTGGCGCGGCTGCAACGATCCCCGACATGAGGAGGGCCAGGGACGCGGCAGACCAGACGACCCTTCCCCGCGCTGCCTCATCGGTGCGATCGAAGTACACGATTCCCGTTGCGGCGCCGGCTCCCAGGGTGGCGATAGGGGACAGAAACGCGGCAACGACGAGTAGCGCGGCGAGGACTCCGTACTCATGCGGCGGGATCGCTGCCGTATAGACGGGCAGGAGGACGATATTGACGGCTTTGGCAAGGGCGCCGCCAAGCGCGTAGGCGGCGGATTCCCGGCCAAGTCGGCCGATCGTACTGGGCTTGACGATCTGCGCCGGGCCCGTGTCACGCATCCCTGTCCCTGCTTCTAGCAGACGAAGGCGCCGCGCATGGCCGCCGAATGCGCCGGATTGTCTTCGGAGCGGCCTTTCTCCGGATCACCGGCGCCTAACGTCGAGCTACCGACGTCGAGGGACGCGCCACGCCTGACGCGGCCGTCGAGGCATCGAGATGGGGAGCAGCCCGGTTCACTGGGCACGGCCCGTGCGGGGAAGGGACCCGCGTGCTGCATAGCTACTTCACGAGCTGGCAACGCCCGTCGACCAGACGGTACCGATCACCGGTCCGCGGACAGGTGGACTCGCCGACCCCGGTGAGCGGCAGCTCGAGCCGCTCGCCGTATCGGCTCATCCACCCCGCATGCCGCGCGGGTACCCCGAGCATCAGCGCAAAGTCCGGTACGTTCGTGTTGACCACCGCGCCCGCGCCGACGAAGGCGTACTCGCCGATCGTCACGCCGCACACGATCGTGCAGTTGGCCCCGAGCGTAGCGCCGCGCTTGACGAGCGTCGGGCGATACTCGCTCTTGCGCGAGATCGCCGATCGCGGGTTGTACACGTTGGTGAAGACCATGCTCGGGCCGCAGAAGACGTCGTCCTCGAGCGTCACGTCGTCGTAGACCGAGACGTTGTTCTGGATCTTGACGTTGTTGCCGATCACGACCTTGTTGCCGACGAAGACGTTCTGGCCGAGCGAGCAGCGCTCCCCGATGCGCGCACCGCCGCACACGTGCACCCAGTGCCAGATGCGCGTGCCTTCGCCGATCTGGGCCCCGTCGTCGACGATTGCCGACGGGTGGATTAACGTGGACATTCGGATGTGGGCGTCAAGGGTTCGGCGCTTCTGCGGGGGAGAGCGGACACTAGTGGACTGTAACGTTGATATCCGTAGTATCATATGAGGCATGAACTCCCTC
>CAZXLQ010000023.1:0-19823 GCA_964641945.1 uncultured Clostridia bacterium
GGACAGGGTGCAGGGCGCCGATTGCTGGAACACGCTCTCGCCGTTGCGAGAGAGCTGGGCTTCAGCCGTGTTGAGCTCGAGACGAATTCGAAACTCGTCGAAGCCATTCGGATGTACGAGCGGTACGGGTTTCGGCCTGTAGAGGCCTGCCACGTCGCCGCGCGGTGTGATGCGACCTTCGGGCTCGATCTGTAGGAAGGCGACTGCCAGCTGCCCTTGTTTCGCTCTGTGCCTCTGCGCCTGCACTCTGCGGCTCTGCGAGAAACCTGTACTGCAAGTCGGTTTCTCGCAGAGCCGCAGAGTGCAGACGCAGAGGCGCAGGAGGAACTCGAAGCTACCTGATCCCGAAGTACTTGATCTTGCTGTTGAGCGTCGTCGTGTTCATTCCCAGCAGCTTTGCCGCCTTGCTCTGGTGACCGTTGGTGATCTCGAGCGCCCGGAGGATCAGGTCCTTCTGGAAGGCATTCACCTCGTCGTAGAACGAGATCCCCCCAGCGACGTCGATCTCGGCGGCGACTCGCCCGGCGCCTCCGGAGCGCGACGTTGACGGCGGATGCACGACCTCTTCGCGCAGGTCGTCGAGCGTGATGTGGTCCGTTCGCGAGATGATGACGGCCCGCTCCACAGCGTTCTCGAGCTCCCGGATGTTACCCGGCCAGTGGTAGCTCTCGAGAGCCTTCACGACGTCGCGATCGAGCGATTCAGAAATGTGCCGGCCGTTCTCCTCCGAGTACTTCAGGATGAAGTGTTGTGCGAGCGGAATGATGTCGTCGACGCGCTCCCGCAGCGGCGGCAGATCGATCGTGATGACGTTCAGTCGATAGAAGAGGTCTTCGCGGAACGTGCCTTCGTCCACGGCCTGCTTGAGCGAGACGTTGGTGGCGGCGATGATCCGGACGTCGACGCGGCGCGGGTTCGTGTCGCCAATCGGGATGAACTCGCGCTCCTGAATCACGCGAAGGAGCTTCGACTGCGTTTCGAGCGAGATGTTGCCGATCTCGTCGAGGAATATCGACCCGGTGTCGGCGACCTCGAATAGTCCCTTCTTAGCGGCAATGGCGCCGGTGAACGCTCCCCGAAGGTGACCGAACAGCTCGCTTTCGAGCAGCTCGGTAGGGATGTTGCCCGAGTTCACCGTGACGAAGGGACGGTCTTCGCGCGGGCTCTGGTTGTGGATGGCGCGGGCGACGAGCTCCTTGCCCGTGCCCGATTCACCCTGGATGAGAATCGTCGTACGAGCCGGCGCCACCTGGGCGACCAGGTCGAGAACGCGCTGCATGCGCTCGCTGCGCGCGATGATCTCGACGCCCGACTTGCGCATGCTGCGCTTGAGCGTCCGACGCTCCTCGTCTTTCCGCCGGCGCCGGATTCCGGCCGCCACGAGCTTGAGGACATCCGCGTTGTCGAATGGCTTGCGCAGGCAATTGTAGGCACCACGCTGCCAGGCAGAGATCGCCGTCTCGAAAGTCGCGTAAGCCGTGACCATGAGGATGACAGCGTCGCCGTCGATCTTGAGGATCTCCTCCAACGCGCGCAGACCGCCCATGCCTGGCATGGAGACGTCGAGAAGGACGACGTCCGGAGGCCGGTCGGCGTATTTCGCGATGCCTTCCTCGCCGGTCTTGGCGAGGTCGACGCGATAGCCCTCGCTCGAGAGGAGGTTCTCGAGCACGTCCCGCATGACTTCCTCGTCGTCAATGACGAGGACATTTCCCTTTTTCGCCATAAGTCAGTCGTTGGCCAACGCGCGCCCGCGAGCGGGCGACGTCACCCGCTCGTTCGAAGCGGGCCGCGACGCAGGCCAGTGCACGTCAGTCGCTTGCCACCTGCAACCGCCGGTAGCGCGATGGAATCTTGATCGTGAAAGTCGTGCCGCGCCCAGGCTGGCTGTCTACAAAAATTCGGCCTGCGTGCTCCTGCACGATGCCATACGAAACGGCGAGTCCAAGTCCCGTACCCTGGCCAACACTCTTCGTCGTGAAGAACGGGTCGTAGATTTTGGTGATGTTCTCGGCCGCGATCCCGATTCCGGTGTCTCGAATCCGCACGACGAGCATGTGGTCTGCCGTCTCCGTCTCGAGCTCGAGGGTTCCCCCGCCGGCCATGGCATCGCGAGCATTGAGGATCAGGTTCATGAAGACCTGCTGCAGCTTGCCGGCATTGCCGTATGCCTCGGGCAGTTCGTCGGCGAACCGTCGCACCACGAGTACGTTGCTCTTGTGGAGCTGGATCTCGAGCAGCTGAAGTGTGTCCTCGAGCACGCGGTTGAGGTCGAGCGCGGCGAAGTCCGCTCCGCTTGTCCGCGAGAAATTCAGCAGGTTGTTCACGATGCCGCTGGCGCGTTCGGTCTGCGCAAGAACCTTTTCGAGTATCCGTGACTTCGGGTCCGCCGTCGGAATCTGGCCCAGCAGCATCTGGGTGTACGACGAGATACCGGCGAGTGGCGTATTGACCTCGTGCGCCACTCCAGCAGCAAGCAGGCCGATGGAGCTGAGCTTGTCGGACTGCTGAAGCTGATCCTCGAGCTTGAGCCGGTCTGTCACGTCCTCGACGACCACCAGGGTACCCGCGAGGGTGTGGGCCGTGTCCTCGAACGGCGCGAGCGAGAGGTTGATGACGATCGGGCGATCGTCACGCCGGACGGTATGGAACTTGTAGAGGTGCCGGACGTCGCCGACCACCCAGCCCTGCGTCCCCGTGACGGCTCGCAGCGTCGTGATCATCTCTTCGTTGAAGATCGAGAGCGCGGTCGCACCGAGTGCCTCCTGGCGGCCGATTCCCAGCATTTCTTCGAGAGCGCTGTTCCAGGTCGTGATGATGCCCGCGCTGTCGATGACGAGAATACCGACGTTCACACTCTCTATGATCGACGCCGAGAATTGCTGGAGGTGAGCGAGGGCCTCGGCTTTTTCCCGTTCGGACTGGAGCAGGAGGCTGTTGTCTATTGCGACCGCAACGTAGCCGGAGAGTGCGCGCAGGATTTCGATGTCTTCGCTCGTCAGCAGGGAACCGTCCGACGTCTGTCTGCCGATGCCGATGACGGCGACGACACGGTCGCGAACGACGCACGGGACGAGGTAATGCACGCCGGCCCACTCAGCCTCCGAGTCGGATTCCTCGGTGAGCGCGTAGCCGCGGACCATGGCATTCGCCCGCACCCATCGCACGAAGTCCTCCGGGACCTTCAAGTCACGATCGATTCCATCCGCGAGCAGCAGATCGAAGCGGCCGGCCTCGTGACCGTTCTCGACGAAGATCGCAAGCTGGTCGGCCGAGAGCATTCGACGCAGTCGCGCCGCCAGAGACGCGAGCAGGGCATCCAGCTCCGATGTGGACGCGAGGGCGCGACCGAACTCGCCGAGGCCCTTTCGCAGCGTGTAACGCTCGCCGTAGAACATCCGGTCGGCGGTTTGCTGCAACCAGGTCTTCACCGGAGCGAAGAGGATCGTGATGAGCAGCATCACGGCGACGGTCACGGCGCGAACTACCCACGTGGATGCGGTCGGATTGATCTCCTTGACGACGTCCCCGACGGTAAGCAGCAGCAGCAGGTACAGCGCCGCGACCGTCGCCGTTGCGAGAACGTGGACGAAGCTTCGCCGGACGATGACGTCGACGTCCATCATCCGGTAGCGGACGATGGAATAGCCGAAACTCAGCGGGACGAGGATCAGCGGACCAAGTCCCAGTACTTCGGACAGTGCCGAGATCGGACGTCCGAGTATGTAGGGGATGGCGTAGAAGATCGCGAAGGACCCGGCGGCTACCGCGACGCCCCACATGATCCATCTGAGCTGCAGCCTGAGCGCCGGAGTGCGCGCCCTGACGTAGGAATTGAAAAGCAGTGCGTCGGCCACCACGACGCCCAGCGCAAACTGCCCGATTCCAAGGACGTCGAGCGCGCTGCGGCCGGCCGCGAGGAAGTCGCCAAAGGCGTTCTGTCCGACGAGCAGAGTAACTTCGCCAAGTGACAGTAGAACGGCGGGAACGTACAGAAGCGACGTGCTGAGCCATCGGACCGAAAGCCACTCCGGTTTGCTCGGAAACACCGCGCAGAAATGGACGAAAAGCGGCGCTGCAAGCAGGAACGCGACGTGGTCGACGATCAGCACGGTCCTGTCGAAAAGCTCCCATTCACCGTTGGAGCCGATCGTGAGCGCCGGACGTAGCACGTAGAAAAGGAATGCCGTCAGGCAGATCCAATAGAAATGAAAGCTGTAGGGTGCGCGTCCCTGACGGAGAAAGACGAACACGCCGATGATCAGGTAGACGATGGCGATGAGCCCGAAATAGAGAGTCTCGGCGCGCCGAAGCGGCGCCGGCTCTATCTGTTTCACATCGCCTTCCCAAAGGCCCTGCGAGACGCCTAGCGAATTGAATCGCTCGACCTGGTAGACGAGGTTGCCGTTGATCCCGACGTTGTCCAGGTAGTAGGCGACGTCATCCGAGCGCTCGATCAGTTCCCAGGCGCCGTCGTGGTAGATGTAGCGAAGGATGTGCCCGGCGCGGATTCCGGCATTGAAGGCCGGGCTCTCGACCCGGACGTCGTGCGCCGCAACGCCGTCTTTGGTATCGATCCAGACGACGCCATCGTCCGGCATCGGCGGAGCCAGCATTCGCTCGCGCAGGTTCATCGCAGCGAACACCACGGCGCCAATCGTCAGCGCGACCACGAGAAACGCCTTTGCTGCGGCTCCGGTGATCTTCATCCGTCGTTCGCCTGCTCCTGAAGGTCGATGCCTACTCCGGACGGTATCGCCCGGATTTTCCGGTGCAACTCGTATTCCAACGCAAGTGCACGTGGAGAGTTCGCGTAACTCGTTGCAACTGAAGGAACATGTCGGCGAGCATACGGCGCGGAATTCCGAAACTTCGGAATTCGTCCGAGAAAATGGATCTCGAACTCCGCAAGCTCGCAAGTGCTTTCAGCTGAAGGGCTATTCGGAGGCAGGCCTGAGTCGGAAGGGCAGAGAAGGGCGAGCAGGCACTGGCCTTCGCCTAGAATCGGAACGTGACCCCGGCACGGATCAGTCGGCCATAATCCACCAGGAGGATCTCGCCGTCATCGGAGCCGGTGCTCGAGGCAAAAGCATTCCGAACATCGACAATTGCTTCCCATCTTCCGGGAATGAAATCCGGCATCGGAAGCTGCTGGGTAAGAAAGAAACTGGCCGCTGGCTCGGAAGCCCCCAGGCGCCCGGCAAACGGGTCGATAGCGAACACCACCGTGTCGGGGCTGTAACGATAGACGGCCGCTATACGCGTGCCGGTTCCAAACTCCGCTTCAAGGCGGCCCGCGAGCATCTGGAACGTCGCCGATTGGAACATCTCGGCCGGATTGATCAGGCCGGCGGACTCAACACTCAGACCGGTCCCAGCCGAGTATCCGATCGTGCCCGAGACCGAGCTGGAAAAGCGTCGTGTGTAGAGAACCCGAACACCCGACGAACGCCCATCGAGCGATCCCGTACGAAACTCGTGCTCGACCGATCCGGCTGGTACGGCAAGAAATCCGATTCCGCGACCCGACGCAGAGTCGAAGAACGCCATCACTTCAAAGTTCGAGCGTTCGTCGATGAGATGCCCAACTCCGAACTCGAACCGCCGACTGCGGTCAGGCGTCGCCGAAGCGATGTCCTCGGCATTTACGTTCGGAACATCCGGCGCCCGGAAAGTGACTTCTCCGGTTTCGAGATCGAAGTGAGCCGAATCGTCGAGCATGTCGGCCGGAGTCAACCGGGCGAAAATCTGCGTCCGCTGCGTAGGCGAGAGCTCGATTCCGAATCGCGGTACGACCGCCGAGGCGTGCGCCGCACCGGCAAATTTCGAGACGCTCAACCCATAGACGATCACGATGGGATCGAAAATCTGCCATCGGTCAACGGCCTGCAGGGTGTACTGGTCGAGTCGTGAGGCCGGTTCGCGTCCGCCGCCCGGAAGCCGAAGTCGACCGTATGCGGCCGTCACCTCGACATCGTGGTCGTCGCCGACCGCTGTCGCCACCCGCGCCTCGAGTCGTCGAGGTGCGTTCAATCCGACGCCGACCTGCCCAGCCACCGTCAGTTCCGCACCCGAGACTTCACGAGCGACGGCAAAATTCGAAGCGACATAACCGTCGTCGAGTCCATCGTGACCCGACACGGCGACGGCCTGAACCACGCCATGCACCGAGTTATCGCGATCCGTCAGCGCGATCGCCTCGACGTCCTGACGATCGCGTTCGTCCTGTGCGACAGCATCGAGTTCGTCGAGATGGAAAACGTGCCCCCTGGAACTCCGGACGACGTTTCGATAGGGGTCGGAGCGCTCGGAACGGCGACGGTCCGCAAGCGTGTTGGCACGTCGAAGCGAGATCGCGTCGAGGACGGTTTCCTGATTGGCGGCGACGCGCGCCCTTGCCGAAAACGACGCAAAACCGGCGGCGACGGCACGAAGCACGTAGCGCCCCGGTGCTACCTGTGCTGCAAACGCGCCTGCTGCATCCGTCGACGTGCTTCGGACCGGTCGGGTCGTCTTGACGTTCGGATCGAAGATGGCGACCGACGCGCCCACGAGCGGGGCACCAAACTGGTCTCGAACCACGCCACGAAGGACGCCGAGGCTCGATGCCCGGGCCGGGGCGACCGCCACGCATGCGAAAACGAGCACTACACCGAATGCCGCGAATTTCGCTCCACGCTTCATCTTCACGTCCTCAAGCGGGGGTAACAGAGGAAGACCGAACTTGGATCTTAGCACGGGGATCCAATCTGTCAACGCGCGCAATCGCCGTGCTGACGGGCAAAACGCACTGGAACGCACGGTCTTGCACGTGGGATGCCCGAGGCGACCGGGTCGAGTTGCCCGGGGCCCTCGATGGTCAGATCCGCTCGTAGAAAGCGAGAGTGGAGTTTCCGTGCCGCACGTCACGATAATGACGCAGCGAGCCAGCCTCGGCCGGAAGCCGGTCGCGGCTCCATCGCTCGACTACGACGACACCGTCGGCCGCGACGAGCTCGCTCAATCCCAGCAGTTGAAGAATCGTCGGGTACAGCTCGGCATCGTAAGGCGGATCAACGTACACGACATCGAACTGCTCCCCACGGCCAATGAGTGCCTTGAGCGCGGCAACGGCTTCCTTCGGGATGATGCGCGACTGGCTGGCAACGCCGCAGTGTTCGATGTTCGCTTCCAGATGCTCGAGAGCCCGCCGCGAATGCTCGACAAAGACGGCCTTCTCCGCACCGCGTGAGAGTGCCTCGAGCCCGACCGCTCCCGAACCCGCGCAAACGTCGAGAAAGGCCGCGCCGCCGATCCGCGACGAAAGGATGTTGAAGAGCGCCTCCCGGACCCTGTCCGACGTAGGCCTGGTCGCCCGGCCTTCAGGTGCCCGGAGCCGTCGGCCTCGAAGATGTCCCGAAATGATTCGCACGTCTTCGAGTCTACGGGCCCGATGCGGATGGCGCCAGCGACCGCTCTGCAGGCGCGTCAGTTCACTGTCTATGCTCCTCCGCGCGATCTCTGCGACTCCGCGAGAAACCCGGCCTAAACCACGAGTTTCAAGCAGAGATGCAGAGGTCTCGCAGAGGCGCAGGGTAGGCCGGGCAGCTATTCTACAGTAAACGGCGTTACGGCCTGCGCGACGGGCTGTTTCGATCCAGGCGGGACGATATAGAGCACGGCGCGGTAGTTTCCCGGTTTGAACCCGTCGAGCGGAATGTCGGGCGCGGCCGTGGCCATGCCTGACGCATCCGTAGGCCCGAGTGGCGACGGTGGCGTCCCGACCGCCACTTCCTCCCCGCTCATGAAGTGCAGGATCAGCTCGTAAGGAGTGTTTGGAGCGCCCCTGAACTGAAAGTACACGATCATCCGATCACCGCGTGACTTTGCGAATCGACCCGTCGGGTTGGGCACGATGCGGACCTTGCCGCCCATCACGAGCGGATCCTCCGCGACCAGGGTGCGTTCGGACTCGGGTACAGTGACAGCCGCCGATCCGAGCACGAGACTGCTCAGCGCCGGTTTCCCGTCTGACGGCAGGGCGGGCAGCGTGATCTTGCGCTCCATCACCGTTCCCCGGTGCGAGTTGGGATCGTAGACGCCAAGCTGAAGCGTATACGAGCCTGGAGGCAGCACGAGCGACTGCGGGAACGGAGGAATGGGCGACGACATCGCCTTGAACTCAGGGATACGGTCGTTCGCGGCACGGAACACAGTGGTGCGGCTCAACTTTGCGACGACCGTTTGACTCGAATCGCGGACGAGCACCACGGCATTCACTTCAAAGTCCGTGGCGTTCGGGTTACCGCCCTTGAGGTTCGGATTCTTCGTCTTGGTATCGCGCGGAATCGGGCCGAGTGCTGACCCGTCGACGGCGAGGGCGACCGGGACGCGCCAGCCGGCCGGCGACGCGAAGCGCTCGGTCTTGAGAGAGACCTTCAGGTCCGAGAGCCTCGACTGCGGGTCCGACTTCGCCAGCATGGCGAGTACCGGTTGCTCGAACGGCAGAAGGAGCGTCGAGTTGGCGCCCGGAACCGCGTAGTAGCCCTTCCGGGATCGCACCTCGACATCCCGTCGAAGTACCTTCACGGTGATCGAGCGGAACGAGCCGTCCAGCGCGACATTCGTCGGCTCGTAACTCATGGCGTAGTAGGTGCGCAGGTCGTTCGCGATGGCGCCGAATCCCTTGCCGAGATCGTTCGTATTCCGGACCAGAACCCCGCCCGTGTCCTTGGCAATGCGTGCCAGGCCCTCGTCGTTGTCCGTCAGGTTGGACTCGAGGATGCGGTCCATTCCGCTGCGGCCCTCGCTCACGATCATCCGGTTGTCGGACTCGAGATTCGGCCGCTGGTTCCTGAGTTGTTCGTTGCTCGTCCGGGCCACCCGCGCGTCGAGTCCCCGAACGCTTACCGTGTTGATGGTCATGTTCGACCGGTTCGCGGCGCTCACCATCGCGTCGAATGCCGAGTCCACGTCGTTGTTCAGAACGAGGCCGGCGGAGTAGAGCACCATCGACTTGCGGCCGGGTACTTCGCTGTAGGCCTGGGCGATGGCCACGACGCTGTTGATGATCGAAAGGGCCTGAATCTGGTCGCGCAGCGCCGAAAAGTACGACTCGATTCCCGCCGCGTTGGAGCTGAGCAGTGTCTCGAGGTTGAGTGCGGCCTGAGCGTCTCCGGCTTCACCCGACAGATTCAGGTCGCCGCCGCCCACGGCGATCATCTGCGTGAGCCTTCCGAGGTCGGCACGGCCCCCGGTCGTGACCGCTTCCTGGAGAAGGATGGATGACCCCGCCGTCGCGATTTTCATCGCGTTGACGAGCTTCGGCTTGTTGTTCGTGAAGTTCTGGATCATCACTGGCTGCGTCGTGTTGATGAAAACAGCCACGAGATCGTTGATGGCGAGCTTCTCGTTGATGAACTTTTCGGTCGCGGTGAAGACCTGCTTGAGCTCCGCCTGCTCCACCGATGTCCGATCCACCATGATGATGATGAGGTTGACCTTCGCGGCGAGCGACGATCGGATCGCCTCCGGCGCATCGGCCGACGTGGTTGCCGTCGACGGCTGACCGTTCACCTCCTGCGGACCCTTGCGGACGAGACCGAACGACGTCACCGCCTGTTTCGTCCCATTCTCGAGTATCTCGATCTCGTCGCGACGGAGATCGGTGACGGGTTGACCCTTCTTGTCGGTCACGATTACGTCGAGAAGCACTTCGCCGGCGCTGAGCTGCACGTCGCTCTTGCCGTCCTGAGCGCCGTGGACCGGGACGCCGACCGACAGGACGACAGCCGCAAGCACGATCCTTCCGAGGTTTCGGACTTTCATTGGATCTCTCCCCGCCGGATTGTCAACCGGCTCTACTTCGTGAGCTTCGTCGAGTAGAGAATCCCGTAGAGCGCATCCACGTGCGTCGGGAAACCCTTGCCGGACGAGTGCACCATAAGGTTGATGAGCTGTTTCTGACCGTTGTAACTCCGATAGGCCTGCCACTGGAGGCGCTGCACGTCGCTCGGATCATCCGGTGACTTCTCGAGGAACTGGACGCCGCGCACGCCGTCGAGGACGAGCCACCTCACCTCGGTGTATTTGCCGAGCTTCTGCTGGTCGAGCGCCGCCTGATGCATTGCGTTCAGGCTGACGTCGGTCGGAATCGAGTCCGGAAGCACCGATATAGACACCGTGATCCAGCCGGCATCCCACGTTCCAGGCGACTTGTACGAGAACATCTCGGGTGAAACGGACTGCTTGCTCCAGCCTTTCGGGAGCATCCAGGTTATTCCCTGGCCATCCCAGGTCGTTTCGGTACCGCCCGCGATGGCTGCCTGCTGCTCGGGAGTGGGTGAAGGAGTCTCTCCCGTGGCTACAGGCGCCGATTTCTCACCGGATGAACCGCTGGACGGACCGGACCCCGACATCGGAGTGTTGTTGACCGCTGGAGGTCCGCCACGATAGGCGTAGTAGCCAAACCCGAAGAGCACGACGAGTAGCACGGCAGCGACAACAAAAAAGCCGCCTACAACGGCTGCGATGATGCAGCCCGTGGATTTCTTGGCAGAGGATTCCATTCGTGGGTTTGTCCTTTGTTGAGGGTTCGTCGAAGCGAACCGATTCTCACGCCGATTGGTCGCTCTGTCCACCGTCGTCGGCGGTCGCCCAATTGACGATGGCCTCGACGAGTCCAGCAGTCGTGAACGTCGTCGCTTCCACGACGACCGAGAAGCCGAGCTCTCTGGCGGTTGCGGAAGTGATCGGCCCGATGCACGCCGCCTCGACGCCGGCAATGCGCGAATCTCCGGCGAGGGCTGCAAAATGCGAAGCTGTCGAAGAACTCGTCAGGGTCACGAGGACCCCGTCGGGTGAGTCGACAACGCGCCGGATGGATTCAGCCGCCCCGGCTGGCACGATTGTTCGATACGCGTCGATGACATCGACGGTTGCCCCGGCCTCGCGAAGAGCGTCCGGGAGCACATCGCGCGCGACTGCCGCCCGAGCGAGCAGAATGCGTGCACCATCCATCGGCCCGGCTGAGGCGAGCGCCTCGAAGAGCGATTCGGCGACGTAGGACTCGGGAATGACGTCGACTCGCAACCCTCGCGCCCGGAGTGCCTCGGCGGTCGCAGGCCCGATGCAGGCGAGACGCGCGTCCCCGAATCCACGGACGTCGCGCCCCGAAGCGAGCAGGCATTCGACTAGTCGTTCGACCCCGTTGGCGCTCGTGAAGACAACCCAGTTGTAACTGGAGAGTCGCGAAACGGCATCTTCAAGATGGGAGGGATCGTCTGGAGGAGCGATCTCGATCGTGGGACACGATTCGACGTAGGCGCCGAGACTGCGAAGGGAGTTGACGAGCGAAGAGGCGTGTCGGGCGTCCCGCGTCACTACGATATTCCTGCCGAGGAGCGGAAACTCGCGCTTCGTGGGCCAGTGTGACGCCGTCGTTGCACCGATTGCCGCGAGATGCAGCAGGGGATTGGGATATGAGTCCGCCACGGCGGAACGATACTCGACCCATTCGGCGGAGGCTACCTTCGAGGTCCGCCCCATCGCGCCTCGTTTGGCCCGGAACCCGGAGCGTAGCGACGGGCCGACGTCAGCCAAGCCGATAGTGGAGGACGCGGCAGGCGGTCCAACCTGCAGCGCGCGGAAGCTGAGGCCGGCCCGTCGCTGCGCTCCGGGTTCCGGGTCCGCGATGGCTTGATTTCGCGGCCCGTCCAATCGCGCCCTTGGTGTTGGGTCACGTCGGCTTGATTTCACGGCCGTTCGACACGCGGAACTCTCCGGCAAACCATCGCTGCTCTCCGGGTTCCCGTTCAATTCTTCCGCTCGACGAATCGACTCGCAGTGACACACGGAGATTCCGTTGTACAATGCGCCAGCCTCACCAAAACCCTCAGCGCTCCGGGCGACGAAATGCAATGACGAACGACGATCGATCCAACGAGACGTCGAGCGAGTCTCGCACCACACCTGCACCGAAGAAGGCGAAAGGCGGCGTCGACGTCATCGATGCATCCGACGACGTGCTCGTCGTCCGGCTTCGCGAGCGTTTCGGGGAAGCCATCACCGCCGCCGTTTCGATGGTCGGCCAGCGGATCGTCACAGTCACCGTCGAGTCCGTTACCGAGGTCCTCGCCTACCTCAAGAGCGACGATGAGTTTCGGTTCAACCTGCTTCTGGATGTTACGGCAGTCCATCGACCCGAAGAGGACCCGCAGTTCGAGCTCGTCTATCAGCTCTGCTCGACATCGACCCTCGAACGAGTGCGCATCAAGACCGGGCTTGCCGATGGCGCTCCCGCCCCGACGGCCTGCGGTATCTGGGGAACTGCGAACTGGCTCGAGCGCGAGTGTTACGACATGTTCGGCATCGTGTTCGAGGGCCACCCCGATCTGCGCCGAATTCTGCTTCCGGAGGGATGGGAGGGTCACCCGCTGCGCAAGGAATACCCCGTCGAGTTTCGCGAGAACCGTTGGATAGCCGAGAACCTCAACATCCACGCCCTGCCCGACGACGCCGATTTCTCGGGAAAGGTCGAGATCTGAACTGATGTCTTCCGACGCGCCAAACGCCTCCGAGCACGTGTTCGAGCATACGGAAATGCTCCTCAACATGGGCCCGCAGCATCCGTCGACGCACGGAGTGCTCCGCGTACTGCTGAAGCTCGACGGCGAAACCGTAGTCGATCTCGACTGCGACATTGGATACCTGCATCGAGGCGTCGAGAAAATCTGCGAGCACGATACCTACCCGATGATCACGCCGTACTTCGACCGACTCGACTACGTCGCGGCGATCAACGGCGACCTCGTTTACGTTGAGGCCGTCGAACGCCTCATGGGTGTCGAAGTTCCTCGGAGAGCGCAGTACCTGCGCGTAATCCTCGCCGAGCTGCAGCGGATCACCTCGCACCTGCTCTGGCTTGCAACGCACGCGCTCGACATCGGTGCGGCAACGATTTTTCTCTACACCTTCCGCGAGCGGGAGGAGATCCTGAAGATCATCGAGAACTTCGTCGGCGCGAGGCTCACGACGCACGCTTTCCGGATCGGCGGGTTCGAGTGGGACGCAAATCCGGAGTTCGAGCGTGACGTACGGGCGTTTCTCGACCTCTTTCCGGGGAGAATCGACGAATACGAGACCATCCTCAGCGAGAACCGGATCTGGCTGGCGAGAACGGTCGGAATCGGGGTGCTTTCCGGAGAGAACGCGATCGACATCGGGCTGACCGGACCGGTCCTTCGCGCCAGCGGCGTCAAGTACGACGTCCGCCGTGCCGCGCCCTACTCCGCCTATCCCGAGTTCGATTTCGAGATCCCGATAGGCGAAACGGGAGATACTTACGATCGGTATCTCGTTCGAATGCAGGAGATGCGTCAGTCCATCCGTATCGTGCAGCAGGCGCTCGATGGACTCCCGGAAGGCGACTTCATGGCGGCGCGGGTGCCGAGAGTGATCAAGCCTCCCGCCGGCGAGGTCTTTCACACGAACGAAGGCCCGAAGGGAGAGATCGGCGTGTATCTGGTGAGCGACGGAACGAACACCCCGTACCGCCTGCGCGTTCGCCCGCCTTGTTTCGTGAACCTCCAGGCCCTCAAGCAGTTGGCGATCGGGCATCTAATGGCGGACGTTGTAGCGCTGATAGGAACTGTGGACATCGTGTTGGGAGAGGTGGATCGGTGAATCGAGCCTGGGGGAACGTCGCTCAAAGGCGCATAGGCGCAAGGGTCGATCAAAAGGGTCGATCATCGAGTCGCATCAATTTCCTTCTCCTGAATTCCTGTGTCTCGTTCTTGTTTTGCGGCTTTGCGCCTTTGCGTGAAGTTTCCGCCCAGACCCAGACTCCATCGCCTCCCCCGCCGCCTCCCCCGATCGTGCCGACGTGGTCTCCGGTGGAGCTGATCGAGTCGCTCGGTGTCTCGCACGGCTTCGCCGAATACGTCATCTTGCCTGCGATTCAGTTTGCGGTCCTTCTCGCCGTCATCCTCACTGCCGTCGCCTACCTCGTTTACCTCGAGCGGAAGGTCGCGGCCTTCATTCAGGCGCGCCTGGGGCCTATGCGTGTCGGCCCTGTCGGGTTGCTTCAGCCGCTCGCCGACGGTCTGAAGCTCCTCGCCAAGGAAGATCTCGTGCCGCAGGGCGCCGACCGCCTGGTGTTTCTCTTTGCGCCGGTGATCGCCATTACGGCAGCACTCGGACTGCTCGTCCTGGTGCCGTTCGGAGCCGCCTGGGGAACGGTAACCGACATCAACATCGGCCTGCTCTTCCTGCTGGCCGTCGCGTCGGTTGGCGTTTTCGGAATCGTCCTTGCCGGGTGGGCGTCGAACTCGAAATACGCGTTGATGGGCGCAATGCGTTCGTCGGCCCAGCTTGTGTCATACGAGGTTGCGGTCGGAATGGCACTCATAGGACCGCTGCTGTTCGCGCGTTCGATGTCGATGCAGGAGATCGTCGAGGCCCAGCGCTTCACCGGACTGTGGTTCGTGGTCCTGCAACCGCTGGCGTTCGCGATCTATTTCATCGGCTCGCTTGCCGAAACCAATCGTGCGCCGTTCGACCTGCCGGAAGCCGAATCCGAGCTGGTGGCGGGATTTCACGTCGAGTATTCCGGGTTCCGCTGGGCCATCTTCTTCATGGCGGAGTACACGAACATCATCATTACGTCCGCGATCGCGGTGACGGTCTTCCTCGGCGGATGGTCGTTCCCCGGTCTCGAAACCGCCGTGTCCTGGATCGCCGGAACGGACACGTCGACGCCGCTCTATTCCGTTGTGTTCACCGTGGCCACTCTCGGAGTGTTCGCCGTCAAGGTGGCGGTGCTCATCTACATCGTGATGTGGATTCGGTGGACGCTGCCGCGGTACCGGTACGACCAGCTGATGGACCTTGGCTGGAAGTGGCTGATCCCGGTGTCTCTCGCCAACATCCTGATCACGGCGCTTGCGTTCCTTCTCGCAATGCGTCCCGACCAGGGCGGACTGTTCGGCCTCCTGGAAGTCACCAGGAACGGCCTGTGGATCGGCTGGACCGGGACGGCCTGGTTCATCGCGGTCAACATCGCGACGTTCGCCGTGGCTGCGTGGCTGCTCAAGAAGCTCAATCGAACCTCGTGGACTACGGACATTGACGCGTTGCGTCGCGCCGAAGCGCTGAAGCGTGCGGGCCGCCTCGCGACCGCCGCGGAAAGGGGGGCCAGATGAGCGAACGACGATCGGTCGGATCCATCCTTCGCAGGCTTTTCCTCGTCGACCTGATCAAGGGGCTTGCCGTGACGCTTCGTTACAGCGCCCGGGCGCTGGTGGAGCCTCGTGACGGTGCGAACCCTCTTCAGTCGATCTACACGGAGCAGTACCCGAAGGAGCGACCGAACATCCCCGAGCGCTGGCGCGGCGCCCCGAAGCTGAACAACGATCCTCGGACCGGAGAGTCGCTCTGCACGGCCTGCAACGTCTGCGCGCTGGTGTGTCCGGTGGACGTAATACACGTCAGTCACGCGAGCCGCGAATTCAGGGACGGCGAGAAGGTAAAGAAGAAAAAAGTACTCACGACGTTCGTCTTCGATACATCGCGTTGCATGTTCTGCGGTCTCTGCCAGGACAACTGCCCGACGCTCTGCCTCGAGCTGACGCAGGAGTTCGAACTCGCCGTCGATTCGCGGGCCGGGCTCGTCTGGGACCGCGAGATGCTCGAAAGGGGCATCAATGTCGTCACCTACAAGAAATGACCGGACGTCGTACGTCGTGCCTTCACCTGTTTCGACATGAACCCTGAACTTCAATCCAGCCAGTGGTACCTGTGGGCCGTCATCGCGTTCGGACTGTGGGCGGTCGCGACGGGTTCCGCCGTCATCACGGCGCGGCGGCCGGTGCACGCTGCACTTGCGCTGGTGTCGGCGCTGATGGCGATTGCTGGGATCTTCGCGATGGTTGGTGCGGAGTTTCTGGCTGGCGCGCAGGTGCTCGTTTACGTCGGCGGCGTGATGGTCCTGTTCCTGTTCGTCATCATGACGGTTGGCGGCGGGCGAACCTCGGAAGACCTCGAACCGGCCTCGACGCCGAGATTCGCGGTGGCGACCGTCATCGTGTGCGTGATCGGCGGAACCATCGTACTGGGTGCGCGGATGGCGCAGCCCGCGTTCGAGCTGCGACCGGGACCGAAGGCGGCTGTCGCGGCACAACGCAGCCGCGCGAGTCTGTCGCGGAATACCGAAGAGGTCGGGACGGACCTCTATACGCGGGCGGCACTGCCGTTCGAGGTCGCATCGCTTGTCTTGCTCGTTGCGATTGTAGGAGCCGTCGTACTGGCGAAGGGAAGAAAGGTGGAGCAGGAGGACTGAATGGCTGTTTTCCTCTGCGACTTTGCGAGACCTTTGCGTCTCTGCGGGAAATCCATCTCGAGTAAGAGCAGTTTCTCGCAGAGACGCAATGGTCTCGCAGAGTCGCAGAGGTAGAAGGACGAAGAGAATCCAGGTTTTTCAGATGCTCACTACCATCCTCACAATCAGCGGCCTCATGTTCGCGCTCGGCGTGGCAGGAGTCCTGACCCGCCGAAACGTGATCGTCATCTTCATGGCCATCGAGCTGATCCTCAATGCGGCGAACCTGAACTTCGTCGCGTTCTCGAGATACTGGGTCGCCGCAGGCGGCATCGCGCCGCACACCGGCGAAGTCTTTGCCGTCTTCGTCATGGTCGTTGCGGCGGCCGAGGCCGCGATCGGTCTGGGCATCGTCATAGCGCTCTACCGCAATCGCGGAACCGTCTCAGTCGATGATATCGACCTGCTGAAGTGGTGACATGATTCGACTCGCCTGGCTCATACCGCTTCTCCCCCTGGCTGGCGCCGCATTGCTTGGCGCCATCGGCCGCCGTCTGGGCGAACGAGCCGTCGGAGCGGTCGCGATCGGCGCGGTTGCACTCGCCTTCGTTCTGTCGGTTTCCGTGGTGTTCGAATACGTCACGAACCACCACGGGGGACACGCTGGCGAATCCGCCGCCGTATCGGTCGGCACCGAGTTCCCCGCGTCCTTCGACTGGATTCCGGGCGGAGCGGCAAGGACTTCAGGCTCCGGTGACGCAGGAGCTCCGGTCCCTGGCGGGCTCTCGGTCCGCTGGAGCTACGCGGTCGACGCGCTCACGTGCGTGATGCTGCTCGTGGTGACCGGCGTCGGTCTGCTCATTCACATTTTTGCTACCGGGTACATGAAGGGTGATGGCGGATACGCGAGGTTCTTCTCGTACCTGAACCTGTTCATGTTCTCGATGCTCGTGCTCGTGCTGGCGGCGAACTTCCCGGTGCTCTTCGTTGGATGGGAAGGCGTCGGATTGTGCAGCTACCTGTTGATCGGTTTCTGGTACGAGCGCGACGCCGCCTCAGACGCTGCCAAGAAGGCCTTCGTCGCGAATCGAATCGGCGACGCCGGGTTCCTGCTCGGGATCTTCGGAGCGTTTGCCGTCTTCGGATCGATGGACTTCTCTGCGATCGGTAAATCTCTTGTCGACGGCTCAGTGCCACCCGATCTGCTCGGTCAGTGGGGAGTGCTCACGCTCATTGCGCTCGGGCTCTTCGTTGGAGTCGCCGGAAAGAGCGCGCAGATACCGCTCTTCGTCTGGCTTCCTGATGCGATGCAGGGCCCGACGCCGGTGTCGGCCCTCATCCACGCGGCTACCATGGTCACGGCTGGGATCTACCTTATGGCGCGCGTCAGCGCAGTGTTCATGGCTGCGCCATCGGCGATGGTCGTCGTTGCATGCGTCGGAGCCGCGACGGCGCTCGTCGCGGGGTTGTCAGCCGTGGCGCAGGACGACATCAAGAAGGTCCTCGCGTACTCGACGGTTTCGCAGCTTGGGCTCATGGCACTGGCATGCGGTGCCGGGGCATTCGGCTCGGCCATCTTTCATGTAATGACGCACGCGTTCTTCAAGGCGCTGCTGTTCCTCGGCGCCGGCGCCATCATCATCGCGCTACACCACGAACAGAGCCTCCGGAAGATGGGAGGGCTCGCACGCCGAATGCCGGTTGTCTGCGCCACGATGTGCATCGGCGCGCTGGCGATTGCGGGCGTGCCGCCGATGTCCGGGTTCTTCTCGAAGGACGCGATGCTGCTCGGCGTGCTCGAATCGCCGGTACTTCCGCTGGAGCTGCGCGTTGCGTTGTTCTTCATCGGGCTGGTGGTGGCAGGGCTGACGGCGTTCTACACGACGCGGTTGATCGGGATGGCATTTTTCGTGAAAGGTGAGAAGACGAGCTTCGCGCACGGAGACGCGAAGGCTCAGAGTCACGGAGATCAACACGATGGGCCTCTCGTTGTTTCAAAAGCGATGACGGTGCCGCTCGTGGTTTTGGCGGCCCTCTCGATCGTCGGCGGGTTCTTCGACGTCGGACACTGGCTCGGAATCGGGGCACCGGTTGAGCACGGCGGATTGCTGGTGCCGGCCCTCGCTTCGTTCACGGCCATCTCGGGCATTGCCCTTGGATGGTGGTTGACCGTGGCGCGTCCAGCATCCGGGCGCGCGATATCGGCACGTCTCGGTCCCGCGCGAGTGGCCGCGTCGAACGCATTCGGTTTCGATGCATTTGCAAGGATCTTCCCGATCGGCACTACCCTTAGCCTCGCGCGCGCCGCGATGCTCGCCGATGCCGAGGTCGTCGATAGAGCGGTGAACTCGACGGCTGCCGGAACGGTCAATGGAGCTCTCTGCTCGAACTGGACCGACGCACACATCGTCGACGGGGTCGTCCGGGGAACTGGCGACGTCACATTCTCGGGCTCGCTGATCGTTCGCGCCGTTCAGACCGGCAAGTTTGCCGCAGCGGCGCTCGTCCTTGCGATCGCCGTTGCCGCCGTCGTCCTCGCATTTGGCTGGAACGCGCTTGCAGCCGTTCTCGGACACTGGTTTGGAGGTGGTCAATGACCGAGCGCGCGCTCGCCGACATCAACTGGCTTTCCATCGTCGTGTGGCTTCCGATTGCCGCCGCGCTCGCCGTAATGGCGATCCCCGCGGCGCAAACGCGAGCGATCAAGATGGTAGCCAACGCCGCGATGATCGTGTCGTTCGTCACGACGATTCCGCTCGCGCTTGCCTACGACCGGTCGGTAGGTGGCATCCAGTTCATCGAGGACGCGACGTGGATACCGTCCATCGGAGCGCGGTATGCGCTGGGAGTGGACGGAATCTCGATCGCGCTCATCGTATTGACGGCCCTGCTCGGCGCCGTGGCCTGCTGCAGCGCCTACAACGCCGTCGCAAAGCGCGAAAAGGAGTTCTACGTATTCCTGCTTCTCATGCAGGCGACGACCATAGGCGTCTTCGCGTCGATGGACCTCTTCCTCTTCTACGTCTTCTGGGAAGTCTCGCTCGTGCCGATGTATTTCCTCATCGCCATCTGGGGCGGCGAGCGACGTCTCTACGCGGCCATCAAGTTCTTCCTCTTCACGCTCGTCGGGTCGGTGATCATGCTGCTGTCGATCCTGAAGCTGTATGCGATCACGATCGACCCGGCGACGATTGCAAACCTCTCGTCGGTTCAGGCGGCGGCGAAGACGCTCTGCGGATCGAATGCCGCGATGCAGTCGCTCATCGACGGCGCAATTGCGTCGATGCGGGCGGGCGACGGCACTTTCGGTCTGCCGGCCCTTCACGCGATCGGGGGCGCCAGGCTCGTAACGGGGGCCGCCCTGATTCCGTTGACGGTGCAGATCTGGCTTTTCGCCGGTTTCTTTGCCGGCTTCGCTTTCAAGGTGCCGATGTTCCCGTTCCACACGTGGCTGCCGGATGCGCACGTCGAGGCGCCGACGGCGGGCTCGGTCATTCTGGCGGGCGTCCTGCTGAAACTCGGTGGATAC
>CAZXLQ010000023.1:19833-28707 GCA_964641945.1 uncultured Clostridia bacterium
GGATACGGATTCGCCCGCATCAGCCTGCCGGTCCTACCCGATGCGAGTCGCAATTCGGACGTGCTGACCGTGGTCGTGACGCTTGCGATCGTCGGCATCATCTATGGCGCGCTCTGTTCGATGTATCACGTCGCAACGCTCGGCGACATGAAGAAGCTTGTCGCGTATTCGTCGGTGTCGCACATGGGAATGGTCGTGCTCGGACTCTTTGCGCTGAATCCGAACGGAATTTCTGGTGCGACGCTGCAGATGGTCAATCACGGCATCTCGACGAGCGGGCTCTTCCTCATCGTCGGCATCCTTTACGAGCGCCGCCATACCCGGATCATTTCGGAGTACGGCGGACTGTCGGCCGTCACTCCGGGGCTCGCCGTCGTGTTTCTCGTCATTGTCCTGTCGTCGATTGGCCTGCCGCTCCTGAACGGCTTCATCGGCGAGTTCCTGATCCTTCGAGGCGCTTTCGAGGCGAATCCCTGGTGGGCGGCAGCGGGCGTGCTCGGTATCGTTCTCGGCGCGGCGTACACGCTCTGGCTCTACCAGCGGCTGATGTTCGGCAAGGTCGAGCGCGAGGTCAATCAGGCTCTTCCCGACCTCTCGCGGCGGGAGTGGGGCTACATGCTCCCGCTCGTCGTGCTGGCGTTCTGGATCGGCATCTACCCGAAGCCTGTTCTCGACCTGTTCGAGCGGCCGGCGCAGATGCTCGCTTACCAGGTGTGGCACCAGCCCGGAGTCGAGGACCGCTACGCTCCAACGCCCGAGGCGCAGGAGAAGCTGGCGCGTGAGCGTGCGGCGCGATCCGCCGCAGAGGCGCCAGCCATCGATCCTGCGGCCTTCGGCCCCGAGCAGCCGGTCGAGGCTGCGCCGTCCGAATCCTCGCGACCGTTGCCGCCGCCGGGTGCGGCGACCCCGGCAGAGCCCAAGCCCGTGCCGGGCCCGGCTCCGGGAGGGAATCGGCCGTGATGGTTGGGCTTCCGGCATTCTCGGCGGTCGCCGCGGCCGCGGTGCCCTCCGCAACGAACCTGCTCGCCGAGGTCCGCGACCTAGCGATGCCGGAGCTCATCCTCTCGGTCTTCGCGTGTCTCGCATTGCTCGTGGCCGCCGGTTTCGGACGCGAGCATCAGCGACTCGCCGGCTTTGCCTCGCTCGTCGGGCTCGGCCTGGCCGCGGTGTCCGTTGTCTCGATCTGGATCGCGCAGGGAAGTGCGCTGCCGCGCATCGGGCTCGGCGGGATGTACGTCGTCGACGAGCTGTCGCTCGTCTTCAAGGGAATGGCGCTCGCAGCTGCTGCGCTCACCATCGCGCTGTCGCTGCGATTCCTCGACGAAGAGCACGCGGAGCGAGGCGAGTACTACGCGCTCGTGCTCTTCGCGACCATCGGAATGATGCTGGTGCCGAGCGGCGCCGACCTGTTGTCGCTCTTCATCGCGCTCGAGCTCATGTCGCTGTCTGTCTACGTTCTCGTGGGATTTCTGCGCGGTGATCGGCGTTCGAACGAGGCGGCCATCAAGTACTTCATGCTCGGCGCGTTCTCGTCGGGCCTGTTGCTCTACGGTATGTCGCTGGTCTACGGCGTCGCCGGCTCGACGCGGCTGGTGGATCTCTCGGCCGCGCTTCCGGAAGCACTGGCCGGAGACGGCGACGCAACGCTGCTCGTCGGGGTCGGCGTCGCGCTTCTCGTTGCCGGGGTTGCGTTCAAGATTGCGGCGGCGCCGTTCCACGTCTGGGCGCCGGATGCGTACGAGGGTGCTCCGACGCCAGTTGCGGCCTTCATGTCCGTTGGCGTGAAGGCAGCGAGTTTCGCGCTTCTCGTCCGCATATTTGTCGACGGGCTGGGGACGATTCGAGTCTCCGTCGATGACGGCTGGCCCGGTTGGGAGGTCGCGCTCGGCGTCCTGGCGGCCGTCGCGATGACCTGGGGAAACCTCGCGGCGCTCACGCAGAAGAATGCAAAGCGGCTCCTGGCCTATTCGGCGGTAGCGCACTCCGGCTACGCGTTGCTCGGCATCGTCGCCGGCAACCGGATGGGATACACCGGGCTCGTGCTCTACCTCGTGGTCTACGTCGCGATGAATCTGGGCGCGTTCGGGGTTCTGATTGCGTTGCGGCGTGGCACCATCGCCGGCGACGGGATTGCGGACTTTCGGGGTCTGGCGGCGAAGGCGCCCGGAATGGCGGCACTGATGACGATCTTCATGCTCGGGCTTGGCGGAATTCCGCCGACTGCCGGCTTCGTAGGCAAGTTCTATCTGTTCGCGGCGCTCGTCGAAGACGGAGACAAGTGGCTCGTCGCGCTCGCGGCGCTGGCCCTCGTGAACACTGCCATCTCGGCCTACTACTACCTGCTGTTCGTGAAGGAAATGTACTCGGACGCGGGCGACGAGCCCGTTGCAGCGCTGGCTACCTCGCCCGGCCTCGTTGTCGCCGTCGTCGTGTCCGGGGTGCTCACACTTGCGATCGGCGTGTATCCTCAACCCGTGATTGCAGTGTCGAGCGCGGCAGCCGAACGGCTCAAGGTGGCACCAGATACGAAACCGGCGGCCACGCGTGCCGAGGAGCGAACACGACAGGGTGGAAGAGAAGGACCAAACTGACGAGTTGGCCGGCAGGCCGAAGGATGATGAGGCCGAGCGGCAGCGAGGCCAGATGACGTGGAATCAGGCCGTGGTGGTCGGCGGTCTGGCGGTCAGCCTTCCGGGAATGCTCTTCGGGCCGCCGTTGTTCGGGATGGTTCTCGACGACTACTTTGGAACTGCGCCCTGGTTCACGCTTGGACTGCTCGTGATGGGCTTCGCCGCGACGGTGTACAACGTCTTCCTGATCCTCCGTCGTGTGAAGCTGATGAACTGATTTGGCTCTTGTTGTGAGGTAAAGGTCCAGTGAGTCCGCGCCTCGTTTCAATCGTTGCGGCGGTTTCGATAGCAGGTGTGGTTGCCGTCGCGTTCGCATCGGTCGTAACGCGGCCGGCCGAACGCAGCTTCGCGAAGCACTTCGAGCCAGGCTTCTATTCGTGCAGGACTTGCCAGAGGCCGTTGTTCCGATCCGAGGACAAGTTCGAGTCGACCACGCGTTGGCCTAGCTTCCGGAAGTCGATTGCGGACTCAGTCGCGACGCGTCCGGACGTCTCCTACGGCATGAAACGAACGGAAGTCCTTTGCAGTCAATGCAATGCACATCTTGGACACGTGTTCGAGGACGGGGATCGAACGGGTGACACTCATCCCGATGCCCGATGGCGGTACTGCATCCTGTCGGAGACGCTCGCGTTCGAGCCGCGGAATGGTCAATGATGCCCCCCCCGTAACATCTACGTGAGTTCGTCCTCTGCGTCCTTGCGTCTGCATCTCTGCGACTCTGCGAGAAAACATCCTGACGTAGAGGAGGTTTCTCGCAGAGACGCAGAGCAGCAGACGCAGAGGCGCTGGGGGAGGGCGATTTCCGGAAGTTGAAGGTCATAACTCTCCCCAACCATTGACTCTCCCTCCGATTGTGAAAGACTGGACATGCTCAACCCGGTTCGTTATTATGGCCAGCTTTTATGAAGATCGTATCCGACACTTCGCATCCCTCGTCGCTCTGGTCCGCTGACGATCCAGAGGCCGTGATCCGACGCATGAAACTGGCCGTTCCGGTCATTGGCATGGTTGTGGCCACGGTGGCACTTGCGTGGGCCGGATGGCAGGATGCGCTCGGAGTTGTCGTAGGCACCGTTCTCGCAATCATCAACTTTCGCTTTCTTTCCAACAGCTTGCGGGCGATTCTCGGAGCCGGGCACGAAACCGCGCCACCCGGGACGACCACGATGTTCGTTTTTCGCTGGATCATCGTCGGGACCGTGGCCTATGCGATCCTGACATCGGGACTGGCGACGATCGGAGGGGTATTCGCCGGGCTTTTCACTCCCGCGATAGCAATTGCCCTCGAAGCCATTCTCCAGGTGAACCACACTCTTCGACACACCAACGACGCCGGCGACGCCGGCGCGTGATGAGGACCTCGACGCCATGAATCTCTGGCTTGCGTTCGCGGAAGGCGCTGCAGAAGGCGCACACGGTGGTGGTGAAGGTGGCGGCCACGGCTCGCTGCTCGTCGAGACGATCAACAATGCCACCGGGCTTCACTTGCCCGAGCATCTCGTGCTCGCCGTCATTTCACTGCTCATCTGCACGGTCGGGCTGTATTTCTTCCGTGGCACGCTTTCCGTCGACAGGCCGTCGAACAGTCAGCAACTGCTCGAGGTCGTCGTCACGGGCATCCGCGGCATGCTGGACGATATCGTCGGACCGTATGGGCAGCGCTACCTTCCGCTCATAGGCGCCTTCGCGGTCTTCATCTTCGTCAGCAACGTCATGGGGCTGGTTCCCGGCCTTGGCGCGCCGTCGGGCAACATCAACGTGACGCTTGCGCTCGGCATCGTTTCGTTCGGGTACTACGTTTTCAAGGGATTCCAGCAGCAGGGCATCGGCTACCTGAAGCACTTCACCGGCGGGCTGACGAGCGGTCCTCTTCTCATCGTCGGTGTTGTCGTGTTCTTCTTCGAGCTGATCTCGAACTTCGTCCGTCCGTTCACACTTGGTATCCGTTTGTTTTTGAACATTTTTGCGGATCACCAGATCGGCGGCGCCTTCGAGCAGATCATGCCGTGGCTCCTGCCAGTCGTTTTGCCGCTGCCGTTGGCCACTTTCGTCGCCATCGTGCAGACGATGGTCTTCATCATGCTCTCGATGATCTACCTCGCCGAGACGGTGCCGCACGAGGAGCACGATCATCACGAAGAGCACCAGCACGGCGAGCCGGCGGCGGCGCACTAGAGTTTTTCAGGACGACGCGGGGAGGATTCCGGAGGACGTTTCACCGCATTCCAACGATCGCAACGCTGCTGATGCCGTCTGTTGTACGTGGGGCAGGGCACACCGGGGCGTGGCACTCATTCGAAGCGGACTTCGGACGAACCTCGGTCAGGATCGACAGACCGACACTACAGGAGACAAATAAATGACGAAGCTTCGAGTGATGCTTTTCTCGGTTCTCGGCGTGCTGTTCATGGCAGCGCCGGTGTTTGCGCAGGGCGCCGCCGCTGCTCCGGCAGGCGACGGTTCGCTCATCAAGATCACGGGTGCTCTTGCGGTCGCAATCGCGGCGGCCGGCGGCGCGATCGGCGACGGCAAGGCGATCGCAGCGGCGTGCGAGGGCACGGCGCGGAATCCCGGCGCTGGCGGCCGTATCTTCACGATGATGGTGCTCGGATGCGTCCTGATCGAGACGCTCGTGCTCTTCACGTTCCTTCTGGCGTTCACGGGCAAGTAGTCCGTTCGGAACGATCCGAGACTCTGCGCCTCTGCGAGTCCTTTGCGCCTTTGCGAGAAACACCAACTCGAGTTGAGGTTTCTCGCAAAGGCGCAAAGGACTCGCAGAGGCGCAGAGTCATTCTAGGAGAAATCTGACGTGCTATAGCGGCTTCGTTCGCGGCCGCATCGGGACGCCGACGGGTTCTGGCGGGATGACGACAGCCTGCGGATCGTCGGACTCCGCGTCCCCGACCTGCTCGTTGAACACCTGCTTGAGCGCGCCAAGCGACGAGAGCACGCCGCTGGCCTCGAACGGCATGAAGACGATCTTCGAGTTGCGGGCGGAAGCCATCTCCTTGAGCGACTCGATATAGCGCATCGTCACGAGGTAGTGCGCGGGATTGCCGGCGCCGCTGATCGACGTCGCGATCATGTTCAGCGCCTTGGCCTCCGCCTCCGACTGCGCAAGACGCGACAGTGCGGCGCCCTCCGCCCGGAGTACCGCGGAGGTCTTGTCACCCTCTGCCCTGGTAATCGCCGCCTGCTTCTCGCCTTCCGCTCGCGTGATGTTCGCCTGGCGCTCACCGTCCGCCTGCAGAACGAGGGCACGGCGATTGCGCTCGGCGGTCATCTGCTTCTCCATTGTGACGCGGACGTCTTCAGGAGGATTGATGTTGCGGACCTCGACGCGCGTGACCTTTACACCCCACCGGTGAGTCGCCTCGTCGAGAATCTGACGCAACTTCGTGTTGATCATCTCTCGAGACGATAGAGTATGGTCGAGCTCGAGCTCGCCAACCACCGACCGCATCGCCGTCAACGTGAGCTGCATGATGCCGCCAGTCAAGTCGCTCACCTCGTAGACTGCCTTGATCGGGTCCGTGATCTGCCAGTACACGACAGAGTCGACCGCGATCGTCACGTTGTCCTTTGTAATGACTGGCTGAAGTGGGAGGTCCGTGAACTGCTCGCGCAAGTCGATGGACGTCAGACCGGGACGAACGCCAGTCCAGTACACCGCGCGCGCACGATCGAAAAACGGAATCAGAATGTGGAGACCGCCGTCACCCAGACGGCTGAAGCTCCCGAGGCGCTCGATGACGAGGACCGTCGCCTGCGGCACGATTCGCACGGTCTTGACCGCGAGAATGAGGAAAGCGATCACGACCACCAGGAAGAGAACGAAGAGTACCGGACCCATGCTGCCTCCTACGGAAAATGTCCTACCGGTGGCTCACGACCGCCAGGAGCCGCCGCGCGCCCGCTCCCGGCGAACGTAAATCACCGTGCCATCGACACGATCGACGGTCACGCGTTCTCCGACCGCGAGCGGTTCCTCGCCATCGAGAGGAATCGCCGTCCACGTCGACCCGAATACCTTGACCGCGCCTTCGCTCGATCCGGTGGCGGACTCGACGACGGTGCCGGTCTGCCCTGGAAGCGACGCTATCCCGGTCTTCAACCCCGCGCCGCGATTCTGAAATAGCGTCTTTTCGAGAATCGTACGCGAAGCGATGGTCAGCAGGATGGACACCGTGAGAAAGACTGCCACCTGCCAGGTGATCCCGAGACCGACGAGCGCAACGAGACTTGCCGCTATGGCACCGACTGCGAACCAGAGCAGGACGAACCCGAGCGTGAAGACTTCCGCGATGGCAAACGCCACGCCTGCGATGAGCCAGACGATCCAGAGGTAGTCCATAACGGGAGCGCCAGAGCGCGCGGCGATTATAGACCACGAAGGGATCCGGAGCGCGGGCCGGATGGCACCTCGAATCCGTCTTTCTCGCCCGCCGTCGATCTGGCAAGGTAGGGGCCAACGAACTGGAGGAGATGGCGATGTTTGCAGCAATCATGGCGGGCGGGTCAGGCACGCGATTCTGGCCGGCAAGCACGGCGGAACGTCCGAAGCAGTTTCTCAGGCTCTTCGGCGATCGCACGATGCTGGAGCATACGATCGATCGACTCGAGGGACTCTCTGACGACTCCGGAATCGCGATCGTTTGCGGCGAACGCCACGGACCGGTGTGCCGTGACCTGGTTGCCGGGCGCGACATCCTGGTGCTTACCGAGCCCGTCGGGCGCAATACTGCCGCGTGCATCGGACTCGCCGCGCTCCATTTTCAGAGGCTCGATCCGGACGAGCCGATCGCCGTGCTTCCGGCCGATCATTATGTTGGAGACGTGGAGGGTTTGCGTCGCACCCTGTCGGCCGCGGCGACGCTCGCGCGAGCGGGCGGAATCGTGACCGTCGGCGTAGTCCCGACATCTCCCGAAACCGGGTTCGGTTATGTCGAAGCCGGCGGGGAAGGCCGGGAAGTAGACGGTGTCGAGTGGCGAGAGGTATTGCGATTCGTCGAGAAGCCCTCGCGTGAAGTCGCACTCACGTACCTGGCCTCTGGAGTCCACTACTGGAATGCGGGCATATTCGTTTTCACCGCGCGAACGATCCTGGAAGCGATCCGGACCTGCATGCCGGAGTTGTGGGCGGGCCTCGAGCGGATCGACGCCGAGCTTGGATCAGACCGCGAGCGCGACACGATAGCCGAGGTATACGCAGGCCTGGCCCCGGTCTCGATCGACTATGGCGTGATGGAGAAGACCACGGCGGCGGTGTCCGTGATTCCGGCCTCGATCGGCTGGAGCGACCTCGGCTCGTGGCCAGCTCTTGCCGAGTTGCGAGCCGGCGAACGCGACGAGCGCGGCAACATAGTGCCGACAGGTTCCGTGGCCATCGATGCTGAGTCGTGTTTCGTGTCGGCCGGGTGCGAGCGGCCAGTTGCACTGCTCGGCGTGAAGGACCTCATTGTCGTGGATGCGCCCGAAGGCCTGCTCGTAGCAGCCAGGGACCGCGCGCAGGATGTCCGTATTGTAACCGAGCAACTGAGCCGGAAGCCCGAGCAGTAGCGAAGGATCTCGGTTCAGCGAATTGCAGTTACCTCGGTTCATCGAATCGCAAGGATCTCGGCTCCGAAGCGCCGTAGGCGCGAAAAGAACCTGAGCCCACGGCGTAAGCCGTGGGAATATCGGCAAAAGACGTGAAAGCCCCGGTAGGGGCGATACATCGTGAACGCACGCTCAGGCAGGTGTCGTTTTGCCCCTGCCGGGGCTCAATCGACATTCCTTCGACGACCCACGGCTTACGCCGTGGGCTCAGGTTCTTTCGCGCCTAAGGCGCTTTTCGGAGGCAGGGTCCACTCCCTCCGGCAACATAACAACCTGAATCCCTGTACAGCCTCATGTCACCGGAGGCTGTCGTCACTTTCGTATCCTGCTACTCGAGCGGTCCCCAGGCGCCGGACTGGATGAACGCGGCCCAGTAGAACGGGTGTCGGGTTCGCGGGTTGCGCAGCATGGCGAGCTGTACCTTCCGCAGCGCCGCCGTTCGTCCGTCGCCGGCTCCGAGCCGTGTGTAGAAGGCGCGCATCAGCTCACGAGTCTCGCGGTCCGCCACCCTCCACAAGCTCATCACCTGGCTTTCGCTGCCTGCAAGCAAAAGCGCCCGCCTCAGGCCGTACACCCCGTCGCCCGCCTTCACTTCGCCAACGCCCGTCTGGCACGCCGACAGCACCACCAGCTTCGTCCCCCA
>CAZXLQ010000024.1:0-28408 GCA_964641945.1 uncultured Clostridia bacterium
CCTTGAAACAGAGTCCAACCGGCGACCTGGGAGTGGTCCCCCGACGTTCCTTTCATTTGAATGGGAAATGGATTCTGTGAAGGTTCGTGATGCGCATTTTGGGTCAATCACCGCCCGCAGCGGGAGGGGCGGAGCCGTCGTCATTGTCGTCGGCGAACTGCTGCCTGATCTTGCTGACGAGGTTCAGGATGCTTCGGTCCGACTGGTCCACCAGCGTCGGAAGCCGCTTCCGGATGAGGGCGCATGCGATCGAGCTTGCCGTCGGAAGCTTGCCCGCATCGTCGTAGCGACCTCGCTTCAGGCCGCGCTCTCGGAGCTGGGCCCGTTCGATTTCGGCGTCCTTCAGGGCCTCGGCGTAGGCGCCCGGCAGCATGATGAGCTCGACCTGATCACGAGACGCTTGGCGCTTCTTGGGCGCCCCCTGGCGGCGTACGCGTTTTCCGCGAAGTTGCTGGGTGACGGCGATCCGCAGGTTCTCAGGCAGCGGGTCGTCGCGGAATTCCTCGACCAGGCGGGCAAGCTCATCGGGAGTGAGGGTTACCTCGCCGCCGGCACCCTCAACGGCCAGCTTGCGCAGCAGAGGTCCCGGTCCGCCTTTCATCCAGGCGGCCATGGGATGGCCGCCTCGAAGCGCGCGCGGTGTGTCGAATTTCAGAGGGCCAAGCTCGGTCAGGCTTTTCTTGGCCTGTGGTCGGTTCTTCGAGGGCGGTTGGTTCTTCATGGCAGTGGTCGCTGATCGGCATGTATGGTTCTCGGCATCGTAGCCGATGAGGACCTCATATTCCGTTTATGAAGAAGCGGGGCATTCGCATCCTCTTTCACCCCGGTACAGGTGGCCCGCAGCCCTGGTGATAGGCCGCGCACAAATCTCGCCCTCCGGGCCGGGTTCGGGTATGCACGTAATAGAGCGTCAGGGGGGCCACGGCTTGGCAGGAGGGGATGGCCAACGAAGCTGACACGTGCAGGAGATTGATCACGCCCAAGCTGGTGACCGCCGGCTGGGACACGGACCCGCATGTCCTGCGCGAGCAGCACCCAATCACGGACGGAAGGATCATCCCGGTGGGCAGCCGCTACAAGCGCAAGGCGCCCAGGAAGGCGGACTACCTCCTAAGCTATCGGCGCGACACTGCGATCGCAGTCGTCGAGGCCAAGGCCGACGACAAGCCCGCCGCTGAGGGTTTGCAGCAGGCCAAGGACTACGCCGAGTTGCTCGGCCTCCAGTTCGCCTACGCCACCAACGGGCACGAAATCATCGAGTTTGACTATACGACCGGCATTGAAGCGCGGCTGACCGACTTTCCTTCCCCCGACGCGCTGTGGCGCCGCCACTGTCAGGCCGTTGGGCTTGTAACGCCGGAGGCTCAGGAACAGGCCTTGACGCCCTACAACCTCACGCTCAACAAGCCGCCTCGCTACTACCAGTCGATCGCGATCAATCGCGCCGTCGAGGCCATTCTGACCGGCCGCGACCGCCTCCTGCTGACAATGGCGACGGGGACCGGCAAGACAACGACCGCATTCCAGATCTGCTGGAAGCTCTGGACGTCGCGCTGGAACCGGAAGGGCGAGCACCGCCGTCCCAAGATCCTGTTCCTTGCTGACCGCAATTTCCTCGTCGACGGCCCGATGACGCGGGACTTCGCGCCGCTCAAGGATGCTATTCACAAGATCGGCGACGGCCCTGTCTCTCTTGGTCGCGAGATGTACTTCGGCATCTATCAGGCGCTTGCCGAGGACGAGCGGCGCGACGGGCTGTTCCGGCAGTTCCCGCGCGAATTCTTCGATCTCGTCATCGTCGATGAATGCCATCGCGGCAGCGCCCGCGCCGACAGCTCCTGGCGCGACATCCTGAACTATTTCGCGCCCGCCGTGCATCTCGGACTGACAGCCACGCCGCGATACGAAGGCAGCGTCGACACCTATGGCTACTTCGGCGATCCGATCTATCAGTACAGTCTCAGGCAGGGCATCGAGGACGGCTTCTTGGCGCCCTACCGCGTTCATCGCGTCGTTACGGAGTGGGACGCGGCGGGCTGGCGACCGACGCAGGACCAAGTCGACCGCTACAACCGCCCCGTACCTGATGAGGAATACCAGACCAGAGATTTCGAGAAAGTCGTGGCTCTGCGCGCCCGCACGCTGGCCATTGCCCGGCACCTGACCGAGTTCATGGCCAAGACGGACCCGATGGCGAAGACGATCGTGTTCTGCGTCGACCAGGAGCACGCGCTCGACATGGCGGAGGCGATAGGCAATCTGAACGCCGAGAGGCGAAAGACCCGCCCCAACTACGTCTGCCGCGTGACTTCGAATGAGGGCGCCATCGGACGCGGGCATCTCGCGAAGTTCGAGCACGTCGAGCTATTGGACGACTCCCCGATCATTCTCACGACATCGCAGCTGCTCACGACCGGCCTCGACGCGCCGACCGTCAAGAATGTGGTTCTGGCGCGTGTCGTCGGCTCGATGAGCGAGTTCAAGCAGATCATCGGCCGCGGCACGCGCGTGCGTTCCGAGTACGACAAGCTTTGGTTCAACATCATCGACTACACCGGCACGGCGACCGAGAAGTTCGCCGATCCGGGCTTCGACGGTGATCCCGTGCGCGTCGACATTACTAACGTCGACGTTCCCGTCGAGCCGCCGGAGCCGCCCACCCCTGTCGAAGGAGACGACGACGAGCCACCCGGTCCGGGCGATCCGCCGGGACCGCTCGATCCGCCGGGTGGCGACATGCCGCGCAAGTTCTACGTTGATGATGGCGAGGTGCGCATCGTCCATCATCAGGTTCAGGAGTTGGACCCTGACGGCAACGTGCTGCGCACGACGCGCTACGAGGACTATGCCGCCGGCCGTGTGCGCGTGCTCTGCCCTACCGTGTTCGATCTCAAGGCCAAGTGGGCCGATCCGCTCGGCCGCTCCGAGATCATCGAGCGGCTGAAGGATGAAGGCATCGAGTTCGACGCGCTGCAGGAGGCCCTGAACCAACCCGATGCCGATCCGTTCGACCTCCTCTGCCACCTCGCATTCAACGCTCCGCTGCGCACCCGGCGCGAACGCGCGCGCATCCTGAAATCGCGCAGCAAGGACTTTTTCGAGAGCCATGGCCCGAAGGCGCGCCAGATTCTGACCGATCTTCTGGACAAGTATGCCGACCATGGTGACGCCGAGTTCGATATCGAGGAAGTATTCTCGGTCGACCCTTTGGCCCGGCATGGCACATTCGACGAAATTGCGCGCGAGTTCGGCGGTCCGGAGAATCTGGGCAAGGCCGTTCGCGACCTGCAGACCCTGCTCTATCAGGAGGCCACCTAGCGAATGGCGCGCAGACCGACCAGCAACGGTACGACACCGACCACGGCGCAGGCGCTCGGTAGCCTGTTGAAGTCGGCGCGCGACATCATGCGCAAGGACAAGGGGCTGAACGGCGATCTCGATCGCCTGCCGATGCTCACCTGGATCATGTTCCTCAAGTTCCTCGATGATCTCGAAGTGCAGCGCGAGGGAATGGCCAAGGCGAAGGCCGAGAAGTTCCGCGCGGCCATCGAGCCACCCTACCGCTGGCGCGATTGGGCGGCGAAGTCGGACGGCATCACGGGCGACGATCTGCTCGCCTTCATCAACCAGGATCGCGACGTCCGCCGCCCGGACGGCAAGAAGGGGCCTGGCCTCTTCGCCTACCTCAAGAGCCTGACGTCCACCAACGGCGACAAGCGCCGCGACGTCATCGCCACGGTTTTCAAGGGCGTGCAGAACCGGATGATCGACGGCTATCTGCTGCGCGATCTGCTGAACAAGATTGCCGGGATTCACTTCACGTCCAGCGACGAGCTGCACACGCTCGGCTCTCTCTATGAATCCATGCTGCGTGAGATGCGCGATGCGGCCGGGGACTCGGGCGAATTCTACACGCCGCGTGCCGTCGTCCGCTTCATGGTCAAGGTGACGGACCCGCGCCTGGGCGAAGCGGTGCTCGATCCGGCGTCCGGAACGGCGGGCTTCCTGGTCGAGGCGTTCGATCACCTCCGAGCCCAGGTGAAGTCGGTTCCGGACCGCAAGAAGCTCCAGTCCGGCTCGCTGTTCGGCTGTGAGCCGAAGCCGCTGCCGTTCCTGCTCGGCCAGATGAACCTGCTGCTGCACGGGCTCGACGCGCCCGAGATCGACCCCGGCAATTCGCTGCGCTTCAAGCTCGCGGAGATCGGCGAGAAGGAGCGCGTCGACGTCATCCTCACCAATCCGCCCTTCGGCGGCGAGGAGCAGAAGGGCATCCAGGCCAACTTCCCGCCCGACAAACAGACCTCCGAGACGGCGCTGCTGTTCCTCCAGCTCATCATGACCAAGCTGAAGCGCAAGCCGAGCCTGAAGGACCGCCACGGCCGCGCCGCCGTGGTCGTGCCCAACGGCACGCTGTTCGGCGATGGCGTGTGCGCGCGCATCAAGGACGACCTGCTCAAGCACTTCAATCTGCACACCATCGTGCGGCTGCCGAACGGCGTGTTCGCGCCCTACACTTCGATCCCGACCAACATTCTGTTCTTCGATCGCTCGGGTCCGACGGAGAGCGTCTGGTACTTTGAGCAGCCGCTGCCCGAGGGCCGGCGCGGCTACACCAAGACGCAGCCTATGCAATTCGACGAGTTCGCAGATTGCCTCGCGTGGTGGGACAAGCGCGTCGAGAACGAGCGCGCATGGCAGGTGCCGGCTGCGGAGCTGTTGGCGAACGGCTGTAACCTTGATCGCAAGAACCCGCGCGCCAAGGTGGACATCGAGCATTTGCCGCCTGATGAGCTTGTCGAGAGCATCATCAAGAAGGAGGCGCGCATCGCCGAACTGATGGCCGACATCAAGACCGCACTGGGAGTCCGCGCGTGACGGGCGCGGGGTGGGCCATGGTGCCGCTTGGCGAGGTGCTGCATCCAGCATTCGATCCGCACGCCGTCGATCCAGTTGCGAGCTACCCAATAGCAGGCGTCTACGGCTTCGGTCGCGGGATGATCAAGCGACCGCCGACAACGGGTCAGGAGATCGCGGCGACCCAACTCTTCCGCATCAAGTCGGGTCAGTTCATCTACAGCCGCTTGAAGTCCTTCGAAGGTGCCTTTGCCGTCGTGTCAGACGACGTTGACGGCTATTTTGTCTCGAACGAGTTCCCAACGTTTGATGCAAGTCCGAGTCGTCTCGATCCGAGGTATCTCGGCTGGTACTTCAAACAGAAGCACGTCTGGCAGGCGCTCGCTTCGGACAACAAGGGCATCGGGGCGCGCCGCGAACGGCTTCATCCAGATCGGCTGTTGGACTACGAGTTCCCCCTCCCGCCCCTCGACGAGCAGCGCCGCATCGTTGCCCGCATCGACGCCCTCGCCGCCAAGATCGCCGAGGCACGCGGGCTGAGGGAGGAGGCGTCAAGCGCGCTGACGGCGCTTAGAGCGTCGGGTCAGCATCGCTGGTTCGCAACGACAGAAGAGCGGTGTTCGTTGGGTGATGTTTGCCTTGTGATCGACCCCAACCCCTCTCATCGCTACCCGGAATACGTTCTGGACGGCATCCCGATGATTACAACATCGGATTTTGAAGGTGACGATCATGTCCGGATCGATAATGCCAAGCATGTCACCCGGGCGTTCTTCGATGAGACGTTGGGGCGCTTCGGTATCGGCAACGGCGACGTCATCTTTGCTCGTAAAGGAAAGGTCGGCTACGCCCGCCCGTATCCCTCTGGATTGGACCTCGCGATGACGCACACACTGTGCGTATTGAAGCCCGATCGCACCCGGCTTGCCCCTAGCTTTCTCCTCCACTTCGCAAGAAGCGCCGGGTTCCTTGACTACCTACAGGGAACGATGAACCCCAATCTTGGCGTGCCGACACTCGGCTTGAATGTGATCCGGGAGGCGCCGATGCCTCTCCCAACCCTCGGCGAGCAGCGCCGCATCGTCGCCGAGCTGGACGCGCTGCAGGCCAAGGTCGATGCCGTGAAGACACTGCATGCCGAGACCGCCGCCGAACTTGACGCCCTCCTCCCCGCCATCCTCGACCGCGCCTTCAAGGGGGAGCTGTAATGCAGGAGCAGCGCAATGAGCATGATTGCCTAGCCGAACTGCTGATCTGTGCCGGTAGTGACGCAGCGCACGGCAGATTAGCAGAAGGTGAGAAGCAAATCCTCATCGGTTGGCCGCATAAAAAGGCAGAGCGGACGCGACGGAGCATCAGCGATCGGCAGAAGATCGAGGTCTTTCTGTCGGACGGCTTTCGCTGTCGATATTCGGGAGATCGGCTCTTCTTCGGGGGCTACCTGACGGCGCTTTCGGCGTTGTGGCCCGAGGCATTTCCCGCGCATCCGCACGGCAAGTCCGACGAGGCGCACGACGCCTACTGGAGCCATTTCGCCAGCGTGGAGCATGTCGACCCGGTTTCCATCGGCGGCAAGGAGAGCAAGGACAACTGGATCACGACGAGCATGGCGCGCAACCAGGTTCGCAGCCGGTACAGCCTCCACGCTCTCGGCTGGTCAATCCGAGCACGGGAACGCAGCGACGACTGGGACGGAGGCACGTCTCTATTTATCCAGCTGATACAGGCTCACCCCGGCCTACTGGATGACGCACGATGGGGGCAATACCTGCGACGCTGGCACAAGATCGTACCGACCCAGGAAGCCCTCGCAGCCATCCTCGTTCGCGCCGGCAAGGGGGAGCTGTAATGACCGACGAACTCCGTGCAGCCGGCGCAAGCGTACTCGCTACGATTCTCGGCATTGATCCGAAGGTCGCGATCGGACCTGTACTCGGCGGGGCGATCCGCAAGCTTGTTGAGCACCGCCAGCAAGTGGCACTCGATATCCTGTTGGAGGAAATGGCCACCGGTCAAATCAACCCGGCTGATGTGCCACCCAAAAGTCTGGCTGCACCTGTTTACCGCTATATCCGTGCGGCTCGCGAGGGTGCTGCGCGGCTTAACCTTCGGCTGCTCGCCCGGCTCATCGCTGGCCAGGCGTCGAAGCATGACCTGATCGCAGATGAGTTCCTCTACCATGCCGACATCATCGCGTCCTTGCGACGCGAGGAGATCGTGCTCATCGCCACGATGTACCGGCACAGGCAAGCACCAGACCTCCTATGCTTCGAGCCCATTGAGCGAGTTACTCCTGCACGTGAGAGGACAATCGCTGAACTCGTCCCGTCTGTGTTCCCGACATACGACGCCTATCAAGCTACTTGTCAGGCGATTTCGCGGACGGGTCTGCTCATACTCGCGTCAGGGTTCGGAGGCATCAGTGCTTACTTGAGTTCCCTCGCCGATGAGGTCATCGCGATGACCTCTTTTGAGGCGGCGCTCGAAAAGGAGCCAGCCTAAACGAGCGGGACCCGCTCCACTGTCTTGACGCCGAAGAAGTGTACAAATTCTATGACCCTCGAAGACATGATCCACGAGCTTCGCACCGCGGCCGGCGTGCCGAAGGAGGCGCTGCGCGCCGGCGTGGCGGAAGCGGTCGAGATGCGCCCGCGCATTGACGCCCTCGCGGCGAAGCTCGTCGACGGCGTTTGGCTTGTGCCCGAGGACGAGCAGCTTCTGTTCTACGGCCTGCATATTCTGGCCGCAGCGCGCGACACCGCGATCTGGCCGCGGCTCGCCGACATCCTGAAGCTCCCTGACGCCGACATCGACCGTACGTTCGGTGACGGCGCGGTCGAGACGCTCGCAAGGCTCATTCTGAGTTGCCATGCCGGCGAGCCGGCGGAGCTGCTCGCGCTTGTCGCCGACGGGCAAGTCGGCTGGCACGCAAAGTGGGCGCTGTTCCAGGCCATCGCGCGCCTCGCAATCGAACGCCGCCTTGATCGCGCGCTTGTCGCCGCCACTCTTTCCAACTTCGAGCGTGAGGAATTGGCGGACGAGGAAAGCCTCGCCTGGATCGGATGGATCGACGCCATGAGCCACGCTGGTCTCTCCGACCTCGAGCCGGCGCTGCGGCGCGTCTGGCAGAAGCGCGTGTGCGCGCACCATACCGAAGCAGACCGTGCCGAGACGCTGAGGGTTTTGGCCGCGGCTGCTGCCGATCCGGACGACGCGCACGAACTCGACCGGGACGGAATCCGCGCCATCGACGATCCCGTCGAGGCGCTGCGGTGGGTGGAGCGAGTCCAGGAGACGGGCGTGGGTGAAGGCGAGACCACCAGCGATCCGCGCATGGGCCTCACCGAGGGCGAGCTAGACTGGCTCGGTGGCTTCCTGACGAGCACTCAGGTGCCCGACAGCGCCATGAGTCTCGAGATGGTCGACGGCTTCTTTACCGCGCTCATCGTCGGACCGGATATCGTTCGCCCCTCGGCTTATCTCGACGCGATCTGGGGTGGCGCCGAGCGGGAAGCGCCGGCGTTCGACACCAAGGAGCAGGCCGAATACGTGATGGGCCTCTTGATGCGCCGCTGGAACGCGATCGCCGAGGGCATCATGATCGGCGACCCGGCCCCTGCGCTCATCATGGACTTCGGTGATACACTTACGGGACAGGACTGGGCCGACGGCTTCCTGCTCGGACTCGACTATCACGAGAGCCTCGCGGCGACGGGCAAGATCGAAAAGCACACCGACCGGCTGATCGAGCCCGTCCTCGCGCTCGCCGGCCCCGAGGTTTACGGCAGCCGAATTTCGGCGTCCCGACGTGAGAAGATCTTCGACGATCTGCCCGACATCATCCTGCGCTGTGCAGCCGCCTGGCGCCCGAACGCGGTGACGGCACCCACCCCGGCGCCGGTTCACTCAGCCAAGGTCGGTCGCAACGATCCTTGCCCCTGCGGGTCGGGCAAGAAGTACAAGAAGTGCTGCGGAGGAAGCGGGGCGGGGCCGGTGGTGCACTGAGGACGAGCACCGGGCGTTCGGTTTGAGACCCTCGGCCGCATTCCATAACGCGGATTCTGTGCGCCGATCGCGAACGGGATGTGGGGTCGGGAGCCCCGGTTCGTCGGACACCGTGTCGGCGCGCGCCAGCCTACATCATGCGGCGATTGAGGCTTGCCATCACGATCAGGGTTCCGACGATCATGATCAGCAGTATCAGCAGCGTGAAGAGAAGTATCAACAGCCTGTCGCGAGAAGCCCGCTCGAGTGACAGGTGAAGGAAGAAGCGGAGGTGGACGACGACCTGCAGGATCGCCGTGCCCGCGATGAGCCCGATCAGCGTGCGGCGATGCCCCCACTGCAGGACCGTTGCGGCAAACGGGATGGCGGTCAACACCAAGGCAAGGATCAGGCCCGTGACGTATCCGCCGAGCGTGGGGGCTGCGCCATTGCGGTCCATGATCTCACATCACTCCAGGCAAATAGACGATCGAGTAGATCCCGATCCAGACCAGATCGAGGAAATGCCAGAACCACCCGAGGCGGGTGATCCTCGATATGGTCGCATCGCCCAATCCCTTGCTGGCGATCTGAACGATGGAAACGCCGATCCAATAGAGGCCGGCGGTGACGTGGACGCCGTGTGTTCCAACTAGGATGAAGAAGGCCGAGAGGAAGCCGCTGCGATCGGGGCCCGCACCGGCCGCCAGCATCCGGTTGAATTCGGCGATCTCCATGATGACGAACACCGCGCCGAGCAGGAATGTGACGGCAAGCCAGCCGATCGCATCCCTCGAGGCCCCTCTTGCGACAGCGAGCGATGCCAAGCCGAAGGTGAAGGTGCTGGCGAGGAGCACTATTGTCTCCGTGAACGTGGTCCGGATATCGAAGACTCCGGCGCCGCTCGGACCGCCGGCGGTCCCCGGAGTCATGACGATGTAGGTCGCGAACAAGAGGGCGAAGATCACTGCATCCGACATCAGGTAGAGCCAGAATCCAAGAGCCCGCTCGGAGTGGATGTCCGGTTCGATGGTGTCGATCGGTGCTTCTTTGGCGCTTGTCGTTTGGGCCATGTCGACGTGTCTCCTCGCATCAGTTCAGTGCCGCGGCAATCGAATGCCTATCGAACCGGTGCGCGCGCATGTCGATCCGCGCGCGTTCGATGCGCTCAACCTCGTCTGCCGGGATCACGAACGTGCCGTCGTCATCGAACGAACGTGCCGTGAGCACTGCAACGATCGCCACCAGGGCCAGGACTGCCAGCCACCAGACGTACCAGACCATTGCAAAGCCGAGCAGGAACGCCAGCCCGCCGATAGCGATGCCCGCGCCGGTCGGCCGCGGCAGACGGATGCTCTCGTAATGTTGCGCGACGGGATACGCCGCGCCGTTCTGCTTCATGTCGAGAAAGGCGTCGCGAGTGCGCACCACGGGAATTGTGGGGAAGTTGTAAGGCGCGGGCGGCGAGGCCGTTAGCCATTCGAGCGTGCGGCCATCCCATGGATCACCAGTGACGTCGCGTCGCTGCGACCGGGTACGTACGCTGACGACGAGTTGCGCTACCAGCAGAATGATGCCGACGAGAATGACCGCCGCGCCGATAGCCGCGACGATCAGCAGCGGCTGCCAGCTCGGATCCTGATAGTGCTCGAGCCGTCGCGGCATGCCCATGAAGCCGAGTGCATAAAGCGGCATGAACGCGAGATAGAAGCCGATCAGCCAGCACCAGAAGGCGGCCTTGCCCAACGGCTCCGACAGGGTGAAGCCGAATGCCTTCGGGAACCAGAATTGGTATCCGGCGAGATAGCCGAACAAAGCGCCGGGGATAAGCATGTTGTGGAAGTGCGCGACGAGGAAGGTCGTATTGTGCACCTGAAAGTCGACCGGCGGTAGAGCCAGCAGCACGCCGGTGACGCCACCGATGACGAAGGTCACGATGAAGCCGAGCGTCCAGTGCATGGACTGCGAGAAGCGGATACGGCCGCCATACATCGTAAACAGCCAGTCGAAAATTTTCACGCCGGTCGGCACGGCGATGATCATCGTTGCAATGCCAAAGAAGGCGTTCACGTTGGCACTGGCGCCCATAGTGAAGAAGTGGTGCAGCCAAACCAGGAACGAGAGCAGAGCGATAGCGGCCGTCGCATAGACCAGCGAGGCATAGCCGAACAGCGTCTTGCCGGAGAACGTGGCGACGACTTCCGAGTAGATTCCGAACGCCGGAAGGATGAGGATGTATACCTCGGGGTGGCCCCAGATCCAGAACAGGTTAGCGTAGTTCATCATATTGCCGCCGGAGTCGCTGGTGAAAAAGTGGAACCCCGCGGTACGATCGAGCCCGAGCAGCACACTCGTGACAGTGATGGCTGGGAATGCGAATACCATGAGGACGCTGGCACACAGTGCCGTCCAGGTGAACAGCGGCATGCGCATCAGCGTCATGCCGGGTGCGCGTCTCCTCAAAATGGTGACGATGAAGTTGACGCCGGTGAGCGTGGAGCCGATGCCGGAGATCAAAACTGCCCAAATCCAATAGTCGACGCCGACGCCGGCGTTGTACGCTATCTCGGAATACGGCGGATAGGCCGTCCAGCCCGCAGTCGAGAACTCACCGATCACGAGCGAAATCAAAACCAGCCCGGCGCCGGCCGCTGTCAGCCAGAGACTGAGCGAATTCATGAACGGGAAAGCAACGTCGCGGGCACCGATCTGCTGGGGTACGACAAAGTTGATGAGGCCGGTCAGAAACGGCATGGCCATGAAGAAGATCATGATGGTGCCGTGAGCCGAGAAGATCTGATCAAAGTGACCGGGCGGCAGATAGCCCTCGGCGTTGAGGGCGAGTGCTTGCTGCAGTCGCATCATCATGGCGTCGACGAAGCCGCGCAGCAGCATGACCAGCGCAAGCATGACATACATGATGCCGATGCGCTTGTGGTCGACACTCGTCAACCATTCGCTCCAGACATAGCGCCAACGGCCGAGCCACGTAATGACGCCCAGAATCGATGCCCCGGCAAGTATGGTGAACAACGCGCCGGCAAGCGCGATGTCACTGTAGAGAGGCAATGCAGCGAGCGACAATCTGCCGAACATGGATGCGTCCCTCGTCCCTTGTTCAGCCCCTTGGGCCGGCCCTGCAGACGGGATCGGCGGCGTGATGCTTGCCGATCGCCTTGTCGAAGATGGATGGCGCGATGGTGCCGAAATGCATGACGGGTGCGTTCGCCTTCGCGATTGCTAGGCGGTCGTAGCCAGACAGGTCCAACCGTTCTGTCGATGACCGGACCTTGCTCACCCATCGCCAGAAATCGTCTGGCGAAGAGGTGCGGACCTTGAAATGTTGGCCGGAGAACCCTCGACCGCTATATTGCGCGTTGCGTCCGGTGAACTCGCCCGCGCGGTCCGCGAGCAGGTTGAGTTTCGTTCTCATGCCGGGCATCGCGTAGATCTGGCCGGCAAGGCGCGGTATGTAGAGCGAGTTCATCACCGTATCAGCGGTGATCTCGAATTCGATCGGCGTGTGCAGCGGCAGGGTCATCTCGTTGACTGTCGCGATGCCCTGATCCGGGAAGATGAACAGCCATTTCCAGTCCAGCGCGATCGCCTGTATCCGCAGCGGCGCCGACGGAGCGCTGATCGTGCGATAGGGATCGACCCTGTGTGTGGTCGACCAGACGAGCGTGCCGAGCGCGAGCACGATTAATGCTGGAACGAGCCAGATGACGGACTCGATCCCACGCGACCCCGACCAAACCGGCCGATAGCGCTCTGGCGACGCACCTTGCCGATAGCGAATGGCGAACAACGCCGTCATCAAGAATACAGGGATGGCGACGATCATCATGAGGGCGAAGGCCCAGACGAGGAGGTCGCGCTCCTGACGCGCGATCGGTCCGGCCGGATCGAAGACCGGCGACTCCGCGAGCTTGCACCCCGAGACCATCACCGCCGCAGTGCCGAAGATCGCGAGCCGTCGTGCCGTCTTGCTGATCGCCTGGCGCATGGCCGCTAATCCATGTGCCAGCCGTGACTGACGACGAGCGCTTGCCCGGTCAGGGCATTGCTCGGGAAGGCAGCGAACAGCAGGGCGACTTCGGCAACGTCCTCGACGGTGGTGAACTTCTTGTCGACGGTCTCGCCGAGCATCACCTTCTCGACCACCTCCTTCTCGGAGATGTGCAGGTCTGCGGCCTGCTCGGGGATCTGCTTGTCGACCAGCGGTGTGCGCACGAAGCCCGGACAGATCACGTTGGCGCGCACGCCGTGCTCCGCACCTTCCTTCGCGACGACTCGCGCCAGACCGAGCAACCCGTGCTTGGCGGTGACGTAGGCCGACTTCAACGGTGACGCCTCCATCGAATGCACCGACCCCATGTAGATGATCGAGCCGGAGCCGCGCTCATACATGTGCGGCAGCACCGCCTTGGTCGTCAGGAAGGCGCCGTCGAGATGGATAGCCAGCAATCGGCGCCAATCGGCAAACGGGAACTTCTCGATCGGATGCACGATCTGGATGCCCGCATTCGAGACAAGAGTGTCGATACTTCCGAACTTCGACAGCGCGGCTTCGATGCCCCTCTGGACGGCGCTCTCGCTGGTTACGTCCATGGCGAGACCGATCGCCACGTCGCTTCCTCCGAGCGTCCTTGCGGATGCTTCAGCTGTGACGGCATCGAGGTCGGCAATCACCACGCGACCGCCGGCGGCGACGAAGCGCTTGGCAATGGCGAAGCCGATGCCGCGGGCGGCGCCGGTAATCACGGCGACGTTTCCATCGCGTCTCATGTGCTCATTCCTTCTCTCGAAAGACTTCACATCGGCCGCCCGGCGCGGCGCACGCATGATCCATGCCGCACGCCGCGCCCTGCGACGTGGTTCACTGCGACTTCTTGGCGGCCTTCAACTCGTCCTTGGTGACGGCCGCGATGACCTTCATTTTGTCGCTGTCGTACTTGTAGGAAATCTTCGAGATGGGGACCGCAACATAGGTCTCGTCGATGCCGAGGAACCCGCCAACACCGACCACGACTGCGGTGACCTTGTTGGTATCGTCGATCACCAGGTCGGAAACATCGCCGATCTTGGTGCCATCGGTGGTGTAGGCGTCACTGTCGAGGATCTTCGAGGCCATGTTGACAGGCTCGAAGGTGATCTCCGTGACGACGATGGTCTCGTCGACCTTCGGCGATTTTGCCTTGGCCGACGTTTCGGCCAGAGACGGGCTGGAAGCGAGCAACGACAGCGCCAACAGCGCCGCGGTTCCTGCCGTGCGTGTCTTGATCATATCGAGCATCGAGATGTCCTTGGTTGTGTGTGGGTGGGTGAAAAGCCGGTGGATGCCGCCCCTCGCAGGAGGCCATCATCATCCGCCGGCTCGCGATGCGCCGCCCGCGAGGTAGTCGTGGACGACGGAGCCGAGGCCGAGAGTGAGATCGGCGACAAAGTGGATGGCCGACAGAACCTCGAGCACGGGAAGCTCGGCGACTGGCGCCAGAGCATGCGGACGCAGATCGAGTGCGGCCGGACCGCTCCAGGCACCTTTCAGGACGACATCGTCGAGGCTGTACTCGACCAGCTCGCAGATGCGCGGCGTTCCATCGACGTGCGGTATGATCTTCAGCAGGTACGCGGGCTCGGCGAGACTGGCGAGCACCTGTTCCGCCGCGACGGCGCGATGCTTGAAGCCCATCGTTCCGGTGGCGATGCGCACGGGGCCGTAGTCGAGCGTGCCGACCAGCGTGTCGCGATGCACGGCAAGCGACGGTTCGGCGTACTTCTTCGGAAAACCCCACAGCTCGCGGCCGCCGAGGATCGGTGGGCCGTCGTCGAGAAACATCGCCACACTGAAGCTGCCGCGCTTATTGCCGAACGTGACGGGCACCACCTGACCAGACTCCGTGTAGTCGCCGAAGCCGGTCGAATTGGGCATGCGAATGAACTCGAACTTGACGATCGGATCGTCGAATTCGAGCGGCTCGGGCACGACCTTGCGCAGGCGCTCCGGGTCGGTCCGATACGTCACGACGAAGAATTCGCGGTCGTAGAAGCGGTAGGGTCCGGGCGGGAAAGCCGGGCTCGAAGCCGGCATCGCGTAGGCATTGGCCACGTCTTTCGCCTTCATGTCACATGCTCCTCGGGGTTCATCTCTCGCCGATATCGAAGACGCTGATGCCGCTGTGGCGCGACGGCTTCGCGAGCCAGCCGGGTTCGCGCAGCGTGCGCTGCATGTCGTCGCGACCGGCGTTCCAATGATCGAGCATCGAGGCGCGGGAAAATTCGTAGTCGCTCGACTGCAGCTCGTAGCCGCGCGGCCGATAGATCAGATGGACGATGGCGATCGAACTGTCTTCGCCGAGCTCGCGCAGCTCACGCAGGTGCTCGTCCTGGCGAAGCGCCGGCGGCAGGTGCTCGTAGAGTTCGACGATCGCGCGCCGCAACACCTGCGATGCGGCGGCGTGGTCGGTCGCCGTCCTGGTCCGGCTCGAGTAGATGATCTCCTTGCGGCGTTGCTCGACGTCGAACAGATCACCGGGCAGGCGGCCGCGCGAGCAGAACAGATCCACCTGGAAGGCGAGCAGATCCTGGCGTTCCTCGGCGTCCATCACGAAGGCGAGCGGTGTATTCGATACGAGACCACCGTCCCAGAACGCCTCGCCGTCGATGATCACGGGAGGAAATCCCGGCGGTAACGCGCCACTCGCCATGATGTGCTCGACGCGGATCGGCTGCCTGGCGCTGTCGAAGTAGACCTGATTGCCCGTGCGGATATTCACGGCGCCGACCGACAGGCGCACGGGGCCGCGGTTGACGAGGTCGAAGTCGACCAGCTCGTTCAAGGTCTCGCGCAGCAGGTCGGTGTCGTAGTAGCTGGTCGCACCGACGCTGCCGTGCGGGCGAACCGGTGCGGGAGGAAATCGCGGCGTGAAGAACCCGGGCTGTCCGGCGAACACCGATGCGGCAGCACTGTAGCGGTTGAAGGCGCGTCGCGCCTCGTCGCCCAACGACGGCATCGGCGTGACGATGCGTGAGGTGATGCGCTCCCAGAATTGCCGCAACCGCCCGATGCGCAGGTCCGGCGGATTGCCGGCGATAAGCGCCGCATTGATGGCGCCGATCGATATGCCGGCGACCCAGTCGATAGCGAGGCCCGACGTCAGCATGACCTCGTAGACACCGGCCTGATAGGCGCCGAGCGCGCCGCCGCCCTGGAGCACGAGCGCGGTCCGTGCGTACGGATGCGGGACGATCTTCTCGGGGTTGGGCGCCTGGTCCTGCATGTCGTGCCTCGGTGGCGGGTGGAGAACTCGGTCAAGAGTTTCAAACGCCGTGCCACGTCTGCGCAGCGCTTGTTTCCGCCTGTTTCGGCGACGCAGCGACAGAAAGCTCCCGGCTGGATGGTGGCAATGCACCACCATCCGTGCCCCGCCGCGCCGATGCTGAAATGAAAGCGCCCGCAGCTCGTGAAGCTGCGGGCGTTCGTCGATCGAGGTTGGACTCGTCCCGTCAGGTCTCGTCGGCCGCGCGCGCGCCGATCGCGGCGAACACCAGCCCGAGACCGTAGAACATCAGGTTGAGGCCGACGTAGAGACCGAGCAACCAGGTCGCAGCGCTCGGCCACTTCGACAACACCAGGGCGGCCAGGACGAAATCCACCGCACCGGCCAGCAGCAGCCAGCCCCAGTTGCCGCTCTCGGGCCGCATCGAGACAGCCATGGCGAACATTCCGATACCGTGCGCGATGAAGTACGCGGCGAGTGCCATCGAAAGAGTCAGGATGCCGGATGCGGGGAAGAAGGCGAGCAGCGCGCCGAGCGCGATGGTGATGACTGCGAGCAACGTACCGAGCCAGAAGCCCGGCGCCGACGGCTGCATGATGCGTGTCACCAGTCCGTAGAGACCGGCGACGAACAACATCCACCCGATCAGCACGTCGACCGCGAGGGTCGCGACGTTGGGCAGCGTGACCGCCGCGAGGCCGACGATCACCATCATCAGGCCCTCGGTGACGAACAGCTTCCAGTGGTGGCGGAGCGATCGCCGCGCGCGCTGCTCCATGCGCTCGACGATGTGGCGTTCGGAATGTGACGGCGAGAGATTCGTCATGATTGTGTACTCCTTCACGGTTCGATGCCTGCGGACTGTGGTTTCGTGTGTGACTGGCGCCGCAACAGCAGCACCAGCGGCGCGAGAAGCAGGAAGCTCGCTGAAATGAAGTAGAAGGCGTCGACGAAGCCGATCATCGTCGCCTGACGCGAGAGCTCATTGGCGAGTACGGCACCACCGAGTTTCACGCCGGGTGCGAGACCGAGTGGATGCAGGTAAGCGGCGACTGCGGGATTGTAGGGACTGACGTGGCCGCCGAGGCTCGACCAACCGGTCTGCGTCTCGCGCGTCAGCACGGTCGCTGCGATGGCGATGCCGACCGACGAGCCGAAAGTCCGCGCGAGGTTGTAGATGCTGGCGGCGCGGTCGTTCAGATCTGCCGGTATCGTCTGGAAGGCGAGCGCGGACAGCGGCACGAACACCATGCCCATGCCGAAGCCCTGCACGAGGCTAGGCACGATCAGGTGAAACATGTCGACGTCGAGTGAATACGACGTCATCTGGTGCGTGCCGTAGGCCGCGAACGCGAGTCCTGTGAGGATCAGCCAGCGCGATTCGACCCGGTTGCTCAGCACCGCCACGACCGTCATGCCCATGGCCGACGCGACCCCGCGCGGCGCCATCACGAGGCCCGCGGTACCTGCCGGATACCCGAGCAAGGTCTCGAGCAGGATCGGTTGCAAGGCGATGGTGCCGAACAGTCCGAGGCCGAACACCAGGATCATCAACGATGCGCTGGCGAGGTTGCGGTCGCGCAGCAGATCGATGCGCAGCACCGCATCGGTCCGGTCCCAGCTGCGCCACGCGAACGCCAGCAACGAGACGACCGACACGATCGCGAGGCCCTGAATGCTCGCGGCATTGAACCAGTCGTCCTGGTTGCCGCGATCGAGCACCGTCTGCAGCGATGCGACACCGATGGCGAGCAGGGCCGCACCGCCCCAGTCGATGCGCGACGGCCGCGCTGTGCCCGGCGCCATCACCGAGGCCAGCAGCGCGAAATTGATCGCGCCGACCGGCACGTTGATATAGAAGACCCAGCGCCAGCCCAGACTGTCGGTGATGAGGCCGCCGATGGTCGGTCCGAGAACTGGGCCGAGCATGATGCCGATGCCCCAGATGGCCATCGCCTTGCCGCGATCCCGAGCGTCGAAAGTCGACACGAGTGTCGCCTGCGAGATCGGAATCACGCTGGCGCCGAACATGCCCTGCAAGGTGCGGAATACGACCATTTCCGTGAGCGAAGTCGCCTGACCGCACAGCATCGATGCAAGGACAAATCCGGTGATGCTGGTGAGAATGACGCGCCGGCGACCGAAGCGTACGGCCAGATAGCCCGACAGCGGTATCGTCACGGCTTCGGCGACGATGTAGGACGTGAGCACCCAGGTGATCTCGTCCGGCGTGGCGGCGAGCGCACCCATCATGTCGGGCATCGCCACGTTGACGACCGTCATGTCGACGATCACCATGAGAGTTGCGAGCATCAGCGGCGCTGCCGTGACGATGCGGCCGAGCGTTCCGTGTTGTTGTGGCGCCGCCCGGTTCATCATGGCCTCCCTTGCGGGACCAGACCGGCGGGGGTCGCAGTCGTATCCACGCTCACGCTGGCCGACGCGCCGATACGCAACGGCGGGGACGCATCACCAATGCGCAGCGCGACGCGGACGGGAAAGCGCTGCGTGACCTTGACCCAGTTGCCGGTGGCATTCTGCGGTGGCAGCAGCGAGAACGATGCGCCGCTCGCGGGGCTCAATGCCACCACGGTGCCGTTGATGGCCCGGTCGGGATAGAGGTCGAGCGAGACCGCCGCGGGCTGCCCCGGCTCGATCTTCGCGAGATCGGTTTCCTTGAAGTTGGCATCGACCCACCAGTCGCTGCTGTCGACGAGCGGAAACAGCGCGATACCGGCCGCCACTACGGCCCCAGGGCGAACGTCGACTTCGCCGACGATGCCTGCTGCTGGCGCCTTGATCGTCGTATGCTCGAGATCGAGAGCTGCCGAATCGACGGCGGCCTTGGCAGCTTTGACGTTGGCGTTCGCCTCGCCCGGTGCACCGAGCTGCTGCTCGGCGGCCGTGACGTTCGCCATCGCCGCGGAAAGTGCCGCCTGCGCCGTCTTGAGCTTGGCCGTCGCATCGTCGCGCTCGGCCTCAGATGCGTCACCCTTGGTCGCGAGCGTCAGCACGCGCGAGGTCTGGCGTTCGGTATCGGCAAGAGCGGCTTCCGCCTCGCGCTGGTTGGCTCGCGCCGCCGCTACCGCTGCGTCGAGCGCCGCCGCCTGCTGACGTGCGAGCGCAAGGCGCGCTTGCGCCCCGTCGAGCGCCGCCTGCAACGGCCGCGGATCGATACGCACGAGGACGTCGCCGGTCGCGACACGTTGATAGTCGTGCACGTCGACCGCTTCGACGCGCCCGGATACGAGTGGGGCGATCTGCACCACGTGGGCGCCGACGTAAGCGTCGTCGGTCGAAGGGTGGAGCGCGGCGTGACGCTGATACCTCCAGGCGGCTCCCGCGGCCGCGATCAGCAGCACGGCCGTCGCGACCAGCTTCCACCGTGCGATGCGCGCGGGAGCGGAGAACGAGCCGGCGCCACCCGCCGCCTGCGTCTTGTCGCGCGTGTCGGTCTGCGTTTCTGCAACCGCGCCGATATCCACGTCTCGACCTGACATGAGATTGCCCCGTTGAAGAAGTTAGCTTTCTGGCGGACCCACTCAGCCGGCCCTCGGAAGCACATTCACGCCATGCAGAAGAACCAACGCGTGCCCGCGCAGTGCGGTGACGAGAACCAGGATGGCGAGGCCGAGGCTGGCGCCGGCGACGAGGATGTTCCACATGCGCGGCAGCGCGACGTTGCGCGACCACAGCCAACCGCGCATGACCGCCCACAGACTTGCGAGACCGGCCGTGACCATGGCGAGATCGCGATGCAAGCCGCCGTTGAGCCCGGCGGAGCCATCGAGCACGGCCATGTCGTAGGCGAGCACGCCATTGGCGAATGCGATCACCGACGCGATGCCGGCGCTCACGGCGAGCCACATGGCGACGGTCGGCAGGCAGCTGCGGTTGCCGAGATTGTCGCCGGATAGGACGGCAGCGTGGTCCGCGAAGGCGAGTGTCGTCAGCAGCACGATGGGGAAGTGCACGAGCATCGGATGGAGAAAGACGCTGGACGGCGACATGGCGCGAGCCTCCCTGGGTCGGACGCGGTTGCAGGAGCGCAATGTCGCGTGCTCGACGCCAGCTTCGCAGGGCGCATGCCAAGCGGAGATGTCGCTGATTTCAGGGGCTTTCGGCGTATGGGAAGGCGCCCGTCGGGCGGTCGACGGTGCAAGTCCACCACCTGTCCGGTCACCTTCAACCAGGGCCGGCGATAGGAGCTATTCGTCGCGCGGGCGTTCGCGCAGCAGGCCGTATTTCTGCACCCGGTAGCGCAGCGTCTCGCGCGTGGTGCCGAGCGCGCGCGCGGTCGCCATGACGTTATATCCGTGCTGCTTCAGTGCCGACTCGATGATGTAACGATCCATGTCGTCGAGTGCCATGCTGCCGTCGAGAGGGATGCGCAGCCAATCGGTATCGGCTCCTGCGCCGCCGCTCGCCAGGAGTGGTGCACCACCCTCACCCGTGCGCCGCAGCTGGATCCATTCGAGCGGCAGAGAATCGCCGCTGGACAGCAGCACCGCCCTTTCGACGACATTGCGCAATTCGCGCACATTGCCCGGCCAGTCGTAGGCCTCGAGCATCGACCAGACCTTCTCCGGCACGTGGCGCACCTTCTTCTTCGCCAGTGTGTTGAACTCGCCGATGAACGCGAACACGAGTTCGGCGATGTCGCCGGGCCGCTGCCGCAGGGACGGTAGATGGATTTCGAACACCGACAGGCGGTGATAGAGATCGCTGCGGAAACGCTTCTCGCGGATTTCCTCGCTGAGATTGCGGTTCGTCGCTGTGATGATCTGGACATCGACCTTGATCTCACGCTCGCCGCCGACCCGGCGAATGGTGCGATCCTCGATGGCCTTGAGCAGCTTCGGCTGCAGCGCGACATCCATCTCGGCGATCTCGTCGAGAAACAGCGTACCACCCGCCGCCTGCTCCATCAGGCCGATATGGCGCCCCTTGGCGCCGGAGAAGGCGCCCGCTTCATGGCCGAAAAGTTCCGACTCGAGCAACTCACGCGGCAGTGCCGCGCAATTGATGTCGACGAACGGACCGTCGGCGCGCGGCGAGGTGTGATGCAGGATCTTCGCGGTCAATCCCTTGCCGGTTCCGGTCTCGCCGTTGATGACGAGGCCCGAATAGGGCAATCCCGCGAGTTTCGCCAGCAGGTCACGAACGGCTTCGGCGGCGGCACTGGATCCGAGGAAGGCGGCGGCGCGATAGCGCTTCGAGTCGTGGCTGACGACGCGGCGCAAACGACGCTGCGCGGAGGCGCTGCGCAAGGCGCCGGCGACGACGAGGTCGAGGCGTCCGAGATCGGCGGGCTTGGTGAGGAAGTCGAAGGCGCCGAGCCGCATGGCGCGCACGGCATCGGTCGCTTCGCCAAAGCCGGTCAGGAAGATCCACTCGGCGGTGTGGCGACCGGACTTTCGTATCCGCTCCAGCAGGTCGAGGCCGGTGCCGTCGGGCAGGTTGAGATCCGACAATACGATCAACGGATCGCAGTCGTCGCTGGCGAGCAGGCGCTCGGCCTCGCCGATGCTCGTCGCAAGCACGGCTTCCCAGCCGTTGCGACGGTGGTGACGAACCAACTCTCCGCCGAGCAGCGTCTCGTCTTCCACGATCAGGATCTGGTCAGGCATCGTTTCTCCTGCACGGCAGCTCGACCGTGATCCGTGCGCCGCCACCGGCACCGTTGGCGAAGTCTATGCGACCGCCCATCCCGTCGACCAGCCGTCGGACTGTCGCGAGGCCGATGCCGGTGCCGCCGGAGCGGCGGGTGTCGAACATGCGCGGGCCGCTCGCCAGAAGATCGGCGGGAAGACCCGGGCCGTCGTCCTCGATCATGAGCGCCACGGCGTCATCCGATCGAAGCGCGCTGATGCCGATGCGCCCGGCGCGGGCACCGATCGCCTGCACCCCGTTGAGCAGCAGATTGAAGATGACCTGCCGCAACGTATCGGGTGGGAGAAAACACGCCAGCTCGGAATCAATATCGGTGCCGATCTCGATGTCGTCGCGCGCCTGATAGCGGACGAGCTTCGCGGTCTCGTCGATCATCGGCCGCAACGCTACGTCCGCCGCCGCTTCGGGTGTCCGCGCGCCCTGCTCCAATAATCCTGTCAGGAGCCGTGACATTCTTTGCAGCTCGGAAATCATCGGCACCAGCCGCTCATGCAGTTCGGCGTCGGGCTCGAAGCCGTCCACCGCACTTTCAGCACGCAGGTTCGCCAGCGCCAGCTCGATCCCTGCCAGCGGGTTTCGCAACTCGTGGGCGATGCGCGCCGACGCTTCACCGACGGCGGCTAGGCGATCGGCCTCGGCCAGCGCCCGTCCCTGCCGCAACAGCGCGCCCGTCGCGGCTCGCACCTGACCTTCAAGATCCTTCTGCCGCGCTCGGTTCTCGGCTTCGGCGTCGGTCAGGCGCTGCACCAGATGATTGTAGGTTTCGAGAACCGGCTTCAGCTCGCCCGCGTCGTTGCCGATGCTCACAGGCGCGAAATCCCGCCGCGAAAGCCGTTCGAGAAGCGCCGCGAGTCTCTCGATGGACTCGATCACGCGGCCGCGCAGGAGCAGGAAGGCCGCGGCGACGATCAGCGGCAGAGCGACAAGCGTGACGATCGCGATGCGGTATTCGGCGAGGGCATAGGCGTGCATCTCGTCGACGAGTTTGGCCTGCGCTCTGCTTTCGAGATCGAGCGCGGCCTTGATCTCGAGCAGACTTGCGAGCAGTGCCGCCGGCGGGTCCTTGGCGAAGGCCACCAGTGCTTCACGCGCCTTCGCGATCCGCGTCGGCGACCCGGTCGAGAGATTTCGGTCGGTCGCGATCAAGTGGGCGAGTTTGGCTCGCACCTGCTCGACGTCGGCCATCGACGGCGGCGGATCGGCGCCGAGCTGGCGCGCGAGCAAGCGATGAGTTTCACTGGAAACGTCGTGCAGGCTCACCATGTGCTGGAGGTGCACATGCACGGGTTGCACCAGCCTCAGCGCATTCGACGACGTGACGACCAGCGTCAACAGTGCAACGAGCACGGCGGCGGCCCCGAGCGCGGCAACCATCATGACGGGGCGTAACAGGGCCGGGCGAATTCTCCGCACCATCACCGCGACGCCCTCCGACGCAGGTGCGCTTCCTCAGCCGGGAGACCGACCATTACTGTGCCCCTCGGCGACTTTGCGAATCCGTGCATCGATACCCCGCAATAGAACATCGAGCTTGCCGGCATCGAGCGAGCGGCCTTCGATCAATTCTCCGGCAATCTTGGCAAGATCGCTGGTGGCCGGCAACAGCTGCAATCGAACACGGGCTTGACCGATGCCGTAGCGAGCGGCGACATCATCGCGCCCGCCTTGCCGGATAGCGAACGCCACGAGGTCGCGGGCTTCGAGCAGCGAGCGGCCCGTGCTCGTGTTGAGCCAAGCCAGTCTGGCGATGGCGCTGTCGATGGCCTCGGCGGCAGCGTTCCAGTCCGGTGGCGAGGCACCGTTCCCGAGTGCAACGTTCGCCGACGCGATGTCCTGGCGCGCAAGATCGAGGGCGCTGCCACCGGCGCCGAAGGCCACGAGATCGCGAAGCCGCTCCAGCGCGGCGACGGCGGCGACAGCGTCCATTGCCTCGACACTGCGCGTCGCTGTCGCAACGAGTGACTGCGCCTCGCCGCGCAGACCCGGATCGGCACGCTCGAGCAGCGCGGTGGCTTCCGCACCGATTTCGCTCATCATTCCCGAGGCGATGGCGCCGTTCGCATCGAGGTCGTTCTCGGCGATGCGGATCAGTTGCATCAGCGGCCGCGCGTCGCGGTGTTCGGCGAGCGCGATCAGGTCGTCACCGGCCTGGCGCAGCGAGAAGCGTGCGCCGGATGCGAACAGGCTGCGAACCGCTGCGCGCGCCTGCCGCAGTTGCGCGAAGGCGCGTCGGCCGTTTTCGAGGATCTCGAGCCCCACGCCCGGCGCAATGCCGGTCGACGTGAAATAGTCATAGGGAGCCCGAGTCAGCACCGCTGCAGGGTTCGAAATCACGGCGACGGCCATGACCGCCGCTGCTCCAACCGTCGTGAGCATCTTCATCCCAGCTCTCCTTGCGCCGACAGAGCGCTGCGCCGAAATCATCGTTCGCAGCCGCGACCTCGCTGCCGGCAGAGCAACCAGCATGCCAGTAGCGGGACGCAGCGCTTGGATGGGCGCAAACGGTCGTCGATCAGAACCCGGCTGACGCTGCAAAGGGCCATGCCGCACGGTACGCCGCACCGATCGGTGGTAATCCACCGCCGCGCTGGTTCACAGCCGCAGCATCGCGACGAGCAGGACGACGCCGGAAGCGACCAGCAGACCCGAGAGCGCATAGGCGGGAGCGCGATCGCGATATTCCTCGACACTGCTGGCGAGGATCGCCCGTCGCGTCCGCCGGAAGTGCACGGTCGCCAGCGCGACGATCGTGATGCCGGCGACCATCAGAACGATACTGAGGAAACGAATCATACCGGCGGAGAGCAGGCTCGCGTGCGTGCGGGCAGCGGCGAGCACGGGCAGTTCCGCCACGAACAGCTCGAACTTCTCGATGACGAAGCCGAAGGCGGAAACGGCAATGCCGGTCCTCACCCAGGCGAGATAGGTACGTTCGTTGGCCGCGTGGTCCCTGAAGGATTCGATCATCGCTGTCTCCCCGATCGGTGTCTCGCGACCAATCGTGCACGCAAACCTGATGCCGACCGCGGTGTTCGACACCGCGGCGTTCGGCGAGCGGTTGCGCCGCGCCGGTGCACCGGTGCATTTGCGCCAAGGACGCGCGGCAGGTGACGGGGCCGAAGCAACAAAGAGCCCGGAATTGCGTGAAATTTCGATGTGCACATCAGTTGGCCCAGCGATTGCGATGTGACACGCGAGCCGATTGCAGTGGGCCTCGGTCCATCACGGCACCCGGCTCCTTCGACATCGAATCGACCGCAAGCGCCTGCGCGCGGTCCGTGAAGGAGACTCCCATGAAACGCACTCTCGTTGCCGCCGTCCTATCGGCGGCCATCCTCGTCCCTACGGCAGCCGTGTTGGCAAAGGACGCGACCGCCCCCGCCACATCAGCGCAGCAGACGGCCGTCGACTATGATCGCCTGATGAAGCTTTCCGACGATGGCTTCAAGGCCGTGCGCGACCTGCGCTCGGCGCGTATCGCCATTTTCGATGGCCGGCCGGATGCTGCGAGCAAGGCCATCGACGCGGCCTCCGGCGACATCGGCAAGGCCCGTGACGATCTCAAGAACGTCACCGGACGCAGTAACGCCAGCACCAGCGGCGAGCAATGGGTGCCGGTCGATGCCTCGCTCGACATCGCCGACAACTTCGTCCTCAACGAGGCCAAGTCGGGTCACATCGCCAAGGCGAACGAGCACTTCAAGGACGGCGACAAGCAAAAGGCTGTGGAGCAGCTGAAGCTCGCCGAAATCGACGTCAACCTGACGCGGCTGATGCTGCCGCTGCAAGCCACCACCGACCACATCAAGGTCGCGAAAACGATGATCGACCAGAAGAAGTACTACGAGGCCAATCTGGCCCTGAAGGCTGCCGAGGACGGCGTCGTGATCGATACGGTCGCTCTCGTCGACGTACCCAAGAGCGATGCCGGGAAAGTGACCACCGCCACGCCGAGCGCCGCGCAGCCTGCAGCGCCCACCGCGGCAGGCGCGAAGAAGTAAACGCCGCTGCCGCATGTGCGGCCGAGGCCGCAGCCCCCGCGGCGAGCGCCTCGGCCGCAGCCTCCCTAAAACGCCAATAGTCCCGCCGACAGCGCGGGCCAAGCGAGATGGCCATGTCAGAGGCAATGCCCAAAGTCCTGGTTCTCGGCGGCAATTTTGCCGGGCTCGGAGCCGCGCAGAAAATTCGCGACTACGCCGGTGACGCCGTCGACATCACCGTCGTCGATCGCAAGGCTTACCTCGATTACATCCCGAACATTCCGCTCGAAATCTTCGAAGGCCGCGACCCCGCCGTCACCATGCACATGCCGTTGGTCGGCACCCTCGCGCGCGATGCGATCACGTTCATGCAAGCCGAGGTGCTTGGCATCGACCTCGCTCAACGACGCGTCAGCATGCGGCCGACGGAGCGCCCCGGAGCGCCCGAGTATCGCATCGGATACGACTACCTCGTCATCGCACTCGGCGCGCGCCTCGCCTACGACGACATCGAAGGGTTTGCCGAGCACGGCTTCACCGTTTCGGATGCGTTCCACGCCAACCGGCTGATCGACTACCTGAAGCATGCCTACGAGGGTGGGCCGATCGCGATCGGCTCGGACCGCTTCGAGCAGGGCCGCAAGGGACGCCCGGCCTGGCTGCCTGATGCGCTGGCGGCCTGCGAGGGGCCACCGGTCGAAGTCTCGCTCGCGCTCGCGCACTGGCTCGAGCAGAACGGCAAAGGTGGCGCCCGAAACATCACCCTGTTCACGCCGGCGGCGCTGATCGCCGAGGACGCCGGCGAAAAGGTCGTCGCGCAATTACTCGATGCGGCTGGCAAGATGGGGTTATCGTATTGGAACAAGACGCAAGGCATCGCGCGGCTGACCGGCGACGCAATCGAGTTCCGCGACGGGCGACGGCTTCCGGCAGAGCTGAAGATCGTATTCCCCAACTGGAAGCCGCACGACTTCTTGAAGTCCTTGTCGATCTCCGACGAGGTGGGATTTATCGTCACCGACATGCAGATGCGCGCGCCTGGGCATCCCGAGGTGTTCGCCTGCGGCGACGCTGCGGCGATCACGGTGCCGAAGCTCGGCGCCATCGGCCACCAGCAATGCGACGTTATCGGCCGCCAGGTGGCGAAGTCGGTCGGGCGGCTCTCCGCGGAGAAGGCCGACAAGCCGTGGATGCCGGAGGTGGTCTGCATCGGCGACATGGGTGGCGGCAAGGCGTTCTACATCCACGCAACGTCGTGGTTCGGCGGCGACATCCAGGAGCTGCGCATGGGGCGGCTGCCGTACGCGCAGAAGCTCGCCTACAAGGAGATGTTCTTCCGCAATCACGGCCGGGTGCCGAATTGGGGACTACCGCTCGCCGAGTGGTCTGCCGAAAAATTTGCGCGGTGACGGCGGCGGTCGCATTGATCGCCTTCGGCCGCACCCTTCTTTGCATACCCAACGAACACGCGCGCAGGGCCGCCGACTACTTCGTCTAGCCTTCTGATAGATGCAGTCCGATCCGCTTGTGCAAAACGAACACCGTGACGGGCTGTGACGCGGACCCCTCTACATCGAATCGAAAAGTATGAGAATTGGAGAAGATGATGAAAAACTCAAAACGTCTCATCTTTCTATCGGCACTTGCAATGGCTGCAGCAAGCCCGGCGTGGGCCGACGAAGGCAAGAGTTGGTACACACCGAAGCAGGCCGAAGATGGTCATGTGCTGTTCAACAACCATTGCGCCGAGTGCCACCGGCCGGACCTGACCGGCGCAATGGGGCCGGCACTCAAGGGGGCGACCTTCCTTGATCGCTGGGGCGGGCAGCCGGTCGAGTCCTTATTCCAGTTTGAACACGAGAAGATGCCTGCGAACAATCCCGGCTCCATGCCCAAAGATGATGTCATGGCGATCACCGCCTATATTCTCTCAAAGAATGGATTGAAGGCTGGCGCTGCGCCGCTCGACGAGGCCCGCGCAAAAGCGCTCATGCTGCCGAAATAGCAAACGGACGCTGCCCGCAGCCGCATTCTCGATAAGGCGCCGTTTGTCGGCGTTGACCTTGCCCCCTGAAATGCCCTCGATCTGATGTAGAGTCCGTCCCAAGACGAGGAGACGGACGTCATGCGTAAGAGCCGGTTCAACGAGCAGCAGATCATTGCGATCCTGAAGGAGTTCGAGGCGGGGATGAAGGCGGCGGAGGTGTGCCGCCGGCACGGCATCTCGCAGCCGACGCTGTACGCCTGGAAGGCGAAGTACGGCGGCCTCGAAGTGTCGGAGGCGAAGCGGCTGAAGACGCTGGAGGAGGAGAACCGCAGGCTGAAGAAGCTTCTGGCTGAGCAGGTGATGGACAACGCGACGCTGAAAGAGATGCTCGCAAAAAACTTCTGACGCCCACCGCGTCGTGCCGAAGGCACGCAACAGACCGAAGGAGGTCTGCCGTGAGGTGGGCGATCGAAGAGAAGAACTACTCGCAGCGCCGCGCATGCGGTCTGGTCGGGATCGATCCGAAGACGTACCGGTACCGGCGGTGTCGCGATGATGACGGTGTGCTGCGCACGCGCTTGAAGGAGCTGGCGGCTCAGCGCCGCCGGTTCGGCTACCGGCGCCTGCACCTGCTCATCGCGCGCGATGGC
>CAZXLQ010000025.1:0-17228 GCA_964641945.1 uncultured Clostridia bacterium
CTGCGAGAAACTGAACGTTCAAGTGGGTCCTTTTCATAGTCAGTTTCTCGCAGAGACGCAAAGGGAAGACGCAAAGTCGCAAGAGGAGCAGCTAGATCGATAGTGACCCACTACCGTCCAGGCGGCCTGCTTCTGATATCCGCTGATGTTTGCTATAGTTGCGGCCGCCTCCACACTCCATGGGCTCGCAGGAACCCGGAACTCGACGGTTCACGAATGGCCGACCGCACGACGCCAAGACTGCCGGTGCAGGCAGGCTTCTCGCTACCTGAGCTCATGTTCGCGATGCTCGTGACCCTCGGGCTCATGGTGGTCGTTTTCACCATGATGCGGCAGAACCAGTCGATATTCACGACCGAGACTGGCGTCACGTCGATGAACGAAAACGTCAGGGCCGCGGTCGATCTCCTGACAAGAGAGGTCCAGGCTGCCGGCACCGGGCTTCGCGGCATGACAGCGCCGATCCTCGGTGTCGATGGCGAAGGCGATGTCGGCGACCGGCTCGTCCTGCTCATCGGCGACCCCAACGCTCCCATCGCGGAAGTTCGATCCAACTCGCCGTACCCGTCCGGTTCGACGCAGGTTGCGCTGATCCCGCCCGCTGGTACGACGGGACCGCCGAACGCTCCCCAGTACCTCGACGATCGCAAGAAAGTGCGCTCGCTCTACCAGCCCGGCGACCGGTACGTGCTCTACAATGAGTCGCGTTTCGTCGTGGTGCGCATTTCATCGGCTTCGGTGACGGCCGGCGGCGACATTCTCGTGAGCTTCACTGTCGACAAGTCGAATCCCCGGCCGAAATTCGGCGACTACAAGTTCCGCACCGCGGCAGACAGCAACGGCGCGCTCTTCGCAAAGCTCGATGGCATCGTGACGTACCGCTACAACAAGGAAGGCGAAACGCTCGAGCGCAAGGAGACCGAAGACGGTTTCGTTGCCGTCGCCCACGGCATAATCGGCTTTCAGACGCGGTACCGCGTGCTCAAGGCCGACCAGACCCTCGGCGAGCCGCTCGACGATCCGCCCACGGAACGGGACACAGTTCGCTCCCTTGTCGTCACCCTCAAGGCTCGAACGATCGATTCCGAACCGGAATCCGCGAATTACCGCGAGACCGCGGAACGTATCGAGATCACCCCCCGCAACATGCGCCTGCGGCGTCCGGCCGGAGAGGACGCCGGGCCGTCCTAGACGGCCTGTATCTCACGATCGAGTCACCGAATGTTCACGTTCAACGTCCAGGCCCGAACTCATCGCCGTCGCACGAGGCGGCATGGTCCGCAGCGCGGCGCGGCGCTCATCACGGCTCTTCTGTGCATGACGCTGCTCTATGCGCTCGCATTGGCGCTTTTGTTGTCGACGACGACCGACACGCTTATCACTGCCAGCTACCGGGCGTCCGAGGAGGCGTTTTTCGCCGCAGACGCGGGCATTGCGATGGGCAGGCGCTCCGTGGCCAAAGCGGTAGCCGAACAGATCACCTTGATCGCCGAGGGCAAGGCTCCGGTCTTCCGTGCCGAATCGCAGGTTCTTCCGGATTCCCTGTCGGCGCCGGCTTCGCCGTTCTTCACGGCAGTGAAAGCGCGCGCCACGGAGCTCGCGAACAGCGAGGCCCGCAGCACTTTCTCGAACGAAGCGCAGTACCAGATCGAGATTCTCTCGATCGAGGGCGGTCCTTCCACGACGCCAATACGAAACGCGGCAAACGGTCTCGAGAGCTACATCTACCGGTACGAGATCCGTTCGACCGGCAAGAGCTCTTACGGCGCACGCGCGGAAGTCGTCGAGCGCGGCGAGCTGCGAACTCACCTCTCGGCTTCATCGAGCGTGTCCAGACGGCCCTTCACTGCGTACGGTACGTTTTTTGACAAGGGTGACCCGGAAGGCGGCCTCGTTCTGGTGAGCGGATCGTTCACCGGTCCCGTCCACACGAACTCGCATTTCAACTTCTCGTCGCGAAACACGGTGGTTTTCCGGGGAAGAGTCTCGCAGGCCGACGACTACGTCATCTACGACGGCAGGTCCGAGCCCGTGCCGGTAGACGGAAAGCAGGGCGTCGTGGTGAGCGCCGGAACCTACGAACGCAAGGAGAAGGTCGCGCCTCCACAGAACAACTTCGTGCAGGAGCTCGCCGTCGTGAACGGCAATGGCTACAACGGCTCGGCCGAACCGGGCACGGTCGACGGTCAGGGACGAGTCACCGCGGGGACGCTGGCTGCGGGTCTCTCGGACGCAAACGGTCGACTGCCGCAGGTTAGTGGCGGCGACATACCCAATGGCGTGTACGTGTCGTCGAGCGACGGGGCGTCGATCACCGGTGGCGGTATCTACGTGAACGGCGACGCGCGCATCGAGTTGACGACGAACGGCTCGTCGCAGACTGTCCAGATCGGCCAGGGCGCAAGCATGAGCACGGTCACGATCGACTTCGAGGCGGGAACGACGACGCTCAGTTCGGGAGGTGCTTCGCGCACGTTCACCGGAGTCCCGATGGATTCGTCTCTCGGAGAATCCAAGTCGTCACCCGGTATCTCGCTCTTTGTCGACGGCTCGATCACGTCGTTGTCGGGCCCGCGTGCCCAGGAGGGTCAGACCGGCCCGGCCATCGCGCCACAAACTGCGATGACCATCACAGCCCAGCGGAACATCACTGTCACTGGAGACATCAAGTACACCGAACCGGTCGTCGGCGCCGACGGGAACGCTCTGCCGCGCGCCAATCAGGTGAAGTCGGTGCTCGGGATCTTCACGAACGACGGCAACGTCGTGCTTCAGCCGGATGGATCTCGGACGGACGGCAACGGCGCGAGCATGGAGATCAACGCGTCCATCGCGGCCTTCAACGGGAACAAGGGCAACGATGGCGGAAAACTCGAGGGGACGATCGTCTACGGCGACGGAACTCCGGGAACGGGTGCTCGACTCAAGATCGTGGGAGCCCGTATCCAGTCGAACATCGCGAACATCAAGTACAAGAACCGTCAGATCTACTACGATCCGCGGCTGGAGGGTGGCAGCTTCTCGCCGCCGTTTTTCCCGGGCACCGAGATAAAGAAGAACGCGAACGACCTGAAGATCGTGTTTCCGGGAGAGCAGGCCGTCGTGATCCTCGCGAATGCGTGGCAGCGCGACGAGCGGCGACACAAGACGGGGGAGTAGCTGAAGTACTCGGGTTGTCCCGCGCCTCTGCGTGTCATCTGCGACTCTGCGAGAAACGCGTTTCAGCGACACGTTTCTCGCAGAGTCGCGGAGAACTCGCGGAGGCGCAGGGTTCCAGATTCGGGGTGAGAACCCTCCTACTGCGCGGAGTACCCCTTCCGCGTCCTCACCGTCATCCCCGGACGCGTCGGAAAGATCTCGATGGACCTCCAACGCCCGTCGCGCGTTTCATTGGCCGAGACATACGTCAACACGTACTGCTGCTTCAGCTCGAGCGCGACGTCCTTGTATGCCGAGTCGAGCTCCGCGTCGCTGACCGGCGCGTAGAGGCGGCCGCCGTACCGGTCCGCAAGGCGCTTCATTCGCTCCTCCGCCGCGAGCAGCTCCCCGATTGCCGCCCGGGCCGGCTTCGCCGTCCCCGTCATCACTCCGGTCTTCCCGGCGTATGGCTTGATGCGCTCGATGACCGCCTGGGCCTTGCTCACGACGTACAGCGACGCTCCGCACCGGTCGAGCGCAGCCCGAACGAGGTCCTCCGAGATCTTGCTCGCCGTATCGACTCCGTCCGACAGGAGGATGATCGCGCGGCGACCTTCGACCTTCGACAGCTGGTCCTCCGCCGCGAGAAACAGCGCGTCCCAGAACGCCGTGGCCTCGCCGCCCCGGTATCGCCAGTCCAGCGCGTGCTGGATCGGCTCCCGGTCGGTCGTCCAGTCCTGCAGGAGCTCGACCTTGTCGGCAAACTGAATGACCGAAACGCGGTCCTCGGGACCAAGCTCCTTTGCGAACGCACCGGCGGCTTTCCGGATCGACACGCGCTCGGAGAAAACGCTGCCGCTCGCATCGAGCACGAGCACGACGTTGACCGGGAGCATCGCTTCGCGGCACGACGCGAGCTCCTGCTTCACCCGGTCCTCGGCAATTATGAAGTCCTGCTGGGTCAGTCCCTTCACGGGGCGCCCGTTCGCATCGCGGACCGTGACGTTGAGCAGCACTTCCTGCGTTCCGAGACGAACGTCGGCGTCCGGATCCTCTCCGGGCTGCACCGGAGTGGGCCTGGGTGGTGGCTTGCGGCCACTCTGAGCATTGGCAGAAAGAGTTCCGGCATCCGGAAAAACCGCTGCGACGACGACGACTGCACACGTGAGTGCCCAGATCCGAAGACGAAGGAGTGCTTGCATGTGGAGCATTGTACAGGTAGCCAGTACGGGGACCCGACGGATCTGCCGTCACGACGGTTCAGGTGTGAACCGATTTCAAGTGAATTCGAAGTTGACACCCCCGGACTCGATCAGTACACTCGGGCGTCTCCAAAAAACAACGCGAATCCGACGCTACGCTGAGAGGGGCCGCTGCCCTTCGTCTTTGACGCCAGTCCCTGTGAATTCAATCTTCATTCAGCCCAATTGTTCCGACCGTTTAGATCGTTCCGTGCGCCCCTTTGGCGCCCTTCGGTTCGACGCTCAAATCATCATCTCGGAGGTTGCATGCGATTGAACGCACGCATTTCGGTCTCGGTTTCCGCACTTCTACTTTTCGGCGCCACCGGCGCAACCGCTGTTTCCGCTCAGGTTTCGAGCAAGCCCACTCCTGAAGTTCCTTCCCTTTCGAAGGAAATCCCCGCTGCAGAACAGAATCCCGAAGTCTCGCCCGTCGTCGACGGCGAGGGAACACACGTCGCGGTTCCAACGGTCGCGCTCGTCGTCCCGCCATCGCCTCGCATCGTGACCGGTGGTCCGGGTTCGATCTCGATCCGCGGTGGCAGCGTGGCGAATTCGTCGCCCTACGCGATGAAGCCTGCCGCGGCAACGAGCATGCGGATCAACAGCAACTTCGGCTGGCGCGGCGGCCGACGTCACAACGGCGTGGACTTCCAGGCTTCTTACGGCGACAGCGTCGGGGCGTCTATGTCCGGCATCGTTGCGTTCGCCGGCGTCAAGCGTGGATACGGCAACCTGATCGTCATCGATCACGGCAACGGCGTCTCGACGTATTACGCGCACCTGTCGGCAATGTGGGTCTCGGTCGGCCAGGCCGTTTCGCCCGGTCAGGTGATCGGAGCCATTGGCGTGACGGGCCGATCGTCGGGCCCGCACCTGCACTACGAGGTGCGCGTGAACGGCGAACCGATCAATCCGGCCTCGCTTATCTCGTTCACTGACGGCCAGGTCTTCGTCAACGGCAGCCCGTTCACGAAGGACGAGGACGACGAACCGGTCCCCGGCGGAACGGTGAAGCCGATCACCGACGAAAAATCGACCGCTGCCGAGGGCACCCGCCCGCGCCGCGTCAGCGCCGACGCTTCCAAGAGCACGGTGATCATTGCGTCGAACGACTCGATGACCGAATACTGAGGCAGAACGCGACGGCATCGTCCGCGCGATATCGAGAAAAGGCAGGGGCCGCGGCAGACGTCGCGGCCCTTGTGCATTTACCGGGGCGACCACTGAACTTGCCACCCTCTTGATGGTGACGATTTCATCGCGCCCCTCACGCATCAGTACGGCGCTCCGTGGCTTACGGTACCGATGCGGTGGCTGGTCTTCGATTGGCCGCGTCCGTTATCTTTTCGGAGTCGATGCGGGCATCGCGCCAAGCGGCGGGAGACATCCGAATCGATCGAAGACCTGAACCCGTGATGGAGGAGTCCGAGCCCGTGATCATTCGCAAGTTCCTGTTGGTCGTTGCCGTCCTGTCGCTCTTGCCGGCAACGGCGCCCGCACAAGGCACCACCCGGTCCCGGCGCGTCGAACAGCCGGCGTCGGCGGTTCGAGCGCCACGCGCCGAAACGGCCGCTCCGGCACCCGTCGTCCCGACTTTCGAGAGGCTCCCTTTCGGCCCCGGCGAGACGCTCACCTATGACATCGCGTGGAACGGAAGCACGACAGCTGCAAAGATGGTCATGGCCGTCGGAGCTCGTGGCGCATATTTCGGCGCCGAGGGGATCCCGATCCGCGTCGACGTCGAAACGGTCGGGCTGACGAGGTTCCTGGCGGCAGTCGACGCGGTCTACACCTCGTACTGCAGCCCGAAAACGGTCCTCGGCCACCGCACCGAATACGAGTCGACCTTCAACGGAAAGAGCCAGCGTGGCTCGACCGTCTTCGACCGCAAGAAAAACGTTGCTGTTTCGGGACAGTCGAGCACGCCGATCGATCCCGAGACGAGCGACGGGCTGTCGCTCTTCTATCGTCTCCGCGCGTTGCCGCTGAAGGCCGGCGAGACCCTGACGCTCGACGGCGTCGAGGGCCGCAACCGCCGCCAGGTACGGGCTGTCGTCGAAGCACGCGAATCCATCGCGTCGACGAACGGGAAGGTCAATGCCATCCGCATAGCCTTCATTCCCCTCGTCGCAGGCCAGCCTGACGACAGCAACCGGATTCGAGTCTGGTACAGCGACGACATCGCGCGCGTGCCGCTGCTCATCACGGCGGAGCCGGACGTCGGCACGATTCGTGTCACGCTGCGGAGCGCCCGAGGGACGCGAACGAAGTAGACTCGAGCTCATCTTGCGGAACCGCGAGCGCAGCGAGCGGCCTGCGGACAGTGCTGTCCACGACGGAACTCTGGTGATGTAGAAGGACTGAAGTGTTCGGAACCGTTCGATTCGCGGCTCATGAAACGGGGGCGACCCGCATCGTGAACTACCGGGCAGGACGCTCCGCCGGGTCCCAGTTCGTCGAGCCGCGAGCGGTAGCGAGCGTCCCACGGACAGTGCCTGAACCCGTAGATTCATCGTTGCGGAAGTACGGCAATGATCGGAGCCGTTCGATCGTCCGTGGGACGCTCGCCGTTCTGTAACCGCGAGCCGCGCAGGATTTCTCTCGATCCGCGCGGCTCGTCGCCGAAGTGAGTGCGGCCGCGGGAGGCCTGGAGGGGCGCTTCCGAACGGCCTCTGCTCCGATCGGATGGGCACCGACCTCCCTACCGCCGCCCTATCGTTCCCGAGGTCCTCTCTGAACGACATGCCTCCGTTGCGCTCGGCGTGGCGTTCCCCCGGGAATGTCAATGTCATCGCCTTGTCCGGGTGCAAGGACCATGCCAAAGGATCGCGCCCTTTGAACGCAATGACTTGACGGCCATGGCGAACCACACGCAGTCAATATGGTGCAGTGACGATGCTGCAGGTGTCGGCGAACTGCTGCATTCGACGCAGCTCTGCGCGAAAGACCTCTTCAGCCAGCCATTCGACGCCGCGCCTCGAACAGAACGACGCCAACCGTCACCGAGACGTTAAGCGAAGTGACGGCGCCGAACATCGGCACCGAAATCAGCACGTCGCACCGCTCCCGAACGAGTCGCCGCAGACCGTGGCCCTCACCGCCGAACACCAGGGCCGTCGGTCCGTCAAAATCATACTCCGTGTATGACTTCCCGGCTCCGGCGTCGAGGCCGGCGACCCATGCGCCCGAGGCCTTCAGCGTCTCGATCGCCTGAACGAGATTCGTGACCCGGGCGACCGGAATATGCTCGAGCGCGCCCGCGGAGGTTTTCGCCACTGTTTCGGTCAGGCCCACCTGTCCGCGCGCGGGCACGACGACGCCGGCGGCGCCGGCGCATTCCGCCGTTCGAAGGATTGCGCCCAGGTTGTGAGGATCCTCGACACCATCCAGGAGAACGACGAGCTTTCGCTCGGCCATTCTCGCAATGACGTCTTCGAGCTCCGCGTATTTGGCCGAGCCCACGAATGCAACTACTCCCTGGTGGTTGCGGGTTCCCGCTGTCCGGTCGAGGGCCGCGGCCGGCTGCCGGGCGACCGGAACGCGCGCGGCGCGGGCCGCCTGCATCAGATCCTCGAATCGGGCGATCCGTGCTCCGGTGGCGATGGTGATTCGCTCTACGATCCGTCGATCTCCGCGAAGCGCCTCGATGACCGGGTTCACTCCAAAGATGACGCTCACGACGAGCCTCCTCTCACGAAGAGATAGAGCATTCCCCTTGCATTCGAACCGAGGTCGGCGACGGCATAGAGCCGATTGCGGTCATCCAGGGCGATGCCTTCTATTCCGGGGTAGTTCACCGAAAAGCGATTGAGGAGCTTGCCGGCGCGGTCTACTTCGAGAATGGCCTCCTCGAATCTGGCTGCGACAAGGAATGTCGCCCCCGATGGAACCGCTGCTACCGCGCCTATGGACTGCGTCTCGATCCTTGCGCGGCTCGTGATATTGCCCGACCGGTCGACGAAAACGAGTTCAGCGGGCTTCTCGATGGCAAGAACGAAGCCATCCTTCGCCGTGTCGTACGCGATGCCCTCGATGCCGGAGTTTCCGGTACGGACATCGACCTTGAATCGACGAACGATGTCGCCCGTGCGCTTCACTTCTATGATCTCGGCGGTCGCCTCGTCAGCGACGAAGAGGTGCCCGGACCTGGGGTCCAGCGCGACGCCTTCCAGATCCTTGCCACCGAGCTCGATTGCGCCTCCGGCCACGGCGCCATCCGGCGCTATTCGATGCAGCGTGCCGTCCGCGTCCGAGACGGTCCAGAGCGTGCCCGTTTCGGGATCGAACGCGAGGTCCGATGGCTCGACGATCGCATCTCCGACCGGCCTTTCCACACCGGCTTGAAGTCCGTGCAGTACCGATCCGGCATCGATCGCATCATTGCCGACCGCGTCGAACACTGCACAACCCGTCGCGGAAGCGGCGAGCGCGGCGGCGATGAACCAGGAGGCGAAGCGAGACCCGGGCACGCGCGCATCATACCCGGCCGTCGCATGACGGCGCCAGAATTCGCTTCGGAGAGCGACGCCCGGTTGTACACTGGCTGCATGCTGATCGCCGTCGTGGCGTGCATCGTCGGGATCGTCGTCGAGAACTGGTACTGGCCGCAGGACCGGACAGCGTTGCTCGGCCGCTTCATCGATTCCGAAAGCGCCACAGAGAGGATCTCGATCCTTGCCGGGCTCGTGCTTGGGCATTCGGTCGTTCGCTGGCTGATCGCATTTGCCGTCGCCGCGACAATCGTCCTTGCTGTCGTGCAGATCCCGGGAGTCCACGCCGCGTCGAAGGCCGCGATCGAGGCCGGGCGGCTCTCGATCGGGAGCTTCGACTCATTGCTTGGCGCCGCGACTTCGGTCCTCATGGCACTCTTCTCGCTTTCGGCGCGCCGTCTGGCGGGTTGAGCCCAGGCGCCGTCTGCGATACAACCCGAAGCGACCGGCTCGAGTCTCACCGCGAGACATCTCGACCGCCGCGCGGCGCGCGGTCGCGAAACCCGCCGTTCAAGGCCGCTTCCTGTCAGGAGAAAGCTCATGCAGGTCATGACATCGAGAATCGCTGGTCTTTCGTTGCTTGCGGCGCTGGCTCTCACGCTGCCTGCCATGTCCACGGGAGCACGCGGCGCATCGCAGTCCGACGACGTCTCGCTTGGAACGCAGATCGGCGCGGTTCGGGGCGGCCTGTCAAAGGTCGCCGAGACCGCTGGGGTTCCGCCCGGCTCGCAGGTACTCCAAATCGATGACGGATCGTTCGAAGCAGCCCTCGGAGTCACCGACTCGCAAGGCATGAACGGTTCGCAGGCCGTCTTCCTCAATCGTTTCACGCCGAACCCGCAACTCCTGCCGATCACGATCGATACATTGTCGTTCGTGTTTCCGACCAGCACGGACGTCGGATCGACGGGCGTCGAAGCCGGGATGCCGTTCGAGGTGCTCGTCTATACCGATCCCGCGTCGAACGCCGATCCAACGGCGGCGACGCTCGTGCGTCGACAGCTGTTTCTGGTCCAGCCGAGCAATTCCACGTTTCAGAACGTAGCGCTCGACGATCCGGTCACGATCGAGCAGGGCACGGTTTATGTCGGCTTCACGAACAAGATCACTGCCGAGACGAATGAACCGATCTTCCCGGCGGCACTAGACGAGAATACGGCGACGGGTGACTCACTCGCCTATTTCAATACGGAGCTTTTTTCTCATTTCGACGGCACGCAGCTCTCGATGGCGACCAGCGGAACCCGCGTCATCACGGGAACGTGGATGATCCGGGCGTTCTTCTCGACGGGGGGCGCCATGCGCGTCTGCTGGTCGGCTGCAACCGGTGCGGGGATGCCGCCTCCGACGAACGCACGCGTATGCACGGCTGCCGCGGCTACGGACGACGTTGTCCCGGCATCGACGCTGGGACCTCGCGACACGCTGCTCGGCTACAACGTCTATCGCGGCACCTCTCCGGGAGTTCAGGCGGTCCCGGCGAACTTCTTCACGTCAACTGGACCGAGCCAGACGTCGGCGGGATCTTCGGTGGCTCCGGGTGGATCGTTCTTCGTCGTGACGGCGGTTTACGACACGGGTGAGAGCGAAGCGTCGAACGAGATCAATGCCGTGCCCGGCACGGTGAGCTCGGTGAAGGTCAAGGCGACGAAGGTGGTCACGAAAGGCGCCGGGTTCAGTCCCACGGTTCAGGTCTTCGTTGACGGGATTCCGTTCGTCGCGGCGGCGACTGTAAAGAACGGTACGAAGGTGACACAGAAGGGAAACCTCCTGACCGGGCAGAGTGTCAGGAATTACCTGGCGGCGAATGGCGGCACCGCGCGGATGACGATTCGCAACGCGTCGGGCGCGACCGTGACCCGCGCAATTCCCTGAGAGTCTCTTGCCCCTGAACGGGCGTGCCGGGAGGCGCCATCATCGCATCAGTACCGTGCGCGGTAGCGCACGGGTCAGCCTCCCGGCAGGCCTCCTGCAGAACCATCGCCAGAACCCGGGAACGACCCGTGCGCTACGGTGCACGGTCCTAACGTCGAAGGCGGCGATCGGAATCGAACCGATGAATAGAGGTTTTGCAGACCTCCGCCTTGCCACTTGGCTACGCCGCCGGATGACCCTCATTCAACGAAAGAAGCGGCCGCAGCGGGCCGCTTCTCTATCGAAAGCTATGGAGCGGGAGACGAGATTCGAACTCGCGACTTTCACCTTGGCAAGGTGACACTCTACCACTGAGTTACTCCCGCTCAGCAGAAGTGGGGAGCATACTGACCGGCTTACGGGCTGTCAAGAACCGAGTTCCCCAGCATTTGTCGACCTGCCAGACGCCCGTGAGCACGTACCGAGACTGGACGCCTCTCGCATCAGTACAGTGCGCGGTAGCGCACGGGTGTGTCCCGGGTTCATGCGAATCACTGCGACGAGCCATCCGGGAGTCCGGCCCGGGCGCTGAACGACGGCGTATCCCGCCTCCGGTGCGACCCGCTCGTGCGGGACGCTCCCGACCGGACTTCACGCGTAGCGCGTAACGGCAAAGAGCCGGACGTCTCCCATGCCTGCGAAATTCGCCGTTCCGCGGTCCTCGAACTCGATGCCCGAGCCCGCCACGATGTCCTTGACGGTGCTCGTGACGAGCACCTCGCCGGGCCCGGCGAGCTTGGCCACCTGCGAGCCGACCTCGACGGCCAGACCGCCAGCCGTGCTTGCTCGAATCTCGCACTCGCCCGTGTGCAGCCCAGCACGCACGTCCACTCCGAGCCGTCGCGCAACATCGCGAATCGCGCAGGCACACCGTATCGCTCGCGCCGGTCCGTCGAACGTCGCCGTGATCCGCGAGTCGAGTACTTCGGCCGCGCTTCCGCGGAAGAGCTGGATCTCGCGACCGACGTGCGACACGAATCGATAGAGCATCCCCCGTCCGCCCGATGCAGCACTTTCGGGCGACGGCGTCGGAACGCTGTCGATGACCGCGACGAGCACCGTCGCGAGCACCCGGTCGAGATCGGGCGCGTGGCGCGCTCCGGTCAGGAACTCTTCGATCTCGTCCAGGATCGCGTCCTGGTCGCCGACGAACGGCAGATGGTCGGCGCCCGGAAGCTCGACGAACTTCGCGCCCGGAATCCGCTCGGCCACGAAGCGCCCCTCCTCGACGCGGAGACACGTGTCCCCGGTCCGATGAAGCACGAGCGTCGGGACACGGACCGATCGGAGGATGTTGCGGACGTCGATCTCGGCATTCATGCGCGTGAGCGCGACGGCCGCCGCGGGACTCGCGCCCATGCGCAGGTACGCCGCCCACCACTGCCGGAAGTCGGGATCTTCGGCGCGACTCGGTGCGCGCTCCTCTATTCCGACCGGGCCGCCCCAATCGCGCTGCAGCATCTGAAGGAACGCTTCTCGCTGCTCCAGGGTCGGTCCCCACGGATAGTCCTTGTCGCGCAGTCGCTTCGCATACGTTCCGATCATGACCAGAGCGACCGTTTTTTCGGGGTAGGTTGCGGCGAACAACACGCTCATCGGGCCGCCCTCCGAGACACCGATGACGGCTGCCTGTGTGGAACCGACGGCGTCCATCACAGCCCGGACGTCGTCCATCCGTTGCTCCAGCGTCGGAAGCTCGCCAAGCGACACGCGGTCCGAGAGTCCGGTACCACGCTTGTCGAAAAGAATCAGCCGCGAGAAGGCGGCGAGGCGCGACAGGAAGCGCGCGAAGTCCAGATTCTTCCAGTAGTACTCGAGGTGCGAGACCCAGCCCATGACGAACACGACGTCGATCGGACCGTCCCCGACCACCTGGTAGGCGATGTTCACGTCGGCGCTCTGCGCGTACCGAATCTCGGGCGGCCGGCGGATGATTTTCACGCGCGACCCGTCGTCGGTGCGGGGCGGGGCGACGGCGCCCACGGGTGAGAGCGGTTCGGGTCCGGAAATGGCAATCCCGTTGATGTCGTAGAGCCGGACCTTGTCGGCAAAGCGGTATCCGCGACGAGGCACGGTTTCGATGTACTGACCGCCGTCCGGCCGCTCGCCGAGCGCCTTTCTCACGAGCGAAACGTTGACGGCGAGGTTCGCTTCCTCGACGAACGCGTCGGGCCAGATAGCCTCGAGCAGTACGTCCTTTTCGAGAATGCGTCCGGCACTGCGAACGAAAAACGCCAGCGTGTCGAACGCTTTCGGCGTCAACGCGACGTTCTCACCGTCGCGCGTGAGGACGCGTTCCTGTGCGTCGAGACGAAACGATCCGAAGTCGTAGTAGCGCGTTCGCGAATCCATCGGTGAAGTTGATTCCGTGCTGGTCGCCGTGCCGCGCGAGTATACCGCCGGGACGCGTCATTCCCGAACGCGTTGAAAACGTCGGTTGGTCGGACCGAGACGCTTCCGCTGTGAGTTGCGCTGATAGTCTGTGACTCCGTGACTCCGTGTGCGAAGCTCTCAGACGCTTCGCACACAGAGTCACAGAGTCACAGAGTCACGGAGTCACCAGGCTCGGTCCACGTAACCCCTTCCCCTCCCCATCCGAAATTTCTGCATTCGTCGGTCTCTCCCGACGCGTATACCCTTACGAACCCGAACTGCGACGCGGAATTCGACATCGTGCCGTTACCGAACACCACAGACACTCTCGAGGCCGCACGCCGTGGCGATCACACGGCCTTCGCGTCGCTCGTCCGCGAGCATCAGGCCATGGTGTTCAGCATCGCACTCCACTCGACGCGCGACCGCTCGGTCGCCGAGGAGCTCGCACAGGAAGTGTTTCTGGAACTCTACAAGACCCTCGGAACTCTTCAGAACGCCGATCACGTTCGATTCTGGCTGCGTAGGGTGACGAGCCATCGGTGCATCGACGCCATGCGTCGACGCAGGATTCGTCCGATGATCGGACTCGACGAGGTGCCCGAACCGATCGCCCACGCCGAGACCGGAGACCCGATCATGCGCAATCGCCTGCAGCGGCTCGTCGCCGCTCTTCCCGAGCCGGCGCGAATGATCGTCATCCTTCGCTTCCAGGAGGATCTCGGGCCTGCCGACATCGCCGAGGTCCTCGACATGCCGGTGAACACCGTCAAGAGCCATTTGCAGCGCTCGCTCGCCGTCCTGCGCGGAAAACTCGAGCCGAGCATCCGGGAGGTACCAGCATGAGTCACCTCGAGAACGAACTTCGCAGCGCCCTCTCGCGTGAGGAGCCTTCGGGCGACTTCGCCGACCGGGTCCTGCAAGCCATTCCGTCCCAGCCGGCCACACTCGTGCTCGTGCCTAAGCGTCCCCGGACTGCCCGCACGTGGCTCGCGACCGCGGCGGCGGTCACGATCGCCAGTGGCGCGCTCTGGTTCGTCGCGACGCAACAGAGTCAAGAGCCCGACATCGTGGGTGGTGTGACCAACATGGGCGTCCCGGGCCCGAAGAACCCGATTTTCGAGGGTGGCACTGATCGGCAGGGTCAAACAACAACCGGGCCCGGACAGATCGAGCCTCCGATCTCGAACCCGAGACCCGAGCAGGCTCCCCGAGTCCGCAGGATTCGGCGCTCGGTCCCGGCGCAATCGACTGTTTCGACGCGCGAACAGGACGCCGATGCCTATCTCGCAGCGCGGCAGCTTCGCCTCGCCCTGACGATTACGAACGCGAAGCTCCGCGTCGCCCAGCGCGGTATCACCGACCGCTCCGAACTTCCGACGACCTGATTTCCCGAATTTTCATCAAGAGGTAACCTGTCATGATCGTTCGCTCCATAAAGCTCTTCCGTCCCGTCCTTGCGCTCGTCGCGGTGGCCACGCTCTCCGCCACTGCGTTTGCCCAGAATCCGAAACTGCGTCTCGACAGCCTCGCCGGCCTGCGCGCCAAGGCATCGAAGTCCGTCGACGTCACCATCGACCGCGAGCTCATGGGAATGGCCGTGAAGTTCCTCTCCGGTGAAAACGACGACGACACGAAGAAGGTGCGAGAGCTCGTGTCCGGCATCCAGGAGATCTTCGTGCGGGGTTTCGAGTTCGAGAAAGAAGGCGAATACAACCAGGCTGACGTAGACGAAATCCGATCCCAGCTCTCGGGACCGGGTTGGAGCCGTATCACAGGTGTGTACAGCAAGAAGGGCGGCGAAAACGCCGAGATCTACGTGATGCGCGGCGGCGGCAAGGTGCTCGGTCTCGCGATTCTCGCGACGGATCCCAAGGAAGTCACGGTCGTGAACATCATCGGCGAGATCGATCCGGCACGGCTCAGCGAGCTCGAGGGAGAATTGGGCGTGCCGCGAATGGAGCTCAAGCGTGAGGTGAAAACAGCACCCGCGCCAGCGCCTACGAAATCCGGACGATAGGAGGACGATCATGAAGCAGACCAACGCCCTGGGTTTCATCGTGCTTGCGTCGGTGCTGCTCGTACCGGTCAGCGTGGCGCGCGCCGCCGATGCGGAGTTCGATGCGGTAGTCCGGCACATCGAGTCGACCTACAAGGCACGACGCAACGATCCCGGCGGAATGTGGCTCGCACGGTTGGCAGCGAGGCTGGTCCATCCGAAAGGCGTAAAGAGTTTCAGGATCGCGATGTTCGAGAACCTCTCCGGTCCGCGGACGGATCCGGCGCTCGAAGGGATCCTGCGCGACAGCCTCGACTCGAGTTGGCGTCCGATCGTGAAGGCCACCTCGCGAGTCGACCTGGAACAGACCTTCGTCTACGTGAGGCCGTCCGGCAGTGACTTCGAAGTCCTGGTCGTCACCGTCGATGACGAGGAAGCCACGGTCGTCAAGGCGACGGTGGATCCGAAAGCCGTCGGAAGCTGGATGAAGGAACTCGAGACGTGATTGACTGTGCGTCCGGCGCTCGACAAAGCGCCGCGACGCACGATCATGAGCGACTTGTCGAGGTTCGATGTGCTACCCGGGGCCGGTTCCACACCGGTCTTTCGGGCCGTGATCTTCGACATGGACGGCCTGATGCTCGACACGGAGCGGATGGCTTACCGGCTCTGGACGGCCGTCGCGACGGAGCTAGGTTTCGACCTTCACGACGAGCTGTTTCTCAGTCTTGTCGGCCGCACGCGCGTCGACACCGACGAGATCCTCACGCGCGAGCTCGGTCCCTCTTTCCCGCTGACGCACTTTCGAGAGACCTGCACGGTCCGATGGCTCGACGAGATCGGGCGCAATGGAATCCCGCGCAAGGAAGGCCTTCTGGAGCTCCTCGAAGCCATCGACCGGTCGGCGGTCCGGACCGCGGTCGCGACTTCGACACGCCGCGCCGGCGCGGACCGGTCGCTCGAGGCCGCCGGCATTGCCGGCCGTTTCGATTTCGTCGTGACGGGTGACGAGGTAAGGCGCGGAAAGCCTGCGCCAGACATCTTCCTGCTCGCTGCCGAGCGGCTCGACGTCGAGCCGCACTCGTGCGTCGTCCTCGAGGACTCGGTCTACGGGATTCGGGCCGCGCACGCCGCCGGAATGATCCCCGTCATGGTTCCCGACCTCGTGCCGCCGACAGATGACGTGCGCTCCCTCGCGCATCGCGTGGTCCGCTCGCTCGTCGAGGCGCGGGACTTTCTCTTTCCGGACCTGCCGGCGGAAGGCACGCCCCTTCCGCATGTCAACGACACGCGGGTTCGTGGTACAAGGTGAGTCGTGAGGGAGACGCCTTCGAACTACAACCGGATCGGCATGACGCTCGGGCAGCGTGGCCGTTTCGTCGAGGCCATCGAAGCCTTCGAGCGCGCCATCGAGATCAAGCCCGACTTTGCGCCGGCCTTCCACAATCTCGGCCTGGCGTGGTGGCGTCTCGGCAAGGCCAACCAGGCGATGGCTGCATACCGTCGCGCCATCGAGCTCGACCCGTCCAACGTCGAACCGCACTGCGGACTTGGCCACGCGCTCGCTGCGATCGGTCGTCCCGAGGAGTCCCTCGACGCGATGCGTGAAGCAGTTGCAGCCATTCCGGGCTCGGGCAAGGCGCACTACAACCTCGGTGTCGCTGCCGAGCGACTGCTCATGTGGGACGACGCGGCGGACGCATATCGTCGATCGATCTCGTTGAATCCGCTTCGACCCGAGGCGCACACGCGACTCGCGAATCTCTGCCTGTTCATTCTTGGCAAGCCGCACGAGGCCATCGAATCGCTCAATGCCGCACTCGAGCTCGACCCGACCGATGTTCGAGTCCAGAAGGCGCTCGACGACGCCATCGAATTCGTGGTCCGCTGAGCGGAATCACACGACGGGGCATCCGGGAGTCTGACCCAGAACCCCGAGCGCAGCGCTGGCCCTACCCGGAATCGAGTTGGCTGGACATGGGTTGTGTCGTGGCCGTGCGTTTCCGGTACCGTGGTGGGTCCGCACGGCCGGGCCCGCCCAGCGGTAGCGGGTGCGGGGGGGGCCGCGGG
>CAZXLQ010000025.1:17238-18717 GCA_964641945.1 uncultured Clostridia bacterium
GGACCGCTCTCCCGACCGCACGCCCGATCGGCCAGCATCACCGACGTGCGCGCTCGGGGTTCCGGGCCAATCGGGACTCGGTCTCGAGGCGTTGCCAATGTGCACGCCGTAGAGTCAAATGGCCCGACACGTGAACCCGACCAAGCACATCGGCCTCTGGCCAGCCACGGCTCTCGTTGTCGGTCCGATGCTCGGCGTCGGGATCTTCATCGGGCCGCCGCAGGTCGCCGCGAGTGTCGGGAGCGAATCTGCGTTTCTCCTGCTCTGGATTGCCGGCGGCGTGACGGCCATGTGCGGCGCGCTGTCGGTGGCAGAACTGGGCGCGATGTTGCCGTTGAGCGGTGGGCACTACGTCTACCTTCGGCGCGCCTACGGGAACGGCGTCGGATTTGCCGTGGGATGGCTGCAGGTACTTGCGGTTTTTCCCGGCTCGATCGGCACGGTGGCACTCGCCCTCGGCACCTACCAGTTGCCGGTGCTCTTCGGAGAGTCGATTCGTCAACCCGTCGTTGTCGCCGGATGGCCCATTCCGTCGACGTTCGTCATTGCGACCGTCGTCGTCATTCTGCTGACCGCGATCAATCACCTCGGGCTCATCTTCTCGTCGCGAGTGCAACTCGTGCTGACGACCATCCCCATCGTCACACTCTTCGTCGCGGCGATCGTCGTCATTGCGTCCGGACAATCCGCGCCAGATACCGGCGCCGGGCACGTCGCGACAACCGCTGCCGGCCTGGCGGCCGGCTACCTTCCGGTCTACTTCGCCTACGCCGGATGGGACGGAGCGATCTACATCGGTGGCGAGATCCGCGACTCGGGACAAACGCTTCCGCGCTCGCTGATCACCGGAACAACGGTGGTCACCACGCTCTACATCGTCCTGTGCGCAGGCTTTCTTTCCGTCTACTCGCTTGCCGGCCTCGCACAGTCCGGAGAAGCCGGCTCGGCCGTAGCCGGCGTGCTGCTCGGTCAGGCGGGTGTCGTAGGCGTCACGCTGCTCATCGCCGTGGCGATGCTCGGATCGCTCAACGGCATCGTGCTGACAGGATCCAGGATTGCGTGGGCCATGGCGCGTGACGGCGAGTTCCCGAAGTCGGGCGCGAGGCTGGACGCAAGATTCGGCTCGCCGGTTGTCTCCCTGTGGGCGCAGGCGGCGTGGACGATCGTGCTGATGGCTCTTGGCGGTGTCGAGGATCTCATCGCCTACGCCTCGGCTGCGATGCTTGCGACCGGATCGATGACGGCGCTCGCCGTCTTCGTGCTCCGGCGACGTGAGCCGGACCTTCCGCGGCCGTATCGGACGCTCGGCTATCCGTTCACGCCGGCGATCTTCATCCTCTCGAGTGTAGTCGTGCTCGCGATCCTCGGGTGGCGCCGCGATCCGTCCGTGCTCGTCACGATTGGCTGGGTCGTCCTTTCGCTCGCGGTGTATCAGATTCTCGCGCGCCGGCGGAAGGCGCGTGGGCAAGCGGGTTAGGC